>DASYYD010000030.1:0-40970 GCA_035934195.1 Allostellaceae bacterium | reverse complement strand
CATCCGCGGCTATTTGCATCGCCCGGAGGGCGAGAGCCGCCGCGGCCTCGTGCTGACGCACGGCGCCGGCGGCAACGCCGAGGCGCCGCTCCTCGCCGCCGCCGCCAACGCCTTCGCCGCCGCCGGGTTCACGGTGTTGCGCTGCGATCTGCCGTTCCGGCAGAAGCGCCCCAAAGGACCGCCTTCGCCGGCCTCCGCCGCCGCCGACCGCGACGGATTGCGCCGGGCAGTCGCGGCGATGCGGCGGCTCGTCGAGGGCCCGATCGCGCTCGGCGGGCAATCCTATGGCGGCCGCCAGGCGACGATGCTCGCCGCCGAGGAACCGGCGATCGCGGCGGCCCTCCTGCTCCTTTCCTACCCGCTGCACCCGCCCGGCAAGCCGGAGCAGTTGCGCACGCAGCATTTTCCGCGGCTCACCCTGCCGTGCCTCTTTGTCCAAGGCACGAGCGATCCGTTCGGCTCGCCCGACGAGCTGCGCTCGGCCGTCGCGCTGATCGCGGCGCCGACGCGGATCATCGCGGTCGAGGGTGCCGGCCACGATCTGAAGCGCGGCCGCTTCGACCTCGCGGCCGTGGCGGCGGCGCTCGCCGAGCTTCCCGCGCGAGGACGCCAGCTCAATCGAGGAGGGCGATGACGCGCGCCGGCGCCGATTCCGCTTTCCACTTGGCGGGGAGCGCGATCAGCCGGACCCGCGAGGGCAGCTCGTGCAGGTTGACGAGATTTTCGATCTGGAAGACGACGTTGGGCAGGATCGTGCGGTGCACCCGCATCGCGCCGTGCAAGATCTCCTCGGCCTTTTCGTAATCCTGCGCCTCGCCCTTTTCCTCCTGCGCGAAATCGAAGCCGACCGCCCGCGGCCGCCGGGCGACGATCCACTCGGCCGCTTCCTTGGTGAGGCACGGCGACTCGTCCCACCAGGACGGGTCGAACGGCGAATGCGAGCGCGGCCAATCGGTGCGCAACAGGAGGATCGCGTCGGGCGCGAGCGCGATTCCCGCCGCGGCGAGCGCGCCGGCCGCGCGGTCGAGATCGGAGGGGGCGATGCGCGCGTTCGGCGTCCCCTTGAAGCACAGATCGAGGACGACGGCCTCGCCGACGAAGGCTTCGGCCGGGATCCCCTCAATCGAGGTTTTGTCGCGGAAGAAATGGTGCGGGGAATCGATGTGCGTCCCGGCATGGACCGTCATCTCGACCATGTTCGAGACGAAGCCCTTGTCCTCCCACCCGACGATCGGCCGCAGTCGGAAATACGTCTCTTCGGGCGCGAAGGAATTATGGTCCCAATCCGACAGCGTCATGCTGAGATCGACGACGCGCATGGTCAGTGCTCCAGATCCTGGCTTCGGCAACAAGGGGGCGTCACGCGAGGCAACACTTCGTGCGCGATCAATTCGAGCTGCTCTCGGCTCCAATCGAGCGGGTTCAGTATAATATGGTCGACCCCGCCTTCGAGCACGGCGATGCGGGCCGCGATATGCTCGGCGATCTGTTCGGCTGTGCCGAGCAGGTAATAGCGCTGCCAGTAGTCGAGGTCCATTCCGGAAAACGTCGAGAAATGCGGCGTGGCCGAGTCCGGGCGCTCACCGGGTTTCAGCACCCAGACAAAGTTCGAGTAGACGCGCCCGATCGTTGCCGGGTTCCGGCCCTGCTGTTCGGCGAAGGACCGTATCCGGTGCCAATCGGATTGCACCATCTGGGGGGTCGCGGAGGAATGCGGTATCCAGCAATCCGCGTATTTCGCGATGCGCCGCAGCACCGGGGCGACCGAGGGGACGGACTGGCCGTAAACCTTCTCGGAGGGCTGCGTGCCGCCGCCGATCCAGATCGGCGGCCGTGGCCTCTGGACCGGCTTGGGGTCGATCGTCACACCATCAAAGCGATAGTATCTGCCCCGATAGGTGACCTCGCCGCCCTGCCAGAGCGCGGTCAGGCTTTCGATCATCTCGTCCATGCGCCGGCCGCGCTCGCCGCGCGGCACCCCCATCAGCTCGAACTCCTTTTCGTGCCAGCCGACGCCGATGCCGAGAATCGTCCGCCCTCCGGAAAGCACATCGAGGGTTGCCCATTCCTTCGCGAAATAGGCCGGATTCCGGAACGGCAGGACGAGCACCATCGTGCCGAGCTTGATGCTGCGCGTGAGGCCGGCGAGAGCCGCCAACGTCGCGATCGGCTCGAGCCAGGTGCAGCTGTAGGCGGGCCGTGCGAGCAACAAATGGTCGATGGTCAAGGCCGATTCGAACCCGAGATCCTCGGCATGGCGAAGATAGCGGCCCATTTCGGCGAGGGAGGCCGTTCCCGGCCCCGATGCGAAAGAGGGGATGCGAAGCCCGAACTTCATCGACGGTGGCCCTTCGGCAAGCGCGGCCGGCGGCTGCGCGACTTCTCTCGCCCTGCCCCCGCGCTTCGCGCTATCATGGCGTACCCTCGGAGGGAGAAACAGAATGGCCAGGCCATCGAAGCTGTCGCATCTCGTGCTGCAGACCAACCGCCGGCGCGAGATGATCGAATGGTATTGCACGGTGCTCGGCGCCGAGATCCTCTACGAAGCCGAGCGCATTTCGTTCGTCAGCTACGACGACGAGCACCATCGGGTGGCATTCCTCGACCCCGGGCCGCTGGCCGAGCACCACCCGAGGGCGGCGGGGCTGCACCATGTCGCCTTCACCTATGCCGACCTCGACGAATACGTCGACAATTATTTGCGCCTGAAGGATATCGGCATCCGGCCGCAGCACTGCGTCAACCACGGCATCACGACCTCGATGTACTACCACGACCCGGACGGCAACCAGGTCGAGCTGCTGGTCGATAATTTCGCGGTCGCGGCCGACGGCAACGCCTATATGCGGCGGCGCTCGAAGGCGGACAAGAACCCGGTCGGCATCCCCTACGACCCGGAGGAGCTGGTCGCGCGAGTACGCGGCGGGCTGAGGCGCGAAGAACTCGTCGCGGTCAACGCCTAGCAAATCGGGCGGCAGCGAGCGGCGCTGCGCGTCGCCCCGTCGACGCGCCGCACCGCGCCCTCAAGCCGCCATCAGGGGCCGCGTTGCGTTGCCCGGCATGCGCGCCCGCAGCTGCGCAAATATGCTCGCATGGAGGACCAGGAAGAACGGCACCAGCACCGTCGGGACGAGCGCCCAGGGCAGCGCCGTCATCGCCGCGCTGCCGACTCCGGCGTGAATGAGCTGCAGCGGCGAGCCCTCTCGGGAGGCGACGCCGAGCATCACCGCGACGACGAGGTCGAGCGTCCCGAAGGCGTTCCACGCCGCGACCAGGCGATCCGCGTTCGGCGATCCCCGCGCGGCCAGCAACGCGACCGGTATCGCCAACGCGCCGGTCATCACGTCGCCCCACCCGGCAAAATATGGAAATGGCCCGGAAAGCCGCCCGGCCGATGCGAGCACTACGAACAACACCCCGCCGACGCGAAACAGGTTGAGTCCGGCGAGAAGCGGCATCGGCATCGCCAACAGGAAGGCGCGCGCCGGCCCGGAAAGAAGCGTGAGGGCGGCCGCGGCAGCAAGCGGCAGGGCGAAGGTGGCGAGCAGCACCGGCAGCCTCGCCAGCGCCCCGGATCCGGCAATTGCCGCCGCGACGCCGATCCACGCGCCCGCCGCCGCAGCGAGCGCCAGCCGCTGCGGCTGCCGGACCATCGTGCCGGCGACGGCGACGAGGCTGACACCGATTGCCGTCGCCGCGAAGATGATCCCGATCGCATCGAGCATGACACAACTCCTTTATATGTATATACACATACCAGCACGAGCTGAACGCAGGAGCCGACCTCCTCCGGCCTATCCGATCCGTATGCGGGCGAGCCCGCGCAACGCATCGGCGCCGGCGCCGCCGACCGCCGCCTGCGCGGCGCCCTGCGCCCGCCGCCAAGCCGGCAAGGCGGCGGCGAGAATGGCGCGGCCCTGCGGCGTCACCGTGACGATGCGCGAGCGCGCGTCATCGGCGGCGCCGGCGATCTCGATCCAGCCGCGCGCCGCGAGCCGCGTCAGGTTGCGCGACAAGGTCGTGCGCTCGACGCCAATCGCGCCGGCGAGGGCGCCGATCGAGAGCGGCCCCGACATGCTCAGGGCGACGAGCGCGGTGAATTGCGTGGCGCGGATGCCGTGCGGCCGCAGCTGCCGCTCGAAGAGCCGCGTCAACGCCCGCGCGGCGCGGCGCGAGGCGAGACACAGGCAGGCGGTGCATTCGGCGATATCGGCATCGGCGGACATGAATAAAGTGTAGTTACATGTATCCTGGTTGTCAAGCGTGATCGAGGAGTGCATCGGCTTGCCGTCGAGAGCTGCCATGCGTCCTTCGAGGCCTCGCTGCGCGAGGCACCTCAGGATGACGGTTTTTCGTAGTGCCACCATGAACCTCGTCATGCCGAGGAGCGCCCGCCCTTCGAGGCCTCGCTGCGCGGGGCCCTCAGGATGACGATTTTTCGTAGTGCCACCATGAACCTCGTCATGCCGGGAAGCGCCCGCCCTTCGAGACGCCGCCTTGCGGTGGCGGCTCAGGATAGGCGGGCACGTCCTCGAAGCACGCATAGCGCCGATGCAACGTTCGAAATGAGACGCTGCCCGTGATCGCCGTCTGGATCGTCGCCTTTCTCGGCGGCATCGGCCTTGTCGTTTGGGGCGCCGAGGCGTTCGCCGAGCATCTGGGCAGCGCCGCGGTGACGCTCGGCGTGTCGAGCTTCGCGCTCGCCCTGCTCTTGGCGGGGGCCGAGCCCGAAGAGCTCGCTACCGTCGTCACGGCGGCGGTAAAGGGCGCGCCCGGCATCGCGCTCGGCGACGTGATCGGCGCCAACGTCACCGGCTGCCTCGTCGCACTCGGGCTCGGCGCCGTCTTGGCGCCGCTCCCCTGCCGCGGCGCGGTCATCGCCTATGGCGCGCTGGCACTGCCGCTCGGCGCCTTCGCGGCGTGGACCGCCTGGGGCGGCGCGGTCGGGCGCCCCGAGGGGGCCGTCCTTATCGGGCTTTATCTCGCCTATGTCGGATTGATCTGGCGGCTCGAGCGCCAGCCGCCGCGGCTCGGGGAAGTCTCGGAGATCGCGGAGGCCCGCGAAAGGGCAAGGCGCGGCGCAGCCCCGCGTGCCGCCCGCGATCTCATGCTGGTCGTGGCGGGCGTCGCCGCGATGATCATCGGCGCGAGCCTTCTCGTCGACGCGGTGCGGCATTTCGCCGAGGGCGAAGCCTCGCAACTGCGCTTGGGCCTCAGCGCCGTCGGGTTCGCCACCGGCTTCGAGCTGGTCGTTCTCGCCTGGTCGACGGGCCGGCGGGGCGCCGGCGAGGCCGCCGTCGCGGCGGTCATGGGGTCCTTCGCCTACAATGTGACGATGACGCTCGGCGCCGGCGCCCTCGCCCGGCCGCTCGCGGTCCTCGACGCCCCGGCATTGCGCCTGCCGTGGCTGTCGATGCTCGGCGCGCTGGCGCTCGCCCTCGGCCTCGCCCTGCCGAAGCGCGAGCTGCGCCGCAAGGCGGGCATCCTGCTCCTCGCCGCCTATCCGGGTTTTCTCGCGCTCGTCTTCCGGGCGGGCTGAGCCTTCGATCAGGAGAGCGCCAGGAGCGTCGCGCGCAGGCGCTCGGGGCCGCCCTCGCCGACCTGCCCCTCGACCGCGGCATGCGTCTCGCGCCACACCGACACCGCCGCGGCAAGCAGCGCGCGGCCTTCCGCGGTCAGGCTCAGGCGGCGCGAACGCCGGTCCTGGTCGTCGCGCGTCACGGTTATCAGGCCGCGCCGCGCCAGCGGCTTCAGATCGGCGGTCAGGGTCGTGCGGTCCATCGCGAGCAATGCCGAGACGCCGCCGATCGTCGGCGGCTGCGGCCGGTTGAGCGACATCAGAAGCGAGAACTGCCCGTTGGTGAGGCCGAGCGGGCGCAAGGCCGCGTCGAAGCGCCGGCCGACTGCGCGGGCGGCGCGCTGCAGGTGCAGGCAGAGGCAGGCGTCGCGCACTTCGATCGTGGTTTCGTAAGGAAGGTGCTCGCGGTTTGACATGCTGCATTAGAGTTGATATCAACATATCTGTCAAGGGCGAGGTGGAAATGGCGATCGTCTCGTTCACGCCGGCGTTGCAGCGGTTTCTGGCGGCGCCGCCCGTCGAGGTCGCGGGCGCCACGCTCGGCGAGGCGCTCGCCGCGGTCTTCGCCGCGCGGCCGGAATTGCGCGGCTATGTGCTCGACGATCAGGGGACGCTGCGCCGGCACGTCGCCGTCTACGTCAACGGCGAGCCGGCGCGCGACCGCGAGGGGCTCGCCGATCAGATCGGCCCGCGCGACGAGATCCATGTGTTTCAGGCGCTCTCGGGCGGCTGACAAGGGAGGGGAACATATCCGATCGGCTCTGTGTCGGGACGCGCAAGGGGCTTTTCGAGTTGGCGCGCCGGGGCGGCCAGTGGGAGGTCGTCGCGGCGCATTTTCTCGGCGACCCGGTGTCCGCCCTGCTGGAGACGCCCGATGGCGCCCTCTTCGCCGCACTCGACCTCGGGCATTTCGGCGCGAAGCTGTGGCGCCGGGACCCGGGCGAGGCGTGGCGCGAGGTCGCGACGCCCGCCTTTCCGGCCAAGCCGGAAAGCGCCCTGGACGACCCGCATCCCTGGTCGCTCGGCAAGATCTGGGTGATCGAATGGGGCGGGGTCGCGGGCGGGCTGTGGGCCGGGACGATGCCCGGCGGGCTCTTTCGCTCCGACGATGGCGGCCTGTCGTGGTCGCTGAACGGGGCGCTCTGGCACATGCCGCGCCGGCGCGAGTGGCAGGGCGTCGCCGGCGGCGAACAGCCCGGCATCCATTCCGTCCTCGTCGATCCGCGCGACCCCGCCGACATCCGCATCGGCGTCTCGACGGCGGGGGTCTGGGCGAGCGGCGATGCCGGGCTTTCGTGGCGGCTGATCAACCGCGGCATGTACGCCGAATACATGCCGCCGGAACGCCGCGAGGACCCGATCGCGCAGGATGTCCACCGCCTCGCGCGCTGCGCCGCCCACCCCGAAATCGTCTGGTGCCAGCACCACAACGGCGTCTTCCACTCCGCGGACGGGGGCGCCAACTGGCATGAGGTGACGGCGATCCGGCCGTCGAAATTCGGCTTCGCCGTCGCCGCCCATCCGCGCGATCCCGACACCGCCTGGTTCATCCCCGCGGTCAAGGACGAGTGCCGCATCCCGGTCGACGGCAAGCTCGTCGTCGTCCGCACGCGCGACGCCGGCAAGAGCTTCGAGGTGCTGAGCCGCGGCCTGCCGCAGCACCACGCCTACGATCTCGTGTGGCGGCACGCGCTCGACATCGACGGCGCGGGCGAGCGGCTCGCCTTCGGCTCGACGAGCGGCGGGTTGTGGATCTCCGAAGACGGCGGGGATTCCTGGACGATGCCCGAAGCGCGGCTGCCGCCGATCGCCGTCGTGCGCTTCGCGCCGGGATAGCCTATCGGGGACAACCTGGGGGGCCATCGCTCCCGCTCGACATTTTCGTTTCACCGAGTAAGGCTGTAGCGGCGCAAAGAACGAGGCCGAACGGATGGCCGTCAGCTTTTCCGACCCGGAGGACGCCTTCGTTTTCGTCAATTTCGGCGGCGACGGCGAGAACGAGGCGGTGCTCGACCGCCGAACCGGAAAAATCTATTGCCGCTCCTTCTTCGGAGTCCGCACCATCTTCAACCGAAAGGGCGCCTACGCCCGCTTCAAAGATTTGCTCGCGCGCAGGCGCCTTCTCGACGGCTGGCACGAATTCTCGGACAAGGCCGAGAAAGCCGCGTTGCGCGAGTGGGCCGCCGAAAACGGCGTAGAGCTCACAGACTGAGGAACCCATGAATTCATCGGCGAAGGCGGCGAGCGGCATCGGCGAGCCGGTCCGCCGCAAGGAGGATTTCCGCCTCCTCACCGGCAAGGGCCGCTATCACGACGATTTTCGCCTGCCGGGCGAGGCTTACGCCGTCTTTCTGCGCTCGCCGCACGCGCATGCCCGGATTCTTTCGATCGACGCGGCGGCGGCGCGCGGCATGCCGGGCGTGCTCGCGATCCTGACCGGCGCCGATTATGCCGCGGACGGGCTCGGCCCGATCCCGCACGCCCCGCGGTTGATGCAGGCGCCCGACCTCACGCCGCGGCTGCGCGGCCGCGCCCCGGTGACGACGCCGCATTATCCGATGCCGAAGGAGCGCGTGCGCTTTGTCGGCGAGCCGGTGGCGGTCGTCGTCGCCGAGACGCGCGAAGGGGCGAAGGATGCCGCCGAGCGGGTCGATGTCGCCTACGAGATCCTGCCCACGGTGGTGCGCGCCGCCGATGCGGTGGTGGCCGCCGCGCCGCGCCTCTGGGAGGAGGCGCCCGACAACATCTGCCTCGACATCGAGACCGGCGAGGAGGCGCCCACGGCCGAGGCGTTTGCCCGCGCCGCACATGTCGTGCGCCTCGACAGCCATGTGCAGCGCGTCACCGGCGTGCCGATGGAGCCGCGCACCGCGCTCGCCGCCTACGATCCGGCGTCGCAAAGCTACACCCTCTATTCGGGCAGCGGCCGCGGCGTCGCCAAATTGCGCCTCGACCTCGCCGAGGCGCTGGGCGTGCCGCCGGAGCGGGTGCGCGTCCTCTGCGAGGAGATGGGCGGGAATTTCGGCACCCGCAATCTCTTCTACCCGGAATACGCCCTGCTGCCCTGGGCGGCGCGCCGCGTCGGCCGGCCCGTCAAATGGACCTCCGACCGCAGCGAGACTTTTTTGAGCGACTATCAGGGCCGCGACCTGACGGTCGAGGCCGAATTGGCGCTCGACGGGGAGGGAAAATTTCTCGCCGTGCGCGGCCGGAACCTCTCCAACCTCGGCGCCTACCCGGCGGCCTTCGTGTCGTTGCAGAAAGGGCTGGGGCTCGTCTCCAGCGTCTACGACATAGCGGCCGGCTTCTTCCATGGGCAGGCGGCGGTCAGCAATACGATCTCTACCTCGCCCTACCGCAGCGCCGGCCGGCCGGAAGTCATCTTCGTCATCGAGCGCCTGATCGATCTCGCGGCCGACCGGCTCGGCGTCGATCCGGCCGAATTGCGGCGCCGCAACCTGATCCCGCCCGCGGCGCAGCCCTACCGGAACCCGCTCGGCCTCGTCTACGACAACGGCAATTACGAAGAGGCGATGGACAAGGCATTGGCGCTCGCCGACTGGCGGGGCTTCCGGGCCCGCCGCGCGGCCTCGCTCGAGCGCGGCAAAATGCGCGGTATCGGCATCGCCAACTATGTCGAGATCACCAGCGGGGCGCCGCGCGAGCGCACCGAGATCACCGTCCTGCCCGGCGAGCGCGTGGAGCTGGTGATGGGGACGATGTCCTCGGGCCAGGGCCACGAGACGAGTTTCGCGCAGCTCGTCGCCGAATGGCTCGGCGTGCCGTTCGACAGCATCGAGTACGTCGCCCACGACACGCTGCGGGTGGTGGCCGGCGGCGGCTCGCATTCAGGCCGTTCGATGAAATTCGCCGCGACGATCATCGGCAAGGCGACCGACGACATCATCGACAAGGGCCGCAAGATCGCGGGCTTTCTGTTGGAGACGGGCGAAGCGGACATCGAATTTGCCGGCGGCCGCTTTCGGGTCGTCGGCACCGACCGCGAGATCGGAATCTTCGAGGTCGCCGCGGCGGCGGCGAGCCGGACGGATTTGCCGCCCGAGCTACAGGGGCCGCTCGCCGCCGTGTGCGACGAGGCGCGGCCGGTCGCGAGCTTCCCCTACGGCACGCAAATCTGCGAGGTCGAGGTCGATCCCGAGACGGGCGCGGTCGAAATCCTGCGCCACAGCGCCGTCGACGATGTCGGGCGTGCCGTCAATCCCTTGATCCTGCACGGCCAGACGCATGGCGGCATCGCGCAGGGCGTCGGGCAGGCGCTGCTCGAAGACTGCCGTTACGACCCCGGAAGCGGCCAGCTGCTCGCCGGCAGCTTCATGGATTACGCGATGCCGCGGGCCGACACGCTGCCGGCGCTCGCGACCGAACTCTCCGAGGTGCCGACGCCGAGCAACCGTTTGGGCGTGCGCTCGGGCGGCGAAGGCGGCACGACGCCGGCGCTCGCCGCCGTCGTCAACGCGATCGTCGATGCGCTCTCGGAACTCGGCGTCAGCCACATCGAAATGCCGGCGACGCCCGAGCGCGTCTGGCGCGCCATCAAAGCGGCGCGAGGGTGATCCCGAAATTGACGTGGCCAGCCCCCGAAGAGGGGCCGTATTCGCCGTATTGCGCGGGCTTCAGCCGCGCTGCCGGGATGCCGTCGAGGGTGCCGAGCATGGTGGCGATGTTGCGCCCGCCCATCTCGACGAGGCTCTCCTGCGCATAAGGGCCGAGAAACTGCCACGCCTCGCCGGTCTTGCCGGCGGAGAGCAGCCCCAGGAACTCGCGGTCGAGCGCTTGGTGCGATTGCGTGGGCCAGCTCGCCGGGTCGCGCACGAGCTTGTGCGAGAGGGCTGAACTCGCGACGAAGACGACGCGCTTCGCCGATTTCTCCGCCGCCTCGCGGATCGCCCTGCCGACGAGAAAGCATTCCTCGAGATCGGCGAGGATGCAGGTCCCCATCGTCACCGCGGGCAAGCGCTCCTCGGGGTCGAGATATTGCAGCGGCACGAAGGTGCCGTAATCCCATTTGTAGTGCTCGGCCTCGTTGCGCCCCGAAAGAAGGCCGGTTGCCTTGATCTCCGCGGCGAGGAGCGCAGCAAAACCGGGGTCGCCCGGACGGTCATAAGGCACACCTGGGATCAGATCGGGGAGCTCGTCGGAGACGCACACGCCCTTGTGCCGGCTCTGGCAGGTGACGTACCAGGTAAAGGTCGTCACCCAATGCGCCGATTGCAGCACGATCAGGTCGGGTTCGAGGGCAGCGATGGCACGCCCCAATGCATATTCGCCGGCGATGACGCCGTGCAGAAAGGCGGGCGCCTGCGCCTCGATGCCGATCCGCGGCGTATGCGAGGCAATGGCGCTCATCACGATCCCGCCCGTCATTTCCCGCTCCCGACACTTGCGCGCTCGGCCGTAGTTTGGCACAGCCCCATCCGCCGCAGAAGCAAATGGATGAGCGCCGTGCTCCCCCCCGATATCGACCCCCAATCGCGCTGCCGGCTGCCGTTGCCGCGGCGCGAGAAGCTGGATGCCGAACGGCAGCGGATCTACGACACGCTCGCCGACCCGCAGGGCGGCGGCTTGCGCGGCTTGCACGGGCCCGGCGGCATCCAGCTGCACAGCCCGGGCCTATCGCTCCGCTCGCGCCCGCTCAACCGCTATCTGCGCTTTGAGGCGGGGCTGGCGCCGCGAACCCGCGAGCTGGCGATCCTCACCGTCGCCCGCGAAGTCGAGAGCGCATTCGAATGGGCCGCGCACGAGGCCGAGGCGCGCGCCGAGGGGATTTCCAACGCCGTCATCGAGACCGTCCGGCGGCGCCGCCCGACAGAGGGGCTCGACGCGACGGATGCCGCCGTCATCGATCTCGGCCGCGAGATTTTCGCTGCGCGCCGGGTTGCGCCCGAAACCTTTGCGCGTGCGCTCGCACAGTTCGGGCGCGGCGGCCTGGTCGACCTTGTGGCATTGATGGGGAATTACGCGGCGACGGCGGCGCTGCTCACCGCCTTCGACATGCAACTCGACGAGGGTACGCCACCGCCGTTTTGAAAGACTCGACGAGATAGAACGCTCAGCGCGGCAGCCGGCCCTTCAGCACCGCGCCCGCGAAATCGCCGGTCGAGCGGCCGTTCTCGAAGGCGACGGCGCCATTGACGATTGTCGCGGCGATGCCGTCGGCCTCTATCACGAGGCGGCGGGCGCCCGAAGGGAGGTCCGCCTCGACCTTCGGCAGGCGCGGCTTGACGGTCGCCTCGTCGAAGAGGACGAGATCGGCGACATAGCCGGCGCGCACCAGGCCCCTGCCCTCCAACTCCCAGGCCGAGGCGTTGTCGAAGGTCAGCATGCGCACCGCCTCTTCGAGGGTGAAGGCCTGGCGCTTCCTGACCCAGTAGTTGAGCAGGTGCGTCTGCAGCAAGGAGCCCATCTCCTGGCAGACATGCGCGCCCGAATCGGAGAAGGTCGCGAGCGTGCGCGGATGTTTGAGGATGCCGAGCACGTCCGCCGGGGATTCGTTGACGATCGGCTGGACGAACATGCGGTCCTCGTTTTCGAGCATCAAATCGATCATCACCTCGACCGGATGGGCGTTGCGGCGGCGCGAGAGGTCGCCGACGCTCGGGTCCTCCCAATCGACGTCGAACATCGGGAAGAGGTTGTCGTAATTCGGCTTTTTCGGATCGGTCGTGGCCGCGCCGCCGCCCTGCAATTCGGCGCTGCGCGGCTTCATCAGCGCTTCCGCCGCGACGAGGCGGGCGCGCGTCTGCGGGTCGGCGAGCCGGTGCTTCTGCTCGGCCAGCGGCAAGGCGCGCAACTCGCGCCAGCCCGGCAGATGGTCGAACGGCAGATAGGATTTGAGCGAGAAGACGGCGTTGATCGAGCGCGTCGTCGCCTGCCCCCACATGCGCCCGCCCATCGCGACCGTCTCGTCCATGAATTGCAGCTGGTAATTCCACGGGTTGGGCTCGATCCCCTGCCTTGTCGCCAGCATGCCGAACATGATCGGGCGGCCGCTTTCGAGCGCGATGGCGCGCAAGCGCGCGAGGCATTCGCGCTGCGCCGCGCCGCCCGAAATATCGGGGCCGACCTGGAGGATGCCGGCGTCGAGCGCCGCCATCGCGCCGGCGAGCCGCTCGATCTCACGCCAATCGGCGACGCGGCTGGCGACCGGCGTGCCGTCGGGGGTGACGTGCGTCGTCGCGCGCGATGTCGAAAGGCCCATCGCGCCGGCGCGCATCGCCTCGTCGACCGCCGCCGCCATGCGCGCGAGGTCGTCTTCGCCCGCCTTCTGCTCGAGAGCGCGCCTGCCCATGACGTACATGCGCAAGGCCGAATGGCCGATATACATGCCGTAATTGATCGCCTTCGGCAGCCGTTCGACCTTGGCGAGATATTCGGGGAAGCTTTCCCAATCCCAGTCGATGCCGGCGAGCATCGCCTCGGTCGGGATGTCCTCGACCGCGGTCAGGCATCGCGCGAACCATTCGCGGTCCTTGGGCGCGCAGGGGGCGAGCGCGAAGCCGCAATTGCCCATGACGACGCTGGTGACGCCGTGCCAGGAGGAGCAGCTGCCGAGCGGGTCCCAGGCGACCTGCGCGTCCATATGGGTGTGCCCGTCGATGAAGCCCGGCGCGAGGACGAGCCCGTCGGCCTCGATCGTGCGCCGGGCCGGCGCGCGGACGCGGCCGATCTCGACGATCCGGCCGCCCGCGACCGCGACATCGGCGCGGTAGCGCGGCATGCCGGAGCCGTCGACGACGGTGCCGTTCCTGATGACGAGGTCGAACGACATCATTCCTCTCCCCGAACGCCCGGCCCAATCTCCGGGGAACGCCGCGCGCATGTCAATTGCTGCCGGCGCGGATCAGCCCCGATCGCGCCTAGCCGCCGCGATAATGCGCACGTATCGCCTCGAGGCTCTTATACGACCAGCAGGACCAAGCGCCCGACATGATGCGTTCGAGGTCACGATCGGCATCCTGCTTGCACCCCTGCGAAGATTTAATCGCATTGACAAAGTCGACGAACTGCGCGCGGTAGGCGGCCATGCGGCGCAACGTCGCGGCGCGGATCATTTGCGGATCGGGTTTTTTCCGAATGAGTTCTGCGACAGCCTGTCGAATCACCACCCGGTCCGGCTCGACGACGCTGCAGAAAGCATCATCGAAGAACAGCTCCCGCCCGCCCTCCGCAATCGTGCTGACGACCGCAAGCCCGCAAAGCATGTATTCGACGCTCGCATAGTTTCCGCCCTCGACCGCGGACAGACACAAGCCGACGCGCGCCCGGTTCAGATGCCCGGCAACTTCCTCGGACGTGAACTGGCGATGCGAGCCGGCATTCGGATCGCCGTTGAGAAACGTCGCATGCTTCAATACGGACTGCACCTCGGGAAAATAATCGTCGAAATATCCGTACCGCGAGTAGATCAGAGCCAGACTCTTGATATTTTCCGCGAGATAATGGCGTTTGACAGGCACCATGCTCGCTTGAAGAACGGCATCGAACTCCTTTTGCATTGGGATAATCCGGAACGTATTTTCGTTAACAAAGGCATTCTGATGGAGCAATACCGCGTCCAAACCATGCTGTTTGACGACGGGCGGCTCGCTCGGGGAGTTGCAGAAGAAGGTGACTTTCATTTCCGGGTAGGCCGCGGCCACCTCGCTGATGTGCCGAAGCCGATCCTGCCACTGACTGGAGCGGTCGATGAAGCACCAGGGACTTATCAGCAGATGTCCTCGGCCGAGAAACTCGCACAACAACGATACCGTCGATATCCCGTCGTCGAAGCGGCGAAACCCGGTAGAGCCGGTATCCATCCCGAGGAATAGGATATTCGGACGCCGCGAGACGAAAGCGCATTGCAGCGCGAAGCCGAGCGCCTCGCCGGCGACGCTGGCGGGAACCGGCTCGAGCGCGGCCATCGCAGGGGGGGCGGGGTTCACCGCGATGCGCTTCCGCGCCGCGGTCAGCCCCTGAGAGAGCTCCCTGCGAACGCGCAGCACGCGAAACCGCGGGCCCTCGTCGAGCACGTCGAAAAGGCCGAGGACCGGTTGGTAGCGTGCTCGGCGGTAATCGTGCAGGATCACCCGCGTCTCGTCCTGCGACAAAAGCGCGGCAATGTAGGCGCATTCGAGCCGCCGCCGCCCGTCTATGTAGATCAGATCGAAAGTTTCGCCGCGGCTGAGCGGATAGGTCGAGTAGTTGAGCTCGGGATCGCGTTGGTTGTTGCACGGACCGGTCAGATCGAGGCAGGCGAGTTGCAGGAAATCTGGAAGCCGCCGGCCGGCGAACACCGCGTCCTGATAGGCCTGATCGTGATCTACCGAGAGGAAGGTGCGGCTTCCCCACCGCTTGGCCTTCTCGAGCAGTATCAGGGACGACAGCCCGCTGCCCCACTCCAGAATGGCGGCGGGCGCGGTCGGCAAGTCCTCGAGCAGGCGCTCGAATTCCCTGACATAGTCGATGCCGTAGCTGTTTGCGTCGATGGTTTTGCCGCGAAACGTAAAACTCAGCGGTGGTGGCGTCATCGCGACCTTGCCCGCGATGCGAACCGTTCCGTCGCATCGGGTCGGAGCAGCTCACGCACCCAAAAGTTCCGGTGCGCCCATAATTTGTTGTCGTTGCACACGGCGTCCTCGATCAACGATACGAATTGGCCCGCGCTGCCCGAGGTTGCCGCGGCGAGCGCCTCCGCCAGCGAATGCTGGAATTCGCGACTTCGGGCTACCGCTCTGCGGTGAATCGCCCACCTGTCGAATTCATCGCGCCGCGCCAGCACCGTCGAAACACCGCGCATTACGTCCTGTGGGCTGGCGGCCACCATGACGGCGTTCTCTGAATCGTAATACGCGTCGCGGCCACCGACGGATTCGGTACTGACCACCGGCAGCCCGCACAGAAGGTATTCGGTGGATGCGTAGCACGCGCCCTCGATCGCCGAAAGCGCCAGTCCGCACAGCCCGTCACCGTTGATCTCGTTCACATCTGATTCGCCGATGTCCCAGTGGATCTCGGCAGCGTCGTACTTGGTTATGTCACGATAGTCCGTGTCGCCTTTTGCAATTTCTTCGTTATAGGCGATGAATACCTTGGGATTTACCAAGCATGACAAGAAATGCCTCTTGAATGCCAGCGGCTTGGCATTCATCACCGAGATCTCGCCGAGGTTGCCGCGTGACGGCCGAAACACGTCTTTCGACAAGAAGCAGGCGTTATTCACCGTGACGACGCGAACCCCCGGCAACGCCTCCGAGAACCATCGCGTCTCCTCGGGAGAATTCATGGCGAAAATTACGTTGTTCCTTATGGTCGCGGCTTGTCGCGGGAACGCGTCGCACAGACGATCGATGTAGGCCGAGAACGTTTTTGCCTTTTCCCGATCGCAGTGCCACGACCAGGTCAGAACAAAAACGACGTCGTCGATTCGACCGGCCGCATGAAGGTATTGTTCGATGACACCAGCGGATTCGTGCAGCATAACGAGCGAACAAGGATCGCCTCGCGCCAGATAGCGCAAGCTCGACCTGTCCCCGCAGTGGTCGATGGTGATGAATTCGGGCATTCGCTCAGGCCCCGGTCAGGGACTACCGCTGATGCAGCGCTTCATCGACGACGGGGAGATCGGCGCAGCGCACGGCATTGGGTTCCGTCGCGCGGTCGGGCAGCACCTCGCACGGGTCGATGCGGCCATCGGTCGGCCCTCCTCACAAATACCCCAGGCCCTCCACCATCCCCGGGCTCACTCCGCCGGCGTGTCGGACGATGTCGTCATTTTCGGCCGAAGTGCGCGAGGGGGCGATGTAAATCATGCCGAGTGCCGCCGCGCGCCGGAAGGAATGGGTTGCGCCCCGGCAGATGCTCTAGCGGCGCACAACACCGCGAAGACAAAGGCGAAGAACAGCGGCGCACGCATCGGCCGGCCCTGTGCGATAATCGCTCGCTTATTCTCATAGCACGAGCCCTTCCTGCTGTGCCAGCATCGCCCCACTTGATCGATGGTCGGTCGCCATCCTATAATCTCGCCTCCCGTCGAGGCGATCAGGCGCTCACCGAACGCGATCGCCGGAAGCCGGAAGCTGCGGAATTGATGTATGAGCCCTTGGCGCCAATACCTGACCGACCTGTCTAACATGGCGCGCCACTTGGGTGGGTTTGCCGGCATCCTGATGTTCCTTCTCGCGGTTTCCGGGGTCATCGTGCCGCTGAGCGGGGACAGCGGCTGGGTGGAACAGCCGCCGTGGCTTATTGCGGGGGTCGGCGTCCCATCGGCTCTGTTGTGCGCATTGGCAGTGGCGCTGATCTTCTTCAGCCTGCGCACCTCCTTGTATTTCGCCCTGCTGGCTCGGTTGCGCCGGTATCGCAGGCGCCGAAAACGCGGCGGCAGCGCCACCGCGCCTCGCTGACCGGTCGATCGGAGTTGCGCGAGCCGCCGATAATGGGAGGCATCGCTGTTGACGGGCTAGCGCACCTGTATTACGGGAGGCATCGATGCCCCAAGCGCCTCCTTGCGAACCATTTTTTGTTCTGGCCGCGCGGTACCTGAGCCGGCTTGCCGAATTCACTCGCGGGCAAGACGGCACCGCACGGGACCCGGCGCCCGAGGGGGCCGGAGGCGCCGATGGGTATTTTTCGCGAATGATCGGGTTTGCGCCGGAACCGGACGGCGAGGCCGGCGCCGCGCGCGAAGAGCCCGGCGCAGCTGCGCCGGCGCCGGGGCAACCTGCGACACCCCCCGCCGGCCGCGATTCCGGAGCCTGAGCGAGCTTCTCATGCCGCGCGCAGGTACTCGACCCCGGCCGCGGCTCGTTTCGGTCAACTTCTTTCCCGCCTTTGCGCCGGCCGCGAGCGGCGGCGAGTTGCGCTACCTCAATTTGTACCGCGCCCTGTCGGAATATTGCGACATCGATCTCGTCACCTCGACCGACTTTGGGACGCGTTACGAGGAGATCTGGCATACCCCGTCCTTGTGCGAGCACCGCTTCCCCAAGGACGAGGGCTGGCGCCGCGCCTTTCAGACCCTCGAGGGTTCGCGCGTGTCGGGCGACCTCTCGGGGCTCGCCTTCGCGCTCGCGGTCAGCGACCCGAATTGCGCGCTGCGCCAAGCCGCGGTGCGGCTCGCCCGGTCGGCCACCGCGGTCATCCACGAGTTTCCCTATTCCGAGGCGATTTTCCGAGACCTCCCCCCAGGCTGCGAAATCTACAATTCCCACAATTTCGAGCTGGGACTCCTATCCTCGAACCTGTCGGGGGAAGGCAGCGGCCGCTGTTTCCAAAAGCTCTTTCACCTCGAGCGCGATCTCGCCGCGCGAGCCAAGCTCGTCTTCGCGACCTCCGACACCGACGGCGAGAAGTTTCGCCTCGTCTACGATGTTTCGCCGGAGCGGCTGCGTTACTGTCCCAACGGATATGCGGAGGCGGAGCTGGCGCCGGTGGAGGCGGCGCGACGCCGGCGCGCGGGCGCGGCGAACGAGCGGCCGCAACTGTTGTTTCTTGCCTCGCGGCACCAACCGAATGTCGAGGCGGCGGAGTTTCTGTTCGATCTGGCCGCCGACCTTGGTGAATGCGACATGATCATAGCCGGCGGCGTGTCGGAGGCGTTTCGCGGCCGCGACCTGCCGGAGAATGTCCGCCTGACCGGACCGCTCGGCGGCGCCGAAAAACAAGCGGCCCTGGTGGCCGCGGACCTGCTCGTCAATGCGGTCGTCCGCGGTTCGGGAACAAGCCTCAAATCGATCGAGGCGCTCGCCGGGTTTCTGCCGATGGTCGCGACCCCCGAGGCGGTCCGCGGGCTCGGGGTGGAGAGCGGCACGCACGCGATCGTTTGCTCACGCCGTCAATTCGCCGATGCCGTGCGCACGATCTTGGCGAACCCCGAAGAGCGCACGCGGATGGCCGAGGCGGGTCTCGCGCTGGCGCGCGATAGATACAGCTGGTCGAACATCGCGCGGCAGTTCCGCGACGAACTCGCGGCGCTCGACGCCGCGCCCGGCCACAGCCGGCGGCGAAAGACGCCGCGGCGGCAGCCCCTGCTCCTGGCCCTCAACGATTACCCGATCGACGCGGCCGCCTCCGGCGGCAGCATCCGGATCAAGGAGGTGCTGCGGGCGCTGGCGGCCGACATCATCCTGCTCACCTTCGGGCCTGCCTACGAGGTCGGCTTGCTGGCACCCGGGTTTCTGCAGATTACGGTCGAAAAATCGCCGCAGCACCAGTCGTTCGAGCAGCGAGCCAACGCCGGGCAACAGGTCTCCGCCAACGATATCGCGGCGGCCCTCTTCGTATCGGGTCATCACGTCCTCTCCGAACTCGCGGCCCAGCTCGCCTCGCGCAGCACGCTGGCAACGTTCGAACATTGCTACATGGCGCCGGTCGCCGAGTGGCTGAGGAAGGCGCGGCCCGACTTGCCGATCGTCTACGACGCGCACAATGTGGAGGCGAGGATCAAGCGGCAACTGCTCGCCCACCATCCCTGGGGCAGCACGCTCATCCCCTATGTCGCGGAGATCGAGCGGCGGCTCGCCGCCACAGCGGATCTGGTGGCAACCTGCACCGAAGCCGACGCCGAGCATTTTCGTTCCCTGGGCGCCACCGCGATCGTGGTCGGCAACGGCAGCGCGCCCGCAATCGCCGATGCGCGGACGAATGGCCGGGTGGTCGTGGGCTTTCTCGGATCCGCCCATCCCCCGAACTTCGAGGCGGCGACCTACATCGTCGACAGCGTCGCCCCGATATTCCCGGACGTCACCTTCGAATTCGTCGGCGGCGTTTGCGAGACGCTTTCGAGCGATGCGCTCCCCGACAACGTCGTTCTGCGCGGCGGCGTCGACGAGGCGGCGAAGTCGCGCATCCTCGGCGGCTGGAGCGTCGCGCTCAATCCCGTACTGACGGGCGGCGGGTCGAGCCTCAAACTACCGGACTACCTCGCCCACGGCCTGGCCACGATCAGCACGCCGGAGGGATCGCGCGGCTTTGCCGTCGAGCGAGAGGGAGTGGGCCGGGTCGTCGACCGCGACGAGTTTCCTTCCGTGTTGTGGCACCTGCTGGCGGATGACGAGCTGCGTTCCGAATACGCCCTCAAGGCGCGGGCCTATGCGCAGCGGCATCTGCGCTGGGAGGCCCAGACGGCACCGCTGCGCCAGTGGTTCGGGCGGCTCGGCGCCCGACCGGGGCCGGCGGGCGCCGAGCGCCGCCGCTCCCTTCTCGTCGTCACCTATCGCTACACCGAACCGCCCTTGGGCGGCGCCGAAGAATACCTGATCGAGCTGCTGCGCTGGCTGCGACCGCAGTTCCGCACCATCGAGCTCGCGGCCGTGGACGTCGTCGGGCCGCTCGCCAACCGGCATCATTTCGGCTGCGGCTTCGCCGCCGGCGGCGGCACCGCGCGCGTGCTCGGAGAATTGTTCGACGCCGTCCGCCTCTTTGCCGCCGACCCGGTTCCCGAAGACATGCTTCTCGCCACCTGCCGGCAGCTCGAACGCGCGCAGTTGCGCAGCGATTTGGCCCTCTATGCCCCGTTCGTCAAAAGCCTGCGAAAGAACGGCGCGGCGATGCCGCTCGGCGGCTTCTATTGGCCGGAGCACTACGACGGCAAGGTTCAGCGATGGACGTCCGGCGAATTCTCGTTCCTGCTGCCGCCCGGCACCCGCGTCTTCTGCCTCGACGGCTGGACGCCGCGGCAGAAGCAGCTGGTGGTCTCGGCCGTCGAGCGCAACGGCGCCGGAGGTGGCGAGACGACGGAACTCCATCGGCAATACATCGACGACAACTTTTCGCTGAAACTCGCGCTCGCCGAAGATGCGAGCCCCGAGATCATCCTGTGTACGGTCGACGAGCATGCCGAGCCGAATGACCACCGGCCGTTCGGCGTCCTTTTGGATTGGGGATCGGTGTTGGTGCAGTCGGGCGACAACGCGGCGCCCCGGCGCAATCGGCCGCTCGCGGCGGCGCCGGTGCGCGAGACCCAGGTGGATCTCGGCCTCGAACTCGACCGGTTGCTGCCGACCGAGAATTTCGCCGCCTGGGTCGAAAGGCTCTCTGCCGTCGCGCAGGCCAGGCCCGAAGCCGAAGAGCGGGCCTTCGCCTCGGTGCGCGGGCCGCATTCGTGGGCACTGCAGGCTTGGCTTGCCGAGCAGGGCGGACGCTATGAGGTCGTTCTGGTGCAGGGCATTCCCTTCGACACCGTGCCCAGCACGGTCGAGACGCTCGATCGGCTGGAACGGCGCCCGCGCATCGTCGTGCTGCCGCACTTCCACGGCGAGGACCGGTTTTATTATTGGCGGCGCTATCTCGACAGTTTGACCGCCGCCGACAAGGTCCTGTTGTTTTCGCGCGATCTCGCGCGCCGATTGGGCGATCCGGCGAAAAACGCCGTCGTCCCGGGCGGCGGCATCAATATCGAAGAGGAGGCGAGCGAGGAATTGATCGCGCGCTTCCGCGAGGTGCACGAAGCGGAGACGCCGTTCTTCCTCGTGCTCGGGCGCAAGACCGCGTCAAAAGGCTACGAACGCGTGATCCGCGCGCTACGCGCGTTGCGCGAGGCGGGTTGGGAGCTCGATCTCGTCGTCATCGGGCCGGACGACGACGAGCTCCCGGTCGAGGAGGACGGGGTCGATTATCTCGGCTTCCAGCCGCGGGAAATCGTCCTCGGCGCGCTTTCGGCCTGCCTCGGCCTCGTTACGATGAGCGTCAGCGAGAGCTTCGGCATCGTCGTGTGCGAGGCCTGGAAGTTTAGGAAGCCGGTGATCGCCAACCGCGCTTGCGCCGCCTTTCGCGAGCTCGTCGCCGACGGCGAGACGGGGCTTCTCGTCGACACCGACGAGGAGCTTTCGCTCGCGATGGAGAAGTTCGCCCTCGATCCCGAGCTGTGCGAGAGCCTCGGCAAGGCCGGCTTCGAACGCGCCGTCTCAGCCTTCGCCTGGCAGCAGGTGGCGGACCTCGTCGGCGATGCGCTGATCGGGTAGCCTGGGACGGACAGCGCAGCCGCGTGAGAGCCCATGCCCGACGCCTTGCCCGATGCCGAGCAACCCGAGTTGATCCGGCTCGCCGATTATCGGCCGCCCGATTTCCTCGTCGATGCGGTCGATCTCGTCTTCGAACTGGACGGCCATGCGACCATCGTCAAATCGCGGCTCGAAATCCGCCGCAACCCGGAAAGCGGCGAGAAGCACGCGCCGCTTTCGCTCGACGGCGAGGCGCTGGAGCTGTTGTCCGTCGCGCTCGACGGCGCGGCGCTCGGCGCCAACCGGTTTTCGCGCCATGCCGAGGGCCTCGTCATCGCCGACGTGCCCGACGCCTTCACGCTCGACATCGCGACACGCATCGACCCCGCCGCCAATACCGAGCTGTCTGGCCTCTACATGTCGGGCGGCAATTACTGCACGCAATGCGAGGCGCAAGGCTTTCGCCATATCACCTATTTCCTCGACCGGCCGGACGTGTCGGCGCGCTACACGACGACCATCGTCGCCGACAAGGCGCGCTTTCCGGTCTTGTTGTCGAACGGCAACCCGGTCGATGCCGGCCAGAGCGAGCGCCGGCGGCATTGGGCGAAATGGGTCGATCCGCACCCCAAGCCCTCCTATCTCTTCGCGCTCGTCGCGGGCGACCTGGTCGCGGTGCGCGACCGCTTCACGACGCGCTCCGGCCGCGAGGTCGCGCTCGCCATCTGGGTGCGGCGCGGCGACGAAGACAAATGCGGCCACGCCATGGCCTCATTAAAAAAGGCAATGCGCTGGGACGAGGACACCTTCGGGCTCGAATACGACCTCGACGTGTTCAACATCGTCGCGGTCAGCGACTTCAATATGGGGGCGATGGAGAACAAGGGGCTCAACATCTTCAATACGAAATACGTGCTGGCGAAGCCGCAGACCGCGACGGACAGCGACTACGAGGGCATCGAATCGGTCATCGCGCACGAATATTTCCACAACTGGACCGGCAACCGGGTGACCTGCCGCGACTGGTTTCAATTGTCGCTGAAGGAAGGGCTGACGGTATTTCGCGACCAGCTGTTCTCGGCCGATCAGGGGAGCGCGGCAGTCAAACGCATCGCCACGGTGCGCGCGTTGCGCGCATTGCAGTTCCCCGAGGATGACGGCCCGCTCGCCCACCCGGTTCGGCCGCAGAGCTATTTGCGCATCGACAATTTCTACACCGCGACGGTCTACAACAAGGGCGCCGAAGTCATCCGCATGCTCCATACCCTGTTGGGGCGCGAGGGCTTCCGCCGCGGCATGGACCTCTATATCGCCCGGCACGACAATCATGCCGCGACGATCGAGGACTTCCTCGCGGCGATGCAGGACGCGAACGGCGTCGATCTCGGCGCCTTCAAATTGTGGTACGAGCAGGCGGGAACGCCAGAGATCTCGGTCGAGGACAATTGGGACCCGGCGGCGAAGCGCTACGAGTTGACGCTCACACAAACGATCCCGCCGACGCCGGGGCAGAGCGACAAGCGGCCAATGCCGATGCCGATCGCGATGGGCCTCATTGCCCGCGACGGCAGGGAATTGCCGACGCGGCTGGCGGACGAAGCGGAGGCGCGAACCGGGACCCGCATCCTGCCGCTCGCCGAGGCGCGCCAGAGCTTCTCTTTTGTCGGCCTCTCGGCGCGGCCCGCGCCCTCGCTGCTGCGCGGCTTCTCGGCCCCGGTCAAATTGACTGGCCTCGGCCTCGACCGGCTAAAATTCCTTGCCCTCCACGAGCCCGATCCGTTTGCCCGCTGGGAAGCCGGCCAACAGGTGGCGACAAACCTCCTTCTCAAGGCGATCGAAGCCGACCGCCACGGCAAGGCAAAGACGGCGGCGGAGCCCGACATCGTCGCGGCGATGCGACAGCTGATCGTCGAATCGGAGCACGACCGGGCCTTCGCCGCCGAGGCGCTCCATCTACCGAGCGAATCCTTCCTCGCAGACCAGCAGAAAATCGTCGATGTCGAGGCGATTCACCGCGTGCGCGAACGGGCGCGGGCGGCCGTCGGCCAGGCGCTCGAGGCGGAATTCGCCGAGCTTTACGAAGGCCTCGCCGACCCCGGCCCCTACCGCATCGACGGTGCGTCGATCGGCCGCCGGGCATTGCGCAACACCGCGCTCACCTATCTCGCCGCCGCCGACCCGGCCGAGGGCGCCAATCTCGCCAAGGCGCAATTCGACGCGGCGGCGAACATGACCGATACGCTCGCCGCGCTCGCGATCCTCGTCGATCTCGACCGGCCGCACCGCGCGGCGGCGCTAGCCCAATTTTTCGCGGCCTGGTCGCGCGAGGATCTCGTCATCGACAAGTGGTTCGCGCTGCAGGCGCGCTCGTCCTTGCCGCGCGCTCTCGCCGACGTGCGCGCGCTGACGCGGCACCCGGCCTTCGATCGGCGCAACCCGAACCGGGTGCGGGCGCTGGTCGGCGCCTTCGCGCAAGGCAACCAGCTGCGCTTTCACGACGCGAGCGGCGAGGGCTACGCCTTTCTCGCCGACGAAGTGCTGGCGCTCGACCCCGCCAATCCGACATTGGCGGCCCGCCTCGTCCAGCCGCTCGGCGGCTGGCGGCGGCACGACGGCGCCCGGCAGGGGCTGATGCGGCAGGCTCTCGAACGCATCCTCGACGCCCCCGGCCTCAGCAAGAACACCTACGAGATGGTGTCGAAGAGCCTCGCCTGAGGCTGGCCCGGCGGGGTTGCGTCCCGACGCGTCCTGCGACAGGGTGGAAAAGGGACAAACCGGAGTGGGACATGACGAAACGCTCTGAGGGTAGGGTTGCGCTCGTTACCGGAGGCGCGCGCGGGATCGGCGCGGCGACGGCCGAGCGGCTCGCCGAGGACGGCGCCGCGATCGCGATCTGCGATCTCGACGGCGCCGCCGCCGAGGCGGCGGCAGCCGGGATCGGG
The DNA here is from genome assembly GCA_035934195.1 of Allostellaceae bacterium. Lineage (GTDB taxonomy): Bacteria > Pseudomonadota > Alphaproteobacteria > ATCC43930 > CGMCC-115725 > AP-15. Next base: position 16,509 of record DASYYD010000030.1, on the reverse strand, counting down.
CGGCGGCACGGCGTCCCCGCCTTCGGGATCAAGGCCAATGTCGGGATCGCGGCCGAGGTCGATGCCGCGGCCGCCGAGATCGCGGGCCGCCTCGGCTCGCTCGACATTCTCGTCAACAATGCCGGGATCACGCGCGACAACCTCGTCCACAAGATGAGCGAACAGGATTGGGACGACGTGATGTTCGTCCATCTGCGCGGCGCCTTTTTGTGCTCGCGGGCGGCGCAGCGCGAGATGGTCAAGCGCAATTGGGGACGCATCGTCAGCCTGTCCTCGGTTTCCGCGCTCGGCAACCGCGGCCAGACCAATTATTCGACCGCCAAGGCCGGGCTCATCGGCCTGACGAAGACGCTGTCGATCGAGCTGGGGCGCTTCGGGATCACCGCCAACGCCATCGCCCCCGGCTTCATCGATACCGAAATGACGCGCGCGACGGCGATCCGCATCGGCCGCGACCCCGAGGAATACAAGGAAGAACGAGCCAAACAGATCCCGGTCGGGCGCGCCGGCGTGCCGCGCGACATCGCCAACGTCATCGCCTTTCTCGCAAGCGAGGAGGCTTCCTTCGTCTCGGGCCAAGTCATCTACGTTGCCGGCGGTCCGCGCGGATGAAGGCGCCGCAGCCGAGCGTCCCCAATGAGCTGCGTTACGACCTGTTGACGCTCGGCGAGACGCTGATGCGCCTGTCGCCGCCGGGCATGGAACGGCTCGACCAGGCGCGGCAATTCGAGATCGGCGTCGGCGGCAGCGAGCTCAACGTCGCCGCCCTCCTCGCCCGGCTGGGGCGCCGCTGCGCCTGGGTGTCGCGGCTGCCGGAAGGCCCGCTCGGCCGCATCGTCGAGGGCGAGGCGAGGCGCCACGGCGTCGATACGCGCTGGGTGCGCCATATCACGGGCGCCCGGCTCGGCCTCATGTTCTACGAGGCGGGGCCGGAGCCGCGCACCGCCCGCGTCATCTACGACAGGAAGCATTCGGCCGCCGCGGAGCTGGGTTTCGAGGATGCGCCGTGGGAGGCGCTCGTCGCGAAGAGCGATTGGCTGCATCTGACCGGCATCACGCCGGCCCTGGGGCCGAGCTGCCGGGCGCTCGTGCTGCATCTGGCGGCGCTCGCCGCGGCGGCGAAGAAACGCGTGTCGTACGACCTCAATTACCGCGCCACCCTGACGACCCCGGCCGAGGCGCGCGCCGTGCTCGAGGCGGCGGCGCCTCATCTCGAATTGCTCGTGCTGGCCGAGCGCGACGCGCAGAACGTCCTCGATTTCGGCGAGGACGGCGAGCGCCTCGCGCAGGCGCTCGCCGCGCGCTACGGCGTGCCGCTCGTCGCCCTATCGCGACCGCCCGACGCCGAGCCGGGAACGCTGCTGCTCGCCCGCGGCACGCTCCACGTCGCGCCGCGCTACAAGGTCGAAAAGGTGGACCGCATCGGCGCCGGCGACTCGCTCGTCGGGGGGCTCATCCACGGCCTTCTCGACGGCGACCTCGATCTCGGCTTGCGGCTCGGCGCCTTTGCCGCGGCGATGGGGCTCGCCACGCCCGGCGACATCAACTATCTCGGCCCCGAGGACCTCGCCCGCTTCCGTGCTGGCCGCCTCGGCGGCCTCGAGCGCTGAAAGCCGGCCATGACCTATGTGATGGGCTGCTGCCAAATCGTCGCCCCGGCGAAGGCCGGGACCCATTTCCGCCGTGGGATACCGGCTTTCGCCGCTATGATCTGAAGGATCGCTCTCCGATGCGCCGGTTTCTGTCGCTCCCCGTCTTCGCCGTCGCAGTATTGGCGGCAAGCGCTGCCGCGCACGCCTCGAGGTTCACGACGCTCTATACCTTCTGCCCGGGAGCCCCGCTTGTTCCTTGCGCCGCCGGGTCGCAGCCGAGCTACCTGCTGCTGGAGCCTGACGCTACTCCCGGCGCTCCGGTGATCTTCGGGATAACTCAGCTCGGCGGGGCCGCGGGGCAAGGCGTCGCCTTCGAGCTGCTCCCGAACGAGACCGGAACCGCCTACAGGGAGACTGTCCTCTACAATTTCTGCAGCCTCGGCAGCTGCACCGACGGCGCTCTTCCAGTCGGCACTCTTCTGAAGGATAGCCTCGGCGATCTCTACGGCACGACGGCAGGTGGCGGCGCGAATGGCGAGGGCACGATCTTTGAGCTCATACCGGGTACCGGCGGCTACAGCGACAGCATCCTTTACAGCTTTTGTTCGCTCGCCAATTGTGCTGATGGAAGGGCTCCCGAGTGGTTGATCGCTCCCGGCAACGGCGAACTCTACGGTGTGACCGGGGGGGACGATTTGCCGCTCAGCACGGTCTTCGCTTTCTCGGCGAGCGGCGGAGAGAGCGTGCTCCACAGCTTCCCTTTTTGTAGATCGCATTGTCTTGACGGCGTGGATCCCACCTCTGTCGTCTTCGCCACCGGCGAGCTTTACGGCAGCACCTGTTGCGGTGGTGCCCACCTCAAGAGGCGTCGTGTAGGTCTTCCCGTTGGGGGCGTCGTCTTCAAGCTGTCCCTAGATGGAGGTGAATCCATCCTTTACAACTTTTGCTCTGTGAGCCACTGCGCGGATGGTAACGGCCCCGGCCCCCTGCTGGTTGGCAAGCGCGGCCGGCTTTACGGCGTGACGAGCGCGGGTGGCGCGCACGGCAAAGGAGCCGTGTTCATGATAAGCCGGACCGGAACAGAAGAGGTTCTTTACGACTTTTGCACACTCGCCAACTGCGCCGATGGAGCCGAACCCTCCGGCGGGCTTGTCAGCGACGCGCACGGCAACCTTTATGGAATCACGAACTCGGGCGGCGCTCCACGCAAGGCGGGCGGCACCGTATTCGAACTCGTGCGCGGCGATACGGGTGGGCAGAGCACGTATACGGAGCGGGTGCTCTATAGCTTTTCTCTATGCCCCTTTCCGGAGGGTGCCGCGAGTTGCCAACCCGTCGGCCTCGCAGGCGATGCGAGCGGAAACCTCTACGGCGCTACGATGTTTGGCGGGGGAGGCGTTAAGGGCACAGTTTTCAAAATTGACCCTCAAAATTGACCATTTGATCCTAAACTCGTTCGGTAGCATTTCGGTAGCATCGGCCGGAAATCAACCGAAAAGGCTCACCCCCTGTCTTGTCGTTCCCTGCGAAATGGGGGGTCTGCAATAATGAAAAGAAAGAACACCAAATGACGCAGACGGTGCTCTACCCGGAAGACCGGCAGATCCCCGACGAGGCGATCGAGCGCGAGGCCTATCGCGGCGACCTCGCACTGCGGCGACGGCATGTGAAGTCGCTCGCCGAACTGGCGGACGAGGATTGCGCGGCGGCGGACGGGCTGATGATCATGCGCTTTGCAGTCAGCGCCGAAGATCTCGAACGCTTCCCGCGGTTGAAGGTCATTGTCCGCATGGGGGTCGGCTACGACAAGCTGCCGCGCGAGGCCGCCGCGGCGCGCGGCATCCTCGTCTGCAACGTCCCCGATTACGGCACGACCGAAGTCGCCGACCACGCGATGGCGCTGGCGCTGGCGCTGCGCCGCGGCATCGTCCTCTATCATGAACGGATGCGGCGGACGCCGATGCTGTGGGGCCCGGTGAGGGGCGAATTGGTGCGCCGCTCGGGCGTCCAGAGCTTCGGCATCATCGGGCTCGGCCGCATCGGCACGGCGGTTGCCTTGCGGGCCCGCGCCTTTGGCTTTCGCGTCCTGTTCTACGACCCCTATCTGCCGAACGGCGCCGAGCTGGGGCTCGGCGTCGGGCGCGCGACGAGCCTAGAAGACCTGCTGCGCGAGAGCGACACGGTCTCGGTCCACACGCCGCTCACCCCCGAGACGCGCCACATGCTCGGCCAACGGGAATTGTCGCTGCTGCCGAGGGGTGCGATCGTCGTCAACACCGCGCGCGGGCCGATCATCGACCTCGACGCGCTGATCGCCTCGCTGCGCAGCGGCCATCTCGCCGGCGCCGGGCTCGACGTCTTGCCGGTCGAGCCGCCCGCCGAGCCTTATCCGGAGATCCTCGCCGCCTACCGCGCCCGCGAGGAGGGCCTCGAAGGCCGCCTCGTCATCACCCCGTACGCCGCCTGGTTCACGCCGCAATCGGAGGCCGACACGCGCAGGAAATCGGCCGAGACGATGCGCGCCGCGCTGCTCACCAACCGGCCGCAGAACGTCATCACGCCGGAGATGTTCTAGGTAGCGTCGCGCCGGGCACAAAGGAAAAATTCGCGGTTGCCTTCGGCGCCGCGGATTGGGCTGTCGGTGGTCCCGACGACGCTCCAGCCCGGCTGCGCGGCGACCCAGGCCGCGACACGCTCGCAAACAAGGCGGTGGATTTCCGGGTCGCGCACGATGCCGCCCTTGCCGACCTGCTCGCGCCCGGCCTCGAACTGCGGCTTGACGAGGGCGAGGAGACGTGCGGCCGGCGCGGCGAGCGCGAGCGCCGCCGGCAACACCGTCGCCAGCGAAATGAAGCTCGCGTCGCATGTGACCAGATCGATCGGCTCGGGGATCTCGGCGCCGGTCATATAGCGTGCGTTCATGCCCTCGCGCAGGACGACGCGCGGGTCCTGGCGCAATTTCCAGGCGAGCTGCCCCATTCCGACATCGACGGCGTAGACGCGCCGCGCGCCGCGCGCCAGCAGCACGTCTGTGAAACCGCCGGTCGAAGCGCCGATATCGAGGGCGACGGCGCCCGCGACGAGAATCGCGAAATGGTCGAGCGCATGGGTCAGTTTGACGCCGCCGCGCGAGACCCAGGGGTGGTCGCGGCCCCTCACTTCGAGGGCAGCGTCCGCGGCGAGGGTTTGCCCCGGCTTATCGACCCGGCGCGTCCCCGAATAGACGAGGCCGGCGAGGATCAATGCCTGCGCCCGCGCCCCACTTTCGGCGAGGCCGCGCTCGACGAGGAGCTGGTCGGCGCGCTGCTTCGCCGCCGCCACGGCGCTCCGCGGCTCAGGCGCGCGCCGGCTCTGCGGCGATCTCGCGGCCGAGCGCGGCGAGCGCCATCGCGACGATGTGGCGGGCGTTGAGCCCGGCTTTCTCGTATTGCGCCAGCGGGCTGTCGTGATCGAGGAAGAGGTCGGGCAACACCATCGTGCGGATCTTGAGCCCGCTGTCCAACAGGCCGTTCATCGCGAGATGGTAGAGCACCTGGCTGCCGAAGCCGCCGATCGCTCCCTCCTCGATCGTGATCACGACCTCGTGCTCGCGCGCCAGCCGATTGACGAGATCGGTGTCGAGGGGCTTTGTAAAGCGCGCATCGGCGACCGTCGTCGAGAGCCCGTAGCCGCTCAGCTCCTGCGCGGCCTTCATGCACTCGCCGAGCCGGGCGCCGAAGGAGAGCAGCGCAATGCTCGTCCCTTCGCGCACGATCCGGCCGCGCCCGATTTCGAGCGGCACGCCCTTTTCGGGGAGCGGCACGCCGACCCCGTCGCCGCGCGGATAGCGCACCGCCGACGGCACGTCGTCGATCGCCGCGCAGGTCGCCACCATGTGGAACAATTCGGCCTCGTCCGCCGCCGCCATGATCACGAAATGCGGCAGACAGCCGAGATAGGTGATGTCGAACGAGCCGGCGTGGGTCTGGCCGTCCTGGCCGACGAGCCCGGCGCGATCGATTGCGAAGCGCACCGGGAGCTTCTGGATCGCCACGTCGTGCACGATCTGGTCGTAGGCGCGCTGCAAGAAAGTCGAATAGATCGTGGCGAACGGCTTCATCCCCTCGGACGCGAGCCCGGCGGCGAAGGTGACGCCGTGCTGCTCGGCGATGCCGACATCGAAAGCGCGGTTCGGGAACTTCTCGGCGAACAGGTTGAGGCCCGTCCCCGACGGCATCGCCGCGGTGATCGCGACGATGCGCTCGTCGGCCTCGGCCTCCTTGATCAGCGATTTCGCGAACACGGTCGTATAGCTCGGCGCGCTCGCCTTGCTCTTGACCTGCGCCCCGGTCACCACGTCGAACTTGGCGACCGCGTGCCACTTGTCTTCCGAATTCTCGGCCGGCGGGTAGCCGTGCCCCTTGTGGGTCACGCAATGGATGAGGACCGGGCCCGCTTCCTTGCTGTCGCGGACGTTCTTCAGCACGGGGAGCAGATGGCCGATGTTGTGGCCATCGATCGGGCCGACATAGTAGAAGCCCAGCTCCTCGAAGAGGGTCCCGCCGGTGACGAAGCCGCGCGCCAATTCCTCGGCCCGGCGCGCCGCGTCTTCGAGCGATTTTGGAAAGCGCCGCGCCACTTCCTTGGCGATATGGCGCAACGACAGGAAGGATTTCGAGGAGAGCAGGCGCGAGAGATAAGCGCTCATCGCGCCGACCGCCGGCGCGATCGACATGTCGTTGTCGTTGAGAATGACGACGAGGCGCGAATCCATCGCCCCGGCGTTGTTCATCGCCTCGTAGGCCATGCCGGCGCTCATCGCGCTGTCGCCGATGACGGCGATGACGTTGCGCTTCTCGCCGCGCAGATCGCGCGCCACCGCCATGCCGAGCCCGGCGGAAATCGAGGTCGAGCTGTGGGCCGCGCCGAACGGGTCGTATTCGCTCTCCGAGCGCTTGGTGAAGCCGGAAAGGCCGCCGCCTTGGCGGATCGTGCGGATGCGGTCGCGGCGCCCCGTCAGGATCTTGTGCGGGTAGGCCTGGTGGCCGACATCCCAGATCAGCCGGTCATAGGGCGTGTTGAAGACGTAGTGCAGCGCCACGGTCAGCTCGACGACGCCGAGCCCGGCGCCGAAATGACCGCCGGTGATCGACACGGCGTCGATCAGCTCGGTGCGCAGCTCGTCCGCGACCTGCCGCAGGTCTTCCTCGGGCAGCTGACGCAGATCGGCGGGGACGTCGATCCGATCGAGCAGCGGCGTCCGATTGGATATGTTGGGTAACGGTTTGCGATCCAACGCTGCGCTCCTCAGCTGCGGCGGGTGACGACAAATCGCGCCGCGTGACGCAGAAGTTCCGCCCTTTGTTCGAACAAATCAAGATGCGCGACGGCCTGATCTATCAGAAGGGCTGCTTGCGCCCGCGCCCGCTCTACTCCGAGGATAGAGACGAAGGTCGCCTTGCCGGCGGCGGCATCGGCACCGACCGGCTTGCCCATCTCCGAGGCGGAGCCCTCGACATCGAGCAGATCGTCGGCGATCTGGAAGGCGAGGCCGAGATCGTGCGCGTAGCCCCTGAGCGCCAGGCGCATCTCGCTCGAGGCCTTGGCGAGAACCGCCCCCGCCTCGCAGGAAAACGCGATCAGCGCGCCGGTCTTCAACCTTTGCAGGCGGGTGATGGCGCCGATATCGAGCGCCCGGTCTTCGGCGAGGAGGTCGATCATCTGGCCGCCGACCATGCCGGCGGGGCCCGCCGCCGCCGCGAGCGAGGCGACGAGCTCGGCGCGCACCGCCGGATCGCTGTGCGTGTCCGGGTGCGCCAGCACCTCGAACGCCATCGTCAAGAGGCCGTCGCCGGCGAGCACCGCGGTCGCCTCGTCGAACTCCTTATGGCAGGTCGGCCGGCCGCGCCGCAAATCGCTGTCGTCCATCGCCGGCAGGTCGTCGTGCACCAGCGAATAGGCGTGCACCATCTCGACGGCGGCGGCGACCTGCAGCGCGCAGCGACGCGCCACCCCGAAGAGCCGCGCGCTCGCCAGCACGAGAAAGGGGCGCAGCCGCTTGCCCGGGGCGAGCGCGGAGTAGCGCATCGCCTCGTAGACGCGCGCCTCGAGCCCGGGCGGGACGACGAGCAGCCGGTCGAGCGCGGCGTCGGTCAACTCCGCCGCGCGCGTCAGAGCCTCGGGGAACGACAGCGAGTGGGCCCACAAAGTCTCAGTCAAGCTTCGCCGGCTCCGTCGAAAGAGCGCCCTCGGGCCCGAGCACGATGCGATCGACCCGCTGTTGCGCTTCGGTCAACTTTTGCTCGCAATGCCGTTTCAGCTGCGCGCCGCGTTCGTAGGAGCCGATCGCCTCATCGAGCTTCACCTGCCCGCCCTCCAGGCGGCGCACGATCTGTTCGAGCTCGGCGAGCGCATCCTCGAAGCTCATCGCCGCGATGTCGGCAGGCAGACCCGTTTCGGTCATTTCCTCTCTCTAACAAAAACGGGGGGATGATAAGCGCACCGCCGTCCGCAACAAACACGCGAAACCCGGCAATCGTTGCAGAAGCGCAACAGATGCCGCGGATCGCGTCAAGGCCACATCGAAATCACGACCATTATACGGACAGCAGCACGCGAACATGGGCGGCGGCGCTGGCGCCGAGCGCGCGCAGGTCATAGCCGCCCTCGAGCGTCGATACGATCCGTCCCGCGGCATGGCGATAGGCGATCTCGACGAGCCTTTCGGTGATCCATTCGTAGTCCGCCTCATCGAGCAACAACTCGGCGAGCGGATCGTCCTGATGCGCGTCGAAGCCGGCCGAGATCAGCACCAGGTCCGGGCGAAAGGCGTCGAGCGCCGGCAGGATGCGTTCGCCCACCGCAAGCCGGAACTGGCTCGACCCCGACATCGGGCGCAGCGGCACGTTGACGATATTGCCGACCCCGGTCTCGTTCGCCGCCCCGGTGCCGGGATAGAGCGGGTATTGGTGCGTCGAGGCGTAGAACAGGCTGTCGGCGGCGGCGAACGCGGCCTGTGTGCCGTTGCCGTGATGCACGTCGAAATCGACCACGGCGACACGCTCGAGCCCATGTGCTTCGCGCGCCCGCAAGGCGCCGACGACGACGTTGTTGAAGAGGCAGAAGCCCATCGAGCGGCCGGGTTCGGCATGGTGGCCGGGCGGACGCACGGCGCAGAAGGCGTTATCGGCCTCGCCCGCGACGACCGCGTCGACCGCCGCCGCGACCCCTCCGGCGGCGCGCATCGCAGCCTCTCCCGAGCCCGGCGACAGCACGGTGTCGGCATCGATGCCGACATGCCCGAGCCGCGGCACCGCGCCGAGAATGCGCTCGACATGGCGGCGTGGGTGCGCGCGCAGCAGATCCTCGAAACTGACCTGCGGCGCCTCGCGGCGTTCGAGTCGGGCGAATTCCGGCTCGGCGAGCGCCTCCAGCACCGCGCGCAAGCGGGCCGGCCCCTCCGGATGATGGCTGCCGGGATCGTGCTCGAGACATGCCGGATGGCTGTAGAGAAGCGTCGTCATCGCAGAACCCGCTCTCGGTTGCGCGAAGTGTCGCACAATGGCGCCGTCGATGGCCAGGACTGCCCCGCATCCGCGACGTGATCGGCGCTTGCCGTAGCATCCGCCGAAGGCTATGGGAGCGGGCGGAGGGGTGGTGCGTATCGCCTGTCGCTGCTGCGCGCTTTGGTTGGCGCTTGTCGCCTCGACCGCGATCCCGCCCGCGCCGGCCAACGCGGCGTCGGGCAAGATTGTGCTGCGCGCCGGGACTGCGGGCGGGGAAAGCTACCGGCTTGCGCTCGAACTCGCGCAAACCCTCGCAGTGGCGCCGAAGGGCCGGCTCGTCTTCTCGGTCGCGGCGACGGGCGGGGCGGCAGCGAATGCCGCGGATGCCGCCGGCCGCAGCGGCCTGATCTTCATCTCGATGCCGAGCGCCATTCGCGAGGCGCTGCACGGCGAGATGGCGATGCCGGCGCGGCACCCTTCGGGCGGCATACGCGCGCTCTTTCCCCTGCCCTTCCGTGCGATCCACTGGATCGTCCGCGCCGACAGCGGCGTCGCGCGGCTTGCCGATCTCGCCGGGCGCCCGTTCATCGCCGGCAAGAACGGCAGCCTCGGGGCGATCGAGACCGCGGCCGCGCTGAAGCTCGCACGCCTCGCCGAGCCGGTTCGCGCGATCGCCGATCGGGGCGACGCTCCCGCGCTCGCCCTCGAGGAGGCGATCGGCTTCGCCGAGGCCGCAGCGTTTCCCGAGCCCGGCCTCGCCGCGCTCGCCGAGCGGATGACGCTGCGGCTGTTGTCGCTGCCGCATCGCGACCTCGGCGCGCTGCTCGCGGCGGACAGCGATCTCGTCGCCATGGTCATCCCGGCCGAGACCTATCACGGCATCGATGCCGACGCGACGACGGTAGCGATGCCGGTCGGCGTCTACGCCACGCGCGACGTCAGCGCCGATGAGGCCTACCGCCTCACAAAGGCGTTCTGGGACAACAAGCGGGCGCTCGAGCTGCGCGATCCGCGCTGGGCGGCGGTGACCCCCGAGGCGCTGTCGGCCCTCGGCGCGAAACCGCATCAGGGGGCATCGCGCTACTACACGGCGAACGGGGTCTCGCTCGCGCCACCGTGGCGCTGAGCTGGCGCGGATCAGCGCGAGCGGCAGGCGAGCGCACCGAGCGCCAGCGCCGCCCAGCCGATCAGCATCGCGACGCCGCCGAACGGCGTGACCACCGAAAAGCGCGCGATCCCGGTCAGCGCCAGGGCGAAGAGGCTGAAGCTGAACAGCACGATGCCGGCGGCAAAGCCGCACCCGGCAACGCTGAGGGGCAGGCCCGGCCGGGCGCGCCGCTCGGCCATCGCGACGACCGCCAGAAGGGCGGCGGCGTGGACGAGGCCGTACAGCGCGCCGGTGCGCAGCAAGGCCGCGGCATGCGCCTCGCTCGCTTCGAGATGCGCCGAGGCCGCCCCGGCGGCTACCGAGAAGAGCCCACCCAAGCCTGCCAGGAAGGCCCAGAGCCGGATCATCGCGGCTCGCGCAGCACGGCCTGGTAAAGGGCGAGAGTCTGGCGCACGACGATGCCCTCGGCAAAGCAACGCTCGACGAGCGCGCGGCCCGCTTCGCCCATCCGGCGGCGGCCTGCCGGGTCGCGGGCGAGCGCGGCGAGCGCCGCGGCGAGCGCCTCGATATCGTGCGGCGGCACCAAGATGCCGGTCTCGCCCGCAACGACGATCTCGCGGCAGCCGGCGACGTCCGTCGCGACCACCGGGCGGGCGCAGGCAGCCGCCTCGATCAGCGCCTTCGGCAGCCCCTCGCCGTAGGTCGTCGGCAGCACGGCGACGGCGGCGCGGCGCCACACCTCGCGCACGTCCTCGACGGGCCCGAGCCACTCGATCCCCGGCTCGCGCGCCAGCGCCTCCAGCGCCGCGGCATCGAGCGAGCCCGCATTGTCCGGATCGGGCGGGCCGGCGAGAAGCAGCGTGATCGAAAGGCCCCGTTCTCTGAGGCGGCGCACCGCCGCAGCCGCGTCGAGCACTCCTTTGTCGCGCAGCATGCGGGCGACGAGGCCGACCGCCACACCCTCCCCTTCCGGCTCGGCGAGCGGCCGAAAGCGGGCGAGATCGACGCCCGAGCCGCGGATCAGCGCGATCCGCTCGCGCGCGACGCCGAAGCCGGCCAGGGCGTGCGCATCGTCGGGGTTCTGCACGATGACGCGGCCGCCGCGCTCGCCGCCCAAAAGTCCGAGCACGAGACGCAATGCCGGCCGGCGCAGCCGCGCGCCGAGCCTCCTGCCGGAAAAGCCGGAGCCGAGCCCCATCACCGCATTGATCGAGCCCGGCGCGTCGCGCCGCCGCAGAAACGCGAGGCGCCGCGCGAGCCCGCCGAAAATCACCGCCTTCAGCGCCACGTGATGCACGAGGTCCGGCCGCTCGGCGCGGTAGATCCGGGCGATTTCGAAGATCGCCCGGACTGCCCCGAGGGGTCCGCCGCCGCGCCGCCGCCAACCGATCGGCCGCAGGCGCAAGCCTTCCTCGCGGATGCGCTCCCCATGGGCGCGCACGCGCGTCGCGACGACGACCTCGTAACCGGCATCGCGCGCCGCCCGCGCGAGAGCGAGCCGATGCGAGCAGAAGTACCAGTCCTCGGTGACGAGAAAGAGGAGCTTCGGCGGGCGCCGCGGCGGCGCAGCGGAAACGGTTTCGATCGGATCGGGCAGGGCCACGGCGAGGCTGCTTGTCACTGGATCGGTCAATCTTTAATGCATTCGCGGCGAAAGCGCTTGCGCAAACGAGGATCGCGCAGGCGGAGCGGAGGAACGGGTCTGGCGCGCATTCTGGTGACCGGAGCGGCCGGCTTCATCGGCCGGGCATTGTGCCGCGGGCTCGTCGAGCGGGGCCACGCGGTCGTCGGCATCACCCGCCGCCGCGCCGAGCCGATCCCCGGCGTCGGCCTCCTCGCGCTCGGCGACATCGGCCCGGCGACCGACTGGTCGGCACATCTGCGCGGGATCGAGGCCGTCGTCCATCTCGCCGCGACCGCCCACCGGCGGGTCGATCCTGCCGCATTGTCGGCCGAGCCGGCGGCGGCGGCGGCCCTCGCCCGCGCCGCGGCGGCGGCGGGCGCGCGGCGCTTCGTCTTGCTGAGCTCGCTCAAGGCGATGGGCGAGGAGAGCCCGCAGGGCCGCCGGTTCCGCGCCGCCGACATGCCCGACCCGGCGAGCCCCTACGGCGCCTTGAAGCTCGCGGTCGAAGAAGCGCTCGCCGCGGCGGCGCGCGAGAGCGGCATCGAGCCCGTCATCCTGCGCCCGCCGCTCGTCTACGGGCCGGGGGTGAAGGCCAATTTCCGCGCGCTCCTGCGCCTTGCCGCGTCGGGGCTGCCGCTTCCCTTTGCCGGCATCGACAACCGCCGCAGCCTGATTTTTCTCGACAATCTCGTCGATCTCGCCGCCCTCGCCGTCTTCCATCCGCAGGCCTCGGGCCGGGTATGGCTGGCGCGCGACGACACCGATTGGTCGACCCCGGGGCTGTTCCGCGCGCTCGCCGGAGCGCTCGGCCGCCCTGCCCGCCTCTATCGCCTGCCGGCTGCATTCTGGGCCCTGGCGCGCCGGGTCCCGGCAATCGCGCCGCTCGCCTCCTCGCTCGCGGTCGATGACGCGCCGACGCGCGATGCGCTCGGCTGGGCGCCCTCCGCTTCGGCGGAAGCCGGGCTCGCCGCGACGGCGCGCGCCTTTCTCGAAGAAAGTTTGCGCTCGCCCCGATGATCGCCATATCGGGTCGGCAAAGGAGGGCCTGCAATGCCGAGCTTCGACATCGTCTCGCGCCTCGATCTCGCCGAGATCGACAACGCGCTCGCCGGAATGACGCGCGAGATCTCGACGCGCTTCGACTTCAAGGGCAGCAAGTGCACGATCTCGCGCGAGGCGGGCGTCCTGACCGTGCTCGCCGACGACGAACTGAAGCTGAAGCAGATGCACGAGCTGTTGCGCGTGCACATGACGCGGCGCAAGGTCGATCCCGGCGTGCTCGACCCGAAGACGCCGGAAAAGGCCTCCGGCAACACGCTGCGCCAGACGATCCTCTTGCGCCAGGGGGTCGATGCCGAACTGGGCCGCCGCATCATTCGCGAGATCAAGGACAAGAAATTGAAGGTGCAGGCCGCATTGCAAGGCGACGAGCTGCGCGTCAGCGGCAAGAAGCGCGACGATCTGCAGGAGGCGATCGCCGCGGTACGGGCCTTGAAGCTCGAACAGCCGCTGCAATACCTCAATTTCCGCGAGTAGCGGCCCCCGCCCCTGCCCGCTTGATCGCACGGCCGCTAACCGCTATCTAAGGCGCTCCCGGCCGCGTCCCCTTCGTCTAGAGGCCCAGGACACCGCCCTCTCACGGCGGCAACACCGGTTCGAATCCGGTAGGGGACGCCAATAAGATCAAAGAGTTGGTTTGGGAGGGCTGGCCAGCGCCTCAGAAATTTCTCACAAGGGCATCGTTGCAGATCGGCTTTCGGGCCCCGCTCGGGTCCCGAACTTCCCTTCGGCGGCGGTGCTCCGCGTTCTCGCAGGGTTAGAGCCTTTCCGTTCAGATCGGGCCATTTGCGTTCTTCGTCTTGGCCGGGCTTGGCCCGGCCATCCACGATTTTGCCCCAGTTTCCGGGAATTTCCGTGGACCCGCGGATCAAGCCCGCGGGAGACGGTTGGAAACTGCTCTAAGTTGACCGAAGAATTGGGAGCCGCTGGCGGCCTTAAGCCTGCAACGGATCACGATCTCAGCGCGCTGCGGTGCGGTCACGCCCTTCGGACGGGGCCGAAGGGCGTGACATGATAGGCTTCCTTGTCGTCGAGATCGCCCCACCCTACCGGCCATAATAGGGCGGCGGCGGGGGAGCCGGCGCATAGGTGTAGGGATAAGCCTGCGGCGGAGGCGGAGGATAGTTGTAGGAGTAAACCTCTGCCGGCGGCGGTGTCGAGGCAGCACCCGCAACAGCGCCGGCCCCCCCGCCCACTGCGGCACCCACCGCGGCGCCAGGGGCACAGCCGATCGGTATTGTCACGATGCATCCGATAACGGCACCGGTAGTCGCTCCGCTCGCTCCACCCGCGACCGCATTAGCGCCAGGATCCTGGGCAAACACCGGAGCGCTCACGGCCATCCCAGCAAGGAGCGCAACAACAGCAAATGCTTTCATCGTACGATCCTTCGATAACCAAGACCTCATTAGCAAACAATCTCTCGGATCAAATCGATCCCAGCGCGCAAATCGCATCGAGGGATTTGAGATGCTTTTGCCCCTACTGAATTTTCAGCATGGGCTTTCCAGGATGGATTTAGTACACTGATTTTCTAGGACGGATTTAGTACACTGATGACGGCGGTAACTTCACCTCGCTTCACCTCGGGCAGGTTGCCGCCGATATCAAAATGCGCCTGATCTTTTCGGCGCCCGGCCAGCCCCGCGGTCGCGGGCGGGTCGAACGGTTCTTCGAGACCGTCAATCGGAATGGCGTAGACATAGGGCTCATCATCGTCGGCGCCGGCACGCCAGTCACAGAAAAAGGCCGCCGGCTCAGGCCTTCGGCACCTCGTCCAGTAAGGGCTTGCCGTCGAGGATGCGGCGGTAGCCGAGCCGCGCGAGATCGAGGGTCTGGTAGCGGCCGTGCAGCAGCAATTCGCTCAAACCGCGGCCGACCGCCGGGGCGTGCATCAGGCCGTGCCCGGAAAAGCCGAGCGCGACATGGAAATTTTCGAGGCCGCCGACCCAGGGCCCGAGGACCGCGTTGTTGTCGAAGCTGTTCTGGTCGTAATGCCCGGCCCAGGCGCTCTTCACTTTGAGGGCCTCGAAGGCCGGCACCCGCTCGACGAGGCCGGGCCAGACGGCCTCGTCGAAATAACCGTAATCAATGTCCCAGTTGAACCCCGGCGGCTCGTCGTAGCGGGTGTTGCCGCCGATATACCCCGCCCCCTGCGGCCGGAAGCTGACGTTGCGACTGATATGCCGGGTGAGCGGCATCATCTCCAGCTTCCCGCGGATCTCGAAATAGAAGGTGAGCCGGCGCATCGGGTAGACCGGCAGCTTCATGCCGAGCTTGTCGCATAAGGCGGGGCCCCAGCAATTGGCGGCGTTGACGACGCTCTCGGCGGCGAGGCGTTCGCCCGATTCGAGCCGCACCGCCGAGAGGCGCTTCCCCGCGACCTCGAAATCGACGACGCGGTCCTTGCGGTACTCGATCCCGAGGCTCGCCGCCTTCCGGCGAAAGCCCATCAGCACGCCATGCGGGTCGAGAAAGCCGTCATCGGGCGAAAAGGCGGCGATGTCGATGTCCTCGACCCGCATCGAGGGGAAGCGGTGCGCCACCCCCTTGCGGTCGAGCAGTTCGACGCGAACGCCGTGCGCGCTCTGCACCCGCCAATTCGCCATCAGCGCGTCGATGTCGGCCTTGCCGGAGCCGAGCCACAGATAGCCCATGCGCTGGAAGCCGATCGGCGCAGGCTCGCCGTCGACCGCCATCAGGCTCTCGAACTCTCCGTAGATTTCGTGCCCGTACTGCGACATCCGGATGTTTTCCGGGACGGTGAACAATTGCCGGATGCCGCCGGTGGCGCGCGGGGTGGCGGCGAATTCGTAAGAGGGATCGGGCTCGATGACGACGGCGTCGCCCGCGTGGCCCGCGAGCGCCAGATAGTAGGCGATCGAGGAGCCGATGACGCCGCCGCCGATGATGACGATTGTCGGCAATTCCGCCCGCCGGTTCAGGCGCGCGTCGCGATGCGTTCCCAGAGGAGGCGCGCGTCGCGGTCGGGGTCGAGGACGACCCGGCATTCGCCGTCGAGAACCATCGTCGCACGGCGCTGCGGCGTATAGGCGGGCCAGGCCGGCAGATGCGCATTCTCCGGGCTGCCGGTGCGCGCAAAGGCGGCCCAGGCGAGCGATACCGTCGCCGCGAGCCCGCGCGCGCCGGGCGCGCCACGCGTCGTATCCGCGACATCGACGGTATCGAAGACGAACGGCAGGTCCATCGCGTGGTGCGCCTGCAGCCGGCCGCCGCAGAAGGGCGAGCGCCAATCGAGCGAATACATGTAGACGGGCGTCGCATTTTCACCAAGACCCGCGCGGGCCGCCTTGCGCTCGGCGAGCATGACGGTGCGGACCCAGAAATTCGAGCCCGAAAGCGCCGCGATCAGCAGATCCTCGCGGCCGGCGCCGGGGCGCAGCGTCCGGTAGAGGTCGATGACGCGGCCGGCGTCGGACCCGGCCACGCCCTCGATGCGCCGGCGCAGCGAAGCTTCGGTCAGTTGCCGGTTCCACACCTCGTCGTCGTCCGCCAGGAAAAAGCCGCTCTCCTCGCGGGTGCCGCCGATCAGGAGCGGAATGCCGTCGGCGATGGCGGGCGCGCCCGGGTCGAAGGGCTGCGCCGGCAGATCGGCGCCATCGACGACCGGGCCGAAATCGT
>DASYYD010000444.1:0-7960 GCA_035934195.1 Allostellaceae bacterium | reverse complement strand
TCGGCCGCCACCTCCTGCGTGTCGAAGTTGAAGGTGTTGGACAGGACCTTGAAGGCGAAACGGGTCGAGATCCCGTCCATGCCTTCGTCGACGCCGGCGGCGTCGCGGTATTCCTGCACGGATTTGGCGCGCGGATCGGTGTCCTTCAGGCTTTCCCCGTCGTAGACCCGCATCTTCGAATGAAGGTTCGAATTCTCGTGCGATTTGAGGCGCGACAGCACGCTGAAACGCGCGAGGATGTCCAAGGTCGACGGCGCGCAGGGCGCGGCGGCTAGTTCGCTGTTTTGCAGCAGCTTTTCATAAATCTTCCGCTCCTCGGTCGAACGCAGGCAGTACGGCACCTTGATCACCGAGATGCGGTCGATGAACGCCTCGTTGTTCTTGTTGTTCTTGAAGGTTTGCCACTCGGCTTCGTTCGAGTGCGCCAGCACGATCCCCTGATAGGGGATGCCGCCGATGTTCTCCGAGCCGACGTAGTTGCCTTCCTGCGTCGCGGTCAAGAGGGGGTGCAGCATCTTGATCGGCGCCTTGAACATCTCGACGAATTCCATCAGCCCTTGTGTCGTGCGGTTGAGGCCGCCGGAATAGGAATAGGCGTCCGGATCGTTCTGCGCGAAGAACTCAAGCTTTCTGATATCGACCTTGCCGACGAGGCTCGCCACGTCCTGGTTGTTCTCGTCGCCGGGCTCGGTCTTGGAGATGCAGATCTGCTTGAGCCGCGAGGGCTGCAGGCGCACGACCGTGAACTTGCTGATGTCGCCGCCGAACTCCTCGAGGCGTTTGACCGCCCAGGGCGAAATGGTGCCGGTCAGGCGGCGTTGCGGAACGCTGTAGCGCGCTTCGAGTTCGGCGCCGAGCGTCATCGGGTCGAAGAGGCCCAGCGGGCTCTCGAATACCGGGCTTATTTCCTTGCCGGCCTTCAGCGCGTAGACCGGCTCGTTCTCCATCAACTGCTTCAGCCGCTCGGCGAGCGAGGATTTGCCGCCGCCGACGGGGCCGAGCAGGTAGAGGATCTGCTTGCGCTCTTCGAGCCCCTGCGCGGCATGCCGGAAGAAGCCGACGATGCGCTCGATCGTCTCCTCCATGCCGAAAAAATCGGCGAAAGGTTGATAGACCTTGATCGTGCGGTTGCTGAAGATGCGGCCGAGGCGGCTGTCCTGGCTCGTATCGACCATTGTCGGCTCGCCGATCGCGCGCAGCAAGCGCTCGGCGGCGCTCGCGTAATAGGCGGGATCGTCCGAGCATTTGCCGAGATACTCTTCGAGCGACATCTCGACCTCCCGGTGATGCTCGTACAGCCGGGAGTAAAGACCAAAGATGTCATCGTCAAATGTCATGGCCCACCTCAACGAACGCCCAACCCGATCCCGCAACCATGTGCCTCACACCGGGGTAAACGGTGATTCGCGCCGAAAGTCCGCGCGCCGCCACGAGGTGTTCCCGCGCAGCCATCGGCCGGCCGCTATTGCGCTCCCTGCGAGCCCCCCATCTCCCTGCGGCGCCACCCGTGCCCGACGCGCGACCGCCCCCAATCGTGCACCGGATTCCCCATCTCCACGCGACGCAAGCATTATGCCAACAGTTTGTGGCAATACTGCGGATTCAGTGACCTCTCGATCCGAGAGCCAAACCCGTCAGATCGGCCGACCCCTCCTGATGCGTCCGGACCTGGGAAATCACCCAGATTTTGTGGCCTTTTGCGACTCTATTATCAGCATATATGAATTTTCCGTGAAACTAAATCGGAAATTGATGGCTGCGAGCGAGGTCGATTGAAGCCAACGCCGACCCGCCGCGCGGCCGGCCTCGGGTCCGGGCGGAGCCGCGGCCATACGCCGCAGATCGCTCTGCGCGCCGGCGGGTGTTCAAGCCGTCCCTCAGTGCCGCGGCGGCGCGCTCCGGTCGAGCTTTACCGCCGCGGCCTGGATGGGCGCGGCGCGACGGCCGGCGATCGTGGAACGCCATTCCAGGACCAGCGCGCGGGCCAGGATGTCGCCGAGGCAGCCGTAGCTGAAGTCGGTCATGTGCAGCCCGTCGCGGCCGATGAGGTCGGCGGGCCCGTACTCGCGGTGCGTCGTCCAATATTCCATCATCGCGAATCGGCGGAAAAAGCCGACCCCGGAGCGCCGCGCGATCTCGGCGATCGCCGCTTCCATCCGGCCGTAAGAGCGGCGCGGGAGGACCCGCGGCGCATATTGCAGATCCATCAGGATGAGGTCGATCCCCTGCGCCTTCACCAGGGCGACGCCGCGCTCGATCAGCCGCTCGTCGGCCGCGACATCGTCACGGCGCAGCACCGCGTTGGTGCCGACCTGCCAGATGACGAGTTGCGGATGCTCCTCGGCGATGTCGCGCGCGAGGCGGGACAGCTCTTCCGGCACGTCCTGCCCGCCCACCCCGCGGTTGATGACGCGGATCTCGACGCCGTCGAAATCGGCCCGCAGATCGCGCTCGAGCCGGCTCGGGTAGCTCGCCGCCGGGGTCGACGCGCCGAACCCCGCGGTCGACGAAGAGCCGATCGCGAGAATAGTCAGACTCTTCCCTTCGGTCAGACGAGTGCCGGCGTGCGGCAGCGCGGCGCCGACGGAGAGGAACCGCGCCGGCGCGGCGCAATGCGGTGACGCGGCGAAGGCCGACGCAACGAAAGCGAGAGGCAGGGCAAAAGCCACTGCCGCCAGCCGGGCGAGGGCGCTCATCGCGTCGCCGCCACGATCGCCGCGGCGAGCCTGCGGCCGATGCACTGATAGACGCCTGCCGCCACGGCGGCCTCTTCCTTTTTCGAGACGGCGTCGAGATCAAACATGTGCTGCTCGCTCCAATAGCGCATCATCGCGTAGCGTGGGAAGACGTAGATGCCGTTAACGTCGCCGACCTGGTGGATCGTGTCGAGATAGCGGTCGAAGTCGATCAACGCCCTCGCCCTGCGCGAGAATTGCATGTCCATGAGGACGACGTCGACTCCCCGGCGATGCACCGCGTCGATGCCGCGCCGCAGCGCGGCGGCGAAGGCCTCGATCTCGCCGCCTTGCACGGCGTCGACGATGCCCGTCTCCCAGACCACCAGGGCGGGGCGGGCGGCGAGAACGTCGCGGCCGAAGCGGGCCAGCATTTCTTCGGTCGATTGGTGCGGCACGCCCTTGTTGACGACGATGACCGGGCGCGACGGCCAGGCGCGCGCCAACCCTTCCTGCAGCCAATGCGGATAAGCCAGATCGGCCGCTCCGGCCTTGATCCCGGCGGTCGAGGCGTCGCCGATCGCGACGATCGTCAAGGGGCCCCCCGCGGCGACGCGGGCGCGCAGGCCGGGGAGCCTCGCCTCGACCCGCGACAGCTCTTCGGGGACGCCGCAGCCCGGGGAAGCGGGCGCGGCCGTCGGCGCGAACGCCACGGCGAAGATGCACCCGGCGAGGCAGGCGATGCGATTACCCCATATACGACGGCTCATCCGCCGATCCCCTTGTGCTCGCCGACCTCGATCGGCTCCACATGCTCTTCCAATCCTCCCCTCTGCGGCCGCCGCGCCGATGACCCTCGCGCCATGCTCTTGTACCAGTCCGCAATCGCTGCGGTCAGCCACATGGCGAGCACTCCCGCTGCGTTGACCGCGAGTTGAACGGCGATCCCCGAATCGAATTCGGCGAGGATGAAATGGCCGAGCGCCGACAGCAGGATGCCGAGACAGAATACCTCGAGTGAATGCCGGCCGAGCAGAATCAGCTGCCGGGACGCACGATATCGGAAGAACCCGGCCTCGCGTGGCACCAGCATTCCAACGACCAGCACCAAGGCGAGAAACGGGATCAGCCGGGCCGGCGACAGATTGGTTTTGCTGATGGGCCACAGCTCGTTGACAAACAAAGCCGGGAGGGCTTCTCGCAACCCGTGCACCGTCCAGCTCAGCTTGATCGCGCTCGCCGCCGCGACGATCACGACGGCACCCGGCAGCAGGACGCGGGCGCGCGGCGTCCAACGTCGCCCGCGCACTTCGCCATAGCCGAGCGCCGCTCCGATCGCGAACAGCAACTGCCAGGCAAGCGGATTGAAGAACCACGATCGCCCCGGCGGATAGGCGGGCATCGAAAGGCCCGTCGTCTGCACCGCGCCATAAAGCAACAGGGAGCCGGCCAGAACGGCGGCGACGCTTTGCCGAAATCCAATAAGAATCAGCGGGAACGCCAGCAACAGCACGATGTAGAGCGGCAATATGTCGAGAAAGGCCGGCTGGAATTGCAGCAACAGCCCGTGGATGATCGCCAGATGCGGCTGCGACAGAAAGCTGCCGATGCGCATTTCCTCGTTGTACATCGGGTTGTTGACGGTCAATACCGTATAAGAAACTTCGGCGATGAACATGACGAACAGAAAGATGTGCGCGACATAGAGTTGCCAGGCACGCCGCAATACCTGCGCCGTCGCATAGAAGGCGCCGCTCTCCTCCAGCACGCGGCCATAGACGAGGGCCGCGGTGAAGCCGGAAATGAAGATGAATACTTCCGCGGCGTCGTAGGGGGCGACCCCTTGCAGCGTAAAATAGCCGAGGATATTTTCCGGTATATGGTCGATGAAAATCAGTGTCAGCGCCAAGCCGCGAAAGAAATCGAGACGAAGATCACGGGGGCTAGCCGGCATCAACTGATCCTGCGGCAAGAACCCACGTCGCCCCGACGAAGGTCTGAACCCGGGACTGCCATGGATACCGGCCGGAGATTATCCTCGAGCCGCGGGACGCGCGGACCCGTGGGCCGGTATGACAACACGACCGCAGGTCAGCCGAGGCCGGGAGGCACCGCGAAGCGGGCCTCGGTCTTGCCGCGGATCTCCTCGAGGCTGACGCTCGGCGCGACCTCGACGAGCGTCATGCCATTGTCGTCGATCGTGAAGACGCCGAGATCGGTGATCACCATGTCGACGACGCCGGCCCCGGTCAGCGGCAGCGTGCAGCGGTGCAACAGTTTCGGCTCGTTCCTGGCCGTGTGCTCCATCAGCACGATGACGCGCTTGACGCCGGCGACGAGGTCCATCGCGCCCCCCATCCCCTTGACCATGCGGCCCGGGATCATCCAGTTGGCAAGGTCGCCGTTTTCGGCGACCTGCATGGCGCCCAGGATCGACAAGTCGATGTGCCCGCCGCGGATCATGCCGAAGGATTGCGCGCTGTCGAAATAGCTCGTCGTCGGCGCCTCGGTGATGGTCTGCTTGCCGGCGTTGATCAGGTCGGGATCTTCTTCCCCCTCATAGGGGAAGGGGCCCATGCCGAGCATGCCGTTCTCGCTCTGCAGCTGCACCGTGACGCCCGGCGGGATGAAGTTCGACACCAGCGTCGGGATGCCGATCCCGAGGTTGACGTAGAAGCCGTCCTCGAGTTCCGCCGCCGCCCGCCGCGCCATGTCCTCGCGTGACCAGGGCATACCGCTCGCTCCTTTCGTTATTCGCCGCGCTTGCGCACCGTCTTCTGCTCGATGCGCTTTTCGAAATGCGCGCCATGCACGATCCGCTGCACGAAAACGCCCGGCGTATGAATGTGATCGGGATCGATCATCCCGGGCTCGACGAGGTGTTCGACTTCCGCCACCGTGACGCGCCCGGCCGTCGCCATCACCGGATTGAAGTTGCGCGCGGTCTTGCGATAGACGAGGTTGCCTTCGTAATCCGCTTTCCAGGCGTGGACGATGGCGAGGTCGGCGACGAGGCCGCGCTCCATCACATACTTGGCGCCGTCGAACTCGCGCACTTCCTTGCCCTCGGCGACGAGCGTGCCGACCCCGGTCTTGGTGAAGAACGCCGGAATCCCGGCGCCGCCGGCGCGGATGCGCTCGGCGAGCGTGCCTTGCGGGTTGAATTCGAGGTCGAGTTCGCCGTTGAGATAGAGCTCCGCGAAGAGCTTGTTCTCTCCGACATAGGACGAGACCATCTTGCGGACCTGCCGGCTTTCGAGCAGCACGCCGAGCCCGGCGCCGTCGATCCCGGCGTTGTTGGAGATGACGGTGAGGCCTTTGACGCCCGCGTCGCGGATCGCGGCGATCAGCTTTTCCGGAATGCCGCACAGGCCGAAGCCGCCCGACATGATCGTCATGCCGTCATGCAGGAGGCCGTCGAGTGCCGCGGCGGCGTCGGGGTAGATCTTGTTCATGAGGCGCTCCTGGCGAAGCCCCTGCCGTGATAGTGCGCCAGCGGCCGCTCTGTCAATTTATGTGGATTGGCCGGATGATCGGCCGGTGAGCCCGATCGAGAACTCGCTGTTCCGGCCCGCAGTAGCGGAGATCCCGCAAGATTGGCCGGCATTGGCGCGCCATCTCGCCGGTCGCCGACTGACGCTCGGGCCGGCCCCGCCGCGACAGTTCGCCGGCGGCTTCGGCAACCTCAATTATCTTCTCGAGATCGACGGGGCGGCGGCGGTGCTGCGCCGGCCGCCCGCCGGGCCGGTGCCGCGCGGCGCCAACGACATGGAGCGCGAACACCGCATCCTGTCGAGACTGTGGCGAGCCTACCCCCTGGCGCCGCGCGCCATCCACTATTGCGCCGACGCCGCGGTTCTGGGCGCGCCCTTCCAGATTGTCGAATACCGGCCGGGGATCGTCATTCGCGACGTCCTCCCGCCCGCCGCGGGCGGCGCGGGCGATCGGCTCAGCCGGAATCTCGTCGATTGCCTCGTGCAGCTGCATGCGATTGCGCCGGCCGCGGTGGGGCTCGAGACGCTCGGCCGCCCGCAGGGCTTTCTCGCGCGCACGCTTGCCGGCTGGAGCGCGCGCGGGGCGGCGCTCGAAGACCTCGTCGAGCCCCGCCCTTGGGCCGAGACGCTCGCCTGGCTCGGCGGCCGGCTTCCCGCCGCCGGACCGACGAGCCTCGTCCACAACGACTTCAAGCTCGACAATGTGATCCTCGATCCGGCGAGCTTCGCACCGGTCGCGGTCATCGATTGGGACATGGGGACGCAAGGCGATCCGCTCTGGGATCTGGCGGTGCTGCTGAGCTATTGGGTCGAGCCGGGCGATCCCCTTTTCCTGCATGAGATGCGGCAGATGCCGACCGCGGCGCCGGGGTTCTGGAGCCGCCGCCAGGTGTTCGACGCCTATTGCCGGCTATCGGGCCGCGCGGTCGGGGATTTTTCCTTCTACCGCGTGCTGGCGCTGTTGCGCTCGGGCATCGTCTTCCTCCAGCTCTACGACCGCTATCGGCGCGATCCGGCGCATAACGCGCCCTGTGCCCGCTTTTCGGGGCTCGGCCGCAACCTGCTGCGCTACGCCTACGAGGTGAGGCTGGGCCGCGCCGCGTAGGGGGAAGAAATTTCTTGCATCCGTCGGGCGCCCGCCCGACATTGGCGGATGGCTGGGGTGCCGCCCGGCCGCGCCCTCGGCAGCGCGGCGCAGCGGCTGAGATCAGACCCAATGAACCTGGCCGGGGCGAGCCCGGCGAAGGGAGTCCGTTATTACCGCGTCTAATCAGGCATCTTCGTCAGGCCCGAAAACCGTCGTCATCGGCGCCGGCGTGATGGGGCTTTCCATCGCTTGGCGGCTCGCCGAGGCGGGCGCGCCCGTCACCGTCTACGATTGCGGCGAAGCCGGGCGCGGCGCGAGCTGGGCGGCGGCCGGCATGCTGGCGGCGGCGGTCGAGACCGAGCCCGGCGAGGAAGCGCTCCTGCCCCTGACGCTCGAAAGCCAGCGCCTGTGGCCGGAATTCGCCAAGGCGCTCGAAGCCGCCTCGGGGATTTCCGTCGGCTACCGCGACGAGGGGACGCTCGTCCTCGCGCTCAACCGCGACGACGCGGCGCAACTGCGCTTCACCTTCGAATTTCAAAAGGGCCTCGGCCTCGATCTCGAATGGCTCTCGGCCGCCGAGGCGCGAGCGCTCGAGCCGCATCTGCGCCCCGGCACCAGCGCCGCCGTTCGCAGCCCCGGCGACCATCAGGTGGAGAACCGCGACGTGGCGCGCGCCCTCGTCGCCGCGGCGCGGCGCGCCGGCG
>DASYYD010000439.1:0-5298 GCA_035934195.1 Allostellaceae bacterium | reverse complement strand
CCGCAACCGGCGGCCGGCGGCTCGGCGGCCCCGTTTCTTTTCTCATAAGATATTGAAATTATTCGTATTTTGAGAGCGGCGCGGGTGCCCTTGCCCAGGACCGGCTAATCTGGCCGGGGGATCGTCTCGATCGTCAGCGGCGCCAAGCCGCCGACGAATTTTCGGGATTGGGGGGATGAAGAACTCTTCAGGGACGCTGCGCGCTGCCTGCGCCGTAGCGCTTATCGCTCTTGCCGGCTGCGTCACGACGACGGCGCCGGCGCAACTCGACCCGTTGTCGATGAACGGGCGCGACGGCGGCGGCAAGCCTCCGAGCTATCCGGCATTGATGAAGATCGGGGTGACGGCGCGGGCCGGCGGCGATCCCGCGACCGCGCTCGGCGTCTTCCGGCGCGCCGCCGAGCTGGCGCCGCCGGGCGAGCCGGCCCCTTATGTCGAAATCGGCGGTACGCTGCTCGACATGGGCAAGCCCAACGAGGCGATCCTCGCCTACAATTCGGCGCTGGCGCGCAACCCCGGCGATTGGCCGGCGCAGCGCGGCCTGGCCATCGCCGATCTGCACACGGGCCGTCCCGAGTTCGCTTTCGTGCCGCTCGCAAAGGCGCTGGTGGACGGCCCCAAGGATCCGGGGCTCTATGTCCTGCTCGGCGTCGCCAACGATATGGCGGGCCGCCATCCGGCGGCGCAGGGCTGGTACCGCGAGGGCCTTACCCTGGCGCCGAACGACCCGGCGCTGACCATCGACCTTGCGTTGTCCTTGGCGCTTTCGGATCACCTCGTCGCCGCGGTGAACGTGCTCGGGCCGATCGCCGACGCGCCGCAGGCCTCGCCCTCGGAGCGGCAGACGCTGTCGCTGCTCTACGGTCTCGAAGGCGATCGGGCGGCGGCGGCGCGGCTCGCCCGCGTCGATCTCAACGAGGCTGCGGTCGAGCACAACCTCGCCTATTTCGACAGCTTGCGGGCGATGTCGCCGGAGGCGCGCGGCCGCGCGATCCTTTCCACCGGCAGCGGCGGCGGCCACCCCGGCGTGCTGTGAGGCGGGTGCGAGCCGCGGCCGCTAGGGTAGCGGCAGCGAGGGGCTGAGGACGACGGCCGGCGCCGCCGGCGCCGTCATCGGGCGGGCGCCGGCCCGGAAATCGGCGCCGCCGCCGCGATCTCGACCTTGGCGCGCGCGGCGAGCGCGAACTGCCGGCTGAAATGCGGCACGTAATAGAGGCGCACCTCGCTGGGGCCGGCAGCCGCGGCGGACAGCAGGATGCGGGTCTCTGCCGGCGGGACGGGTGTGCTGGTGCGGATGAACTCGGCCCGGTCGGCGACCGCCTCGGGGGCGCCGGCCGGCACCACGGCGACCCGCTCGTCGAAGCCCGAGGCGAGGGCGCGGGCGTCGACATCGACGACGATCCGCTCGCCGAGGCGGTAGCTCTCTTGCGTCGGCCGCAGCGAGGCGGCCGGCAGCTGCGCCGATTTGTCGTCGGGGGCGGCGGCGGTCTCCTTCGGCGGCGCCGTTGCCGAGACGCTGCCGCCGGAGGGCACAGCCTGATCCGTCGGCAGCGCGGGATTGTCGTCGCCGGCGGCGTTGCCGGTGTCGCCGGCCGGCGGCAGGCTCTGCGCCGGCCCGGCCCCGGTCGACACGACGCCGCCCGACGACAAGCCGCCGCCCTCGCGCGAGGCGATGACGCTCGTCGGCGTTTGCCGCGACTTGCCGGACATCACGTCGATGATGCCGAGCACGGCCGGGCCGAGCAGCACGATGAACAAGGTCGGCAGAATGAAGACGATCATCGGCACGGTCAGCAGCGCCGGCAGGCGGGCGGCTTTCTCTTCCGCCCTCGTCATTCGCTGGGTGCGGAATTCGGCCGCCAGCACGCGCAGCGAATGGGCGAGCGGCGTGCCGAATTTGGCCGTCTGCAACAGCGTGTTGACGACGCTGCGGATGGATTCGCAGTTGGTGCGGACGTTGAGGTTGTCGAGCGCCACGCGCCGATCGGGCAGAAAGGTCAATTCCGCCGCCGTGATCCCGAGCTCCTCCGCGAGCGCCGGCCAGGTGCCGGCGAGCTCGCGCGACACCCGCACCAACGTCGCATCGAGGCTCAACCCCGCCTCGGCGCAAATCACCATCAGGTCGAGCCCATCCGGCAAAGCGAGCTGCAGCGCCTTGGCGCGCTTGGTCGCGGCATTCCGCAAGTAGGTCTTCGGCGTGTAGAACCCGGCGATGATCGCGATCATGGTCGCGATCATCTGAAACCGCGGCGGGACCGGCACGACGTGCAGCGCATAGCCGTTGAGCGCGACCGCAAAGCCGAACAGGATCGGCAGCGTCACTTGCGCGAACAGGTAGCCGACGACCGCGTCCTGCGAACGGATCCCCGCCCGCGTCAGCATCGTGCGCGCCTGCTCGGCGTGTTGCGAGCGCAACAGGTTGAGCCGGGTCACCGCCTGTCGCATCAAGCCGACCGAACTGCCGTGCTGCCGCCGGCGCGGCGCGGCGAGAGCGGCGCGACGCAGGTCCTCCTTGCGCTCGACGATATGCGAGAAGCGCCGCTCGAAGGCGCCCTGGCCGCGCAGCGCGTGCCAGACGGCCATTGCGGTCAACAGCGCCGCCAGGCCCGCCAGGCCGGCGATCAGATCGCTCAGATGGACGCCCGGGGGCAGCCAGTCGGCGATGTGGAAATCCTGGACGCGGGTGCTGGTCATATCTCGAAATGCGCCATTCTGGTCATGATGAAGACGCCGGTTCCCAGCATCGCCAGCGCCACGGCATCGAGGAATATCCCCCGGATGTCGGTGTACATCGGCGCCAGATAATTGGGCGAGGTCATCATCAGAAGAACGATGACGACGACCGGCAAACCGCCGAGGATCGCGGTGGTGGCGCGCGTCTCGCTCGCCATCGCGCGCACCTTGGCGCGCATCTGCCGGCGCTTGCGCAACACGTCGCTGAGATTGCCGAGGGTCTCGGCGAGATTGCCGCCGGTCTCGCGCTGCACGCTGAGGGCGATCACGAAAAACCGGAACTCCGGCACGTCGATGCGCTTGGCGGTGTCCCACAACAGCCTTTCGAGATCGCGCCCCATGCGCATCCCGCCCTCGATCAGGCGCAGCTCGGCGCCGACCGGTCCGGGGATCTCGTGGCCGGCGTTGATGATCGCCTCGCTGATCGGCAGACCCGAGCGCAGCGCCCGCACCATCAGGTCGATCGCCTCGGGAAAGTGCCCGATGAAGGCATTGACACGGCGCTTGCCGAGATAGCCGACCACCATATGCGGCAGCGCAACCCCGACGAAAAGGCCGACGAGGACGCTGGCCGGCAGCCCGATCGGCGCGGCCGCCGCCAGGGCCCCGCTGACGACCGCGCCGGTCGCCAGCATCGCGATCGCAAATTGGCCGATGCTGATCGACATGCCGGTTCGCGCCAGGCGGGCGCCGAGGGCGTCCTTGCGCGGCAGCCAGCGCCGCGCGATGCGGTCGATCCCGGGCGTGGCGCTCTCGCGCCGCGACAGCGAGCGGGCGGCGACGGCGCTCGCGGTGACGAGGCCGCGCGCCTGGTCGCGCACCACGGCGAGGCGGCGCTTCAAGCGCCGATGGCCGGAACCGTCACTGAGCGCCAGAACGATCAGGCCGAAGGTCAGCGCGATGCCGAGGCCGCACAGAAGGGCGATGCTCGTCGCGTGATCGAGGAATGCGGGCATGGCTCAAATGACCTCGATAAGGGCCTTTTCGAGCCCGTAATATTCGGCGCGCGGCAAGAAGTTGGGACGCACCCCGTTCGACACGAATTTTCCCTGCAGCTTGCCTTCGGGGCCTTCGCCCTGGAACTGGAAGGTGAAGAGGTCCTGGGTGGTGATCACGTCGCCCTCCATGCCGACCACTTCCATGATGTGCGTGGTGCGGCGCACGCCGTCGCGCATGCGGTTGACCTGCACGATCAGGTGGACGGCGGCGGCGATCTGCGTGCGCACCGCCCGCGACGGCAAGTTGATGCCGGTCATCCCGACCATGTTTTCGAGCCGGGTGAGCGCCTCGCGCGGCCGGTTCGCGTGGATCGTCGACATCGAGCCGTCGTGGCCGGTGTTCATCGCCTGCAGGACGTCGAGCGCCTCGGCGCCGCGGATCTCGCCGAGGATGATGTGGTCGGGGCGCATGCGCAGCGCGTTGCGCAACAGATCGCGCATCGTGATCTCGCCCGAGCCTTCGAGGTTCGGCGGCCGGGTTTCCAGGCGCACGACGTGCGGCTGCTGCAACTGCAGCTCGGCCGCGTCCTCGATCGTCACGGTGCGCTCGGCCGGGTCGATGAGCCGCGAGAGGGCGTTGAGCAGCGTCGTCTTACCCGAGCCGGTGCCGCCGGAAATCAGGATGTTGAGGCGGCAGCGCGCGGCGACCTTCAACAGCGTCGCCATCGCCGCCGAGAGGTTCTGCTGCGCCGCCATGATGTCGAGCGTGATCGACTTCTTGGAAAACTTGCGGATCGAGATCGACGGCCCGTCGATCGCCAGTGGCGGGATGATGACGTTGACGCGGCTGCCGTCCTGCAGCCGCGCATCGACGAGCGGGGTCGATTCGTCGATACGGCGGCCGACCCGGGTGACGATCTTGGTGACGACGTTCATCACATGCTGATCGTCGCGAAATTGCACGTCGGTGACCTCGAGCTTGCCGCGGCGCTCGACGTAGACTTGCTTCGCGCCGTTGACCATGATGTCGGTGACGGTCTCGTCGGCGAGCAACGGCTCGAGGGGCCCCAGCCCGAGCATGTCGGCGATCAGCGAATCGACGAGCGCGCGCTGTTCGATGAAGTTGAGCTGGATCTTGGCTTCGGCGAGCAGCTCCTTGACCCAATTGCCGAGCTGCGCCTCGAAGGCGGCGCGTGGCATCTCGGCGGCGGCGGCGACATCCATGTGTTCGAGGACGAGCGGCTGGATCTGCGCCTTGGCGGCATCGACCGCGGCTTGATTGGCGAGGCGGCGCACGCCGGCGGCCTCGGCCGCGGCCTCGCCGCCCGGCTTGACGAGGCTCTGCACGCGCAGCGCCTGGATGACGGCGGTGATCAGGTCGCGCCGTTCGAGACCGTCCAGTTCGATCTCTTGCCGCTTGCAATAGGCGTCCACGGCGCCGTCGACGAGCTTGGCGAGTTCTTCGCGCGAGAGCGGGACGGCGCGCGCCGTCGTCGCTGCGGCAAGCTCGGCGACCAGCTGCTCGCGCGCCGCCGCCAGTTGGTTCTGCAACGATACCGGCGCCTTGGCCGACGCCGGCCTGAGCGCCGCCGGTTTGGCTTCGGCCGGCTCGGCCGCGAGCGCTGGC
>DASYYD010000410.1:0-12861 GCA_035934195.1 Allostellaceae bacterium | reverse complement strand
CACGATCGCCGAACGCGCGGCGCAGCTCGGCGGCACCGCCGAAGGCACGGTGCGGACCGCGGCGGAACGCTCGTCTCTCGCGCCCTACAAGCTCGGCGTCGCCGACGAGAAGCAGCACATCGCGGCCGTCGCCGACGCGCTCGCCGCCTTCGGCCAGTCGGCGCGCAACGCGATCGATACTTCGGACGGGTTCGGCGACAAGGACACCGCCGACCTCTTCACCGAAGTCTCGCGCGGCGTCGATTACCAGCTCTGGCTGGTCGAATCGCATCTCGCCCGCGGCTAGGCCTATTGCCTCCCGCGCCGCGCACGCGGCATGATCGCGCCCGTCCAGGGCTCGAGCGGGAGAGGCAGATGATGCGTTGGGCGGCGGTCGGGGTGCTGTGCGTATTGCTCGCCGCGCCGATCGCGGCTTCCGCGCAATCGAGCCCGCCGGCGAGCCCGCCCGCCAAGTCGAGCAACAAGGCGGGCGGGGCGGGGATCGCCCGGCAGGAATACCTCCTCGACGCCAAGGCGCGCGCCGCGAAGCTCGCCAGCCGCCGCTTCGAGGCGATGGACACCGGCCACAAGGGCGTCGTCACCCGCGACCAGTTCGTCAAATACTACGAGGAGCGCTCGGCGCAGTTCGCCAGCCGCCGCTTCGACCTGATCGACAAGGACCATAACGGCGTCATCGAGCAAGCGGAGCTCGACGCGTGGAAGGCCGCCCATCGCCGGCTGAAGAACCCGACGGCGAGCCCGACGGCGACGAAATGACGGGCGATGCGCTGTGACATCCTGATCCGCGGCGGGCTCGTCATCGACGGCAGCGGCAGCCCCGGCAGGGTCGCCGACATGGCGATCCGCGGCGGCCGCATCGCCGCGATCGGGAGCGCCCTTTCGGGGGATGCCGGTAAGACGATCGAGGCTTCCGGGCTCGCGGTGGCGCCGGGCTTCATCGACGTGAAGACGCATTCCGATTTCACCCTGCCGATCAACCCCAAGGCGGAGAGCAAGGTGCGCCAGGGGGTGACGACCGAGATCATCGGCCATTGCGGCTTCTCGGTCGCCCCGGCGCTTGCCGGCCGCGTCGGCGAACTGCGCGATTATCTCTCGGCGAGCGCGCCCTGGCTGCCGTTTCGCGAAACCAGCTTTGCCGAATACCTCGACGGCTTCCCAAGGGTCGCGGTCAATGCCGGCATGCTCGTCGGCCACAACACGCTCAGGCTGATGGCGATGGGCATGGCGGCGCGCGCGCCCAGCGCCGCCGAACTCGAACACATGGCCGAGATGCTGGAAGAGGGGCTGGCAGCGGGGGCGCTGGGGTTCTCGACCGGGCTCTTCACGCCGCCCGGCGCCTGGGCCGGGCGCGACGAGATCCTCGCCCTCTGCCGCATCGTCGAACGCCACAAGGCGCGCTATTTCACGCATTTGCGCGACGAATCGAACAAGGTGCTGGAAGCGGTCGAGGAAGCGATCGACATCGCCCGCCTCTGTCGGATCCATGTCGAGATCGTGCATTTGAAATGCTCCGGCATCGACAATTGGGGGAAGGCGAAAACCGTGCTCGGGATGCTGGAGGCGGCCCGCGCGGAAGGCCTCGACATCGATTGCGACGCCTATCCCTATGCCGCCGGCAGCAACCCCTTGAAAAACCTGCTGCCGCAATGGGTGCAGGAAGGCGGCGTCGAGGCGATGCTGGCGCGGCTGGGCGAGAAGGAGGCGCGCGAGCGCATCCGCGCCGAGATCGCAGAGAGCGGGCTCAACAACTGGGGGCGGCTCTCTTCCTGGGATTGCGTGCAGATCTCGATCTCGCCCAATCTGCCGCAGCACGCCGGCTCGATGATCGGCGCCCTCGCCGCCGCGCGCAGCGCCGACCCCTTGGATTTCCTTTGCGATTACCTGATCGAGGACAAGGGCGCGACGCGGGTGTTGATCACCTCGATCGCCGAGGAGGACATCCGCGACATTTTGCGCTCGGCCTCGGCCCTCGTCGGCTCCGACGGCAACTGCGTCGCGCCCTACGGCGATGTCGGGCAGGGGCTGCCGCATCCGCGCTTCTACGGCACCTTTCCGCGCGTCATCGGCCATTACGTCGGCGCGGAGCGGGTGCTGCCGCTCGAGCGCGCCATCGCCAAGATGACCGGCGCCTCGGCCCGCGCCATGGGGCTCGAAGAGCGCGGCCTGTTGCGCGAAGGCTTTCACGCCGACGTCGCGATCTTCGACCCGGCCGATTTCGTGGACCGCGCCACCTATGAGAAGCCGCACCAATTCCCGAGCGGGGAACGCACGAGCGTGATCGTCAACGGCATCCTCGTCGTCGAGAACGCGCGGCACACCGGCGCCTTGCCGGGGCGCGTCCTGCGCCGCGGCCGCGACGGCGCCGTGCGTTGACGGCGCTCGACCGCTATGCCGGGAACATCGACGCGATCGAAGCGGGGCTCGTCTCGGGCTGGGCGATCGACCGCGCCCGGCCGGGCGAGGCTTGCCGCGTCGATGTCTATGTGAACCGGCAACGGCTCGGCGCTTTCGCCGCCGACCGCGACCGGCAGCGCGCTCGCCGCCGACATCCACAACGTGCTCGGCGAATGCGGCTGCGACATCGGGGGCGCGGAATTCCACCTCGTCGATCTGGGGTGCGGCTGCGGCCGCGTCGCGAGCTTCCTCGCCGGCCTCACGCGGCGCGGCCGCTATTCCGGCTTCGATGTCTGGCACGAGGGGATAGCATGGGCGCAGCGGCATATCTCGCCGGCCGCGCCGTGGATGATTTTTCGCGCGCTGAGCGGCGAGCCTCTGGGCTACGAGGGCCGCCGCGCCTTTGCGCTGCCGCTCGCCCCCGCGAGCGTCGATGCGGTCGCCGCGGTGTCGCTCTTCACCCATCTCGACCGCGCGGCGACCCGCTTTTATCTCGCCGAGATCGGGCGGGTGCTGAAGCCGGGCGGCTTCGTTTATATGACGGCGTTTTTGCGCGACGCCGACACGGCGCCGCTGCTGCGCGCGCGGCACCACCGCGACTTCGTCCATGTCGAGGAAGGCGGCGTGTCGTTCTTCGCTCGCGGCGGCTATCTCGATTCCTGCCTCGATCGGGATTTTCTCGAACGCGAGATGGCGCGCTGCGGCCTGGAGCCGGCTCACCTCAGGTACGGATCCTGGCGCGGCCCGCACCTCTCCACGGTCAACGCCGCGGCCTATCAGGATCTCGTCGTCGCGCGCCGCGCGGGCGGGCTGGACAGCCGCGCCGCTGTTCCTCTATAAGGCGCGCTCGCCGGAGCGCCCAGGTAGCTCAGTTGGTAGAGCAACGGACTGAAAATCCGTGTGTCGGTGGTTCAATTCCGCCCCTGGGCACCAGCTATTCCGGGGTCGGGAAACCGGAGGGCGCATGAAACTTCCACAGACCGGCGGCTGTCAGTGCGGCGCGATCCGTTACGAGATCACCGAGGCGCCGCGGTTGGTCTACACATGCCACTGCCTCGATTGCCAGCGCCTGACCAGCAGCGCCTTCTCGATGGGGGTCGTCGTGCCCGAAGGAGCTTTCCGCATCACGGGGGCCGAGCCGCGCCGGCTGCAACGCACCGCCGACAGCGGGCGCGTCAACACCCGGCTGGTCTGCCCGCAATGCGGCACCTGGATCTGCGGCATGCCGCGGGACGGGGTGCACCGGGTCAGGGCGGGCACCCTCGACGATACGTCCTGGTTGCGGCCGACCCGGCACATCTGGACGAGCAGAAAGCAGCCCTGGATCGCGTTCGCCGAGGGCGACGAGGTGTTCGAGAAAGGGCCGCCCGCGTGAGGCGCATTCCGGGCGCCTCCTCGTCCCGGCGGGCCCACCCATTTTCGGCGGAGCGCAGCTGCCGGTAAGGCGTCAGCCTGCCCGGCCGCGCCGACGCGGCGCCGATGCGGACGCGCGAGGCCCCTCTGCCCCGATCCCGAACCGCCGCAACAAGGACCCCGGCGATTTTCCGCCTGCTCGCCGTCTGGGGGCCGGGGCTCCTCGTCATGCTCGCCGACACCGACGCCGGCAACGTCGTGACGGCGGCGCAGGCGGGCGCGAGCTGGGGCTATCGGCTGTTGCCGCTCGTGCTGCTGCTGATGCCGGCGCTCTACATGCTGCAGGAGCTGACGGTGCGGCTCGGCATCGCGACCGGCAAGGGGCATGGCGAACTGATCCGCGAACGCTTCGGCGCCGGCTGGGCGTCCTTGTCGATGATCGGGCTCGCGGCGGCGGCGATCGGCTCGCTCGTCACCGAATTCACCGCCGCCGCCGGCATCGGCGAACTCTACGGCCTGCCGCGCCGCCTCAGCTTGCCGCTCGCGGCGGGGTTTCTGCTCGCCGTCGTCGCCAGCCGCTCCTACCGCCGGGTCGAGCGCATCGCGCTCGCCGTCGGCCTCTTCGAGCTGGCATTCTTCGCCGTCTTGTGGGTCGCGCATCCGAGCCTCGAAACCATTGTGCGGCAGGCAGCGGACCTGCCGCTCGGCAACGCCGGATTCGCCTACCTCGCGGCGGCGGTGATCGGGGCGGTGTTCAACCCATGGATGATCTTCTATCAGCAATCGGCGGTCGCCGATAAAGGGCTGGGAGCCTGCGACTGCAACATGGCCCGCCTCGACACCGCGCTGGGCGCCGTTTTGACGCAGCTCTTGACGGGCGCGGTATTGGCGGCGGCGGCGGCGACGCTCGCGCAGGGCGATGCGCCGGTCCACCTCGAGAGCGTCGGCGAGATCAGCCGGTCGCTGTCGCCGATCCTAGGGCCGGGGGCGGGGCGCTTCGTCTTCAGCGCCGGCGTCCTCGGCGCCTCGCTGGTGACGGCGATCGTCGCCTCGCTGGCGCTCGCCTGGGGAGTGGGCGAGGTCGCCGGGCACCGCCGCTCGCTCGCGGGGCGGCCGTTGGCGAGCGGCCGGTTTTTCGCCGTCTACGCCGCCTTGGTCGGCGGCGCCGCGGCGCTCTGCTGGGCCGTCCCCGATCTCGTGCGGCTCAACATCGCGGCGCAGGTGCTGAACGCCTTCCTGCTGCCGCTGGTGGTCGGGCCTCTGGTGGCGCTCGCGGCGCGCGTGCCGCCCGTCGAACTGCGCCTGCGCGGCTGGTATCTGTGGCTCGTCGCCGGCATCTGCTCGATCGTTTGCGGCGCCGGGCTCATCGGCGGGATCGCGGGGTGGCTCTAAGGGTTCGAAGGAGGGCCGACAGATGCACATCCGAGACGTGCGTTGGGTCGGCGGCGCGGCGGTGCTCCTCGCCGCCAACCCGGCCACCGGGGTTTCATCGGCCGGCCCTTGCCGACGGCGCGCAGCGAGGTGTCGGTCGCGGCGGCGGCCGGAAAGCTCTATGTGATCGGCGGCATCTTTGTCGCGAAGCAGGTTGACAGGGGATAAGTACGTTGATATCAACATACCTGCACAGCAACACCGAGGATCGACCATGCCAGTCCAACCCTATCTGTTCTTCGACGGCCGTTGCGAGGAGGCGATCGCGTTCTACCAGAAGACGCTCGGCGCCGAGGTCGAGATGATGATGCGCTGGAAGGACAACCCCAATCCGGAGATGACGCCGCCGGGCTCGGCCGAAAAAGTCATGCACGCGGCGCTGAAGATCGGCGACGGGATGGTGCTCGCTTCCGACGGGCGCTGCCTCGGGCAGCCGAATTTCCAGGGCTTTGCGCTGTCGGTGACGGTGCCGAACGAAGCCGAGGCGGCGCGCGTCTTCAACGCGCTCGGGGAGGGCGGGCAAGTGCAGATGCCGCTCGGCAAGACCTTTTTCTCGCCGAGCTTCGGCATGCTCAGCGACCGCTTCGGGGTCGGCTGGATGGTCTACGTCGCGCCTTGAGGGGCGCGGCCGGTCACGCTGCGAGGCGGCGGCGGCACAGGAGCTTGACGAGGCTCGGCACGAGCAGCGTCAGCAGTCCGGCGCCGCCGCAGACCGCCAGCTCGCGCGCGTCGAGCGGGGCGAAATGCAGCAATGCCCCTGCCGGCCGCCACCACAGCATGACCGCGGCGGCGACGGCCGTCGCGCCGACCGCCCACCACAGGGCCGCGTTCGGGCGCGAGAGGGCGGCGCCGAGCGAGGCCCCGAAGGAGCGGTTCGAGAAGATGAGGCCGATATTGGCGGCGAGCAGCGACAGGAAGGTCAGCGCCCGCACCTCGTCTTCGCCGGCGCCGCGCGCGACCGCGGCGAGATAGATCGCCGCGACGACGGCGAGCACGAACGCTCCCTGAAAAAGGCCCCACCCGGCGAGCGCCGGCGACAGCAGCGGGTTTTTCGCATCGCGCGGCCGCCGGGCCATCACGTCGCTCTCCTCGGGCTCGGCCTCGAAGACGATCGAGCAGACGGGATCGATCACCATCTCGATGATTGCGATGTGCACCGGCAGCAGGATCAGCGGCAGGCCGGAAACCAGCGGCAGCAGCGCGAGCCCGGCGATCGGCACATGCACGGCGAGGATGTAGCCCATCGCCTTCTTCAGATTGTCGTAGATGCGCCGGCCGAGCCGGATGGTGCGCACGATCGAGCCGAAATCGTCGTCGAGGAGCACGATCGCCGCCGCCTCGCGGGCGACATCGGTGCCGCGGCCGCCCATCGCGATCCCGATATGCGCGGCGCGCAGCGAGGGCGCGTCGTTGACGCCGTCGCCGGTCATCGCGACGATCTCGCCACTCTTTTTGAGCGCCTCGACGATCCGCAATTTCTGTTCCGGCATGATGCGGGCGAAGATCGTCGCTGCGCGGACCTTGTCGGCGAGGCCGGCGTCGCCGAGCGCGGCGATCTCCTCGCCGGTGACGGCCGTCTCGGCGGCGAGCCCCGCCTCGGCGGCGATGGCGCGCGCCGTCGTCGGGTAGTCGCCGGTCACCATCAGCACGCGGATGCCGGCGGCGCGGCACTCGCTGACCGCCGCCGCCGCGCTCGGCCGCAGCGGGTCGGCAAATCCGACGAGCCCGAGTAATTCGCAATCGAAAGCGCGCAGGTTCGCCGGAAATTCCGGCCCGGCGAAAGCGGCGCGCGCGACGCCGAGGACGCGCATGCCGCGCGAAGCCATGTCGTCCGCCGCCTCCCGCATTCGGGCGAGGCTTTCGCCATCGAGACGAGACAGCGCGGCGATCGCCTCCGGCGCGCCCTTTGCCGCGACGACATAGGAGGCGCCGGCCTCCGCCCTGCGCCACAGCTGCGCCATCGCCAGCAGCTCGGGCCGCAGCCCATAGGCATGGGCGAGCGTCCAATCCGGGTGCGGAACAGCGTCGGCGAGCGCGTGGATCGCCCGCTCCATCGGATCGACGGCCTCGCGCGGGCTAGCGAGGATCGCGTATTCGACGAGAAGGCGAAACTCTTCCGGCAATCCGGCCGGGTTCGCGCCGGCAACGCGAAAAGTCCGCCCGGCGGCGGACAATTCGGCGGCCGTCATCCGGTTCTGCGTCAGCGTGCCGGTCTTGTCGGTGCACAGGACCGTCGCCGCGCCGAGCGTCTCGATCGCGGCGGCGCGGCGGGTCAGCACGCGCGCCTGCGAGATCCGCCAGGCGCCCATCACCATGAAGACGGTGAGGACGAGCGGAAACTCTTCCGGCAACAGCGACATGCCGAGCGCGATGCCGCCCAGCAGGCCGGCGAGCCAGTCGCCGCGAACCAGGCCGTGCAGCAGGACGACGACGGTGCACAACCCCAATCCGACCGTGGCGAGGAGCCGCACCAACCGGTCGGTCTGGCGGCGCAACACCGGCGGCTCGGTCTCGATCGTGCCGAGCGCGCGGCCGATCTTGCCGATCTCGCTGCCGGCGCCGGTGGCGATCACTTCGGCGACGCCCTGGCCGCGGACCACCATCGTCCCGGAAAAAACGACGGGCAGATCGTCGCCGCCGGGCCGCGCGGCGGGGGCGGACGCGGCGCCGGCAAGCTTACGGACCGGCAGCGATTCGCCGGTCAACAGCGACTCGTCGGCGGCGACGTCCTGGGCGGTCAGAAGGACGGCGTCGGCCGGCACCCGGTCGCCCTCGCCGACGACGACGAGATCGCCGCGCACCACGTCGCGCCCGGGGATGCGCTGGCGCGCGCCATCGCGGATGACGAGCGCGCGCGGGCTCGTCAAGTCGCGCAGGCTCGAAAGCACGCGTTCGCTGCGCGTCTCCTGGACGATCGCGATGACGATCGAGATCGTCGCGAAGGCGAGCAGCACCAGCGCATCGCCGAGATCGCCGATCACGAGGTAGAGAAGGCCGGCGCCGAGCAGCAGCGCGAACATCGGCTCGCGCGCGACTTCGGCCGCGATTGCCGCGAGCGACCGCTCGTGCCCGCGCGGCAGTTCGTTGGCGCCCTCGGCTCTCAGCCGCGCCGCCGCTTCGCGCGCCGAAAGCCCGCGTGCGCCCGATCTCTCCTCGATCGCCATTCTTTGAACGACCGAGGCTCAGCCGTAAGGCAGCATGCGCGACAGCACGCGGTCGCGCAGCCACAGATGATGGTAGAGCGCGGCCAGCACGTGCAGCCCGACGAGGCCGAGCAGCGCATAGGTGCCCCACACGTGGATGCCGCCGAGTTCTGCGCGCCCGAACGCCGAGCCGGCCGGCCAGATGTGCGGCATGTCGAAAAGGCCGAAGACGGCGATCTTCCACCCGCGGGCCGATGCGTTGGCCCAGCCCAGTATCGGCAGGAGGAAGAGCAGCGCGTAGAGCGCCGCGTGGCTCAGCTGCGCGGCGCGGTGCTGCCACCACGGCACCCCATCGGCGAGCAGCGGCACCGGGCGATAGAGCCGCCAGAGGAGCCGCAGCGCGGCGAGCAGCATAATCGCGATGCCGAAGGAGAGATGCAGTCCCACCAGCCCCTCCGGCTGCGTACCGCGGCGGATCGCCGGCATCGTCCAGGCAACCGCGAACTGCGCCACCAGAAGACCGACGATCAGCCAGTGCAGCCCCTTCGCAACCCCGCCATACCCCGGCTCGCGGGCAACCCTTCTCTGCAGCATTCGCCGCACCTCCGGTTTTTCCTCGCTCGCCCGCCGGGATTGCGCCGGATCAATCCTGGAGCGCTCGGCGCAAGGTCAGATTGATGCGCGCGGCGCCGGTCAGCTCGTGCTCGCCGGGGCCGAGCGGCGCGACACCGTGAAAATAGAGCCGCGCCGGGCCGCCCCAAACGACGACATCGCCGCTTTCGAGGGGAATGCGCCGCGCCCGCTCGCCGCGCTCGCCGCCGCCGAACAGAAAGACCGCCGGCAGCCCCAGCGACAGCGACACGATCGGCTGCGCAAAGTCGCGCTCGTTCCTGTCCTGGTGCAGCGACAGCCGGGTGCCGGGTTCGTAGCGGTTGACGAGGCAGGAATCGGGCAGGAAGCCGGAAAACCCGGCGGCGGCGGCGGCCCTTGTCGCAAGATCGAGAAAAATCGCCGGCATCGCCGGCCAAGGGCGGCCGGTCTCGGGGTCGCACGGCTCGTAGCGATAGCCGCGCCGGTCGGTCACCCAGCCGGCCCGGCCGCAATTGGTCATCGCCACCGACATGCGGTAGCCGCCCGGCGTCAGCATATGGCGAAAGGGCGCCGCCGCCGCGACCTCGTTGACCGCCGCGACGAGCAGCGGCGCCTCGCCCCGCGCGAATTTCCGCAGCAGCGCGGCGCCCTCGGGAAGCGTCTCGAAGCCCCTCACTGCGCGTCGTGAAAAATGATGCCGAGCGTCAGCCGATGCCCCGAACGCAACCGGCTCACGCCGTGGCGCATGGTGGCGCGGTACCAGCCGCGCACGCCGCGCATCGGGCGGTGGCGAACCGGGAACAGAACCCCGTCGCCTTGCCCCAGCGGCACGATCTCGGCGCGCGACTGCAGGCGCGGCCGGCCCTCGACGAGCACGAACTCGCCGCCGCTGAAATCCTCGCCCGGCGCCGACAGCAGCACCGCGGCCTGCAGCGGGAAGACATGCTCGCCGTAGAGATCCTGGTGCAGGCAGTTGTAATCGCCCTCGCCATATCGCAGGAGCAGGGGGGTCGGCTTCGTCTGCCCGGCGCGCCGGCAGCGCTCGAGGAAGTCCTCGTGCCGGTCGGGATAGCGCATTTCCTCGCCGAGCCGCTCGCTCCAACGGTTGGCGATCGCGGCGAGCGGCGGATAGAGGGCGGCCCGCAGCCGGGCGACGAGCGGCGGCAGCGGGTAGGCCCAGTATTTGTATTCGCCGCGGCCGAAGCCGTGCCGCGCCATGACGACCCGGCTGCGAAACGCCGTGTCGGCATCGTAGGAGCCGGCGAGCCGGCGGCATTCCTCGGGGAGGAGAAGGCCGGGCAAGAGCGCGAAGCCGTCGGCATCGAGCGACGTTTCGAGGCGTCCCCAGTCGATGGCCGCGACCCGCGCCGCGGCCGGCGCGAGGGCGCCGAGCCCGGCGCGCGCCGCGCTCATCGCGCGCTCTCGCGGTCGAGCAGCGCGCGCTTCCTCTCGACGCCCCAGCGATAGCCGGAGAGCGCGCCGTCGGTGCGCACCACGCGATGGCACGGAATGGCGACGGCGAGGCGGTTCGCCGCACAGGCGCCGGCGACGGCGCGCACCGCCCGCGGCCTGCCGATGCGCTCGGCGAGCTTGGCATAGGTCGTCGTCGCCCCGGCCGGGACCTCGCGCAGGGCCCGCCACACCCGCTCCTGAAACGCCGTGCCGCGGAGGTCGAGCGGCAGGTCGAGGCCCCTTGCCGGCATCTCGACAAAGCCGACGACCCTGGCCACCAGCCGCTCGAATTCGCGGTCGCCGCCGACGAGCTCGGCCTTCGGAAAGCGGTCCTCTAGATCGCGCACCAGCGCTTCCGGGTCGTCGCCGAGATGGATCGCGCAGACGCCCTTTTCGGTGGCGGCGACGAGGATCGCGCCGAGCGAGCACTCCCCGACCGCGAAGCGGATCGCCGCGCCGGCGCCGCCGGCCCGGAATTTCGTCGGCGTCATGCCGAGCAGCTCGCCGGCGGCGGCGTAGAAGCGGCCGTTCGAATTGAAGCCGGCGCCGTAGATCGCTTCCGTCACCGTGTCGCGGCGCTGCAGTTCCGCGCGCACCCGCCGCGCCCGCGCCGCCGCCGCATAGGCGCGCGGGGTGAGGCCGGCCACGTCCTTGAAGACGCGATGGAAGTGAAACCGGCTCATGCCGGCGGCTTGGGCGAGCGCGTCGAGGGCGGGGATATCCTCGGCTTCCTCGATCAGCCGGCAGGCTTTCGCGATCGCCGCGGCGTGCTCCTCGGCGAGCGCGGCGCGGTTCGGCCGGCAGCGCTTGCACGCCCGGAAGCCGACGCGCTCGGCTTCGGCCGGGCTCGCGTGGAAGCGCACGTTCTCGCGCCGCGCCAGGCGCGCCGCGCAGCTGGGCCGGCAATAGACGCCGGTCGTGCGCACCGAATAATAAAAGACGCCGTCCGCGCGCGCGTCGCGCTCGACGACCGCTCGCCAGCGTTCCTCCTCGCTCGAATACGCGGGCACCCGTTCGGCGATAGCCATCTCACTCTCCTATCGGCTCATGTAGGCCGATATTTGGCGATCTCCAGGCGGCCCGCACTCCGCTCCTTGCTTTCGAATCCGATTTATCGCGAAGCGCCCCGAGCTTCGTCGCCGCGCTCCTCGCACCCCCACCCTAACCCTCCCCCGCAAGCGGGGGAGGGACCGGGAGGGGCGGGGAGAGGAGAGGGCTCAGCCGGGGTCGCCGGTGTCGGGGACGAGGCCGGCGCATTCGATGCCGTAGACGGCGCATGTCTCGTCGTTGTCGGAAGTGTCGCCGCTGATGCCGACCGCGCCGAGGACCTCGCCTGTCGCGTCGCGGATCAAGACGCCGCCCGGGACCGGGATGATGCGGCCGCCGGAGGCGCCGACGAGGGCGTTGACGAAGGCCGGGTTGGCGGCGACGCGGCGGGCGAACTCGCGGCCGCCGAACCCCATGCCGAGCGCCCCCCAGGCCTTGCCGCCGGCGATCTCGGGCCGCAGCAGGCTCGACCCGTCCTCGCGCTTCAGCGCCTTCAGCTGGCCGCCCGCGTCGAGGACGGCGACGGTCAACGGCTTGAAGCCGCGCTCGCGCCCCTTTTCGAGCGCCTTGTCCATCACGACCGAGGCCTGGTGAAGGCTCAATCCGCTCATCTTCAGCCTCCCCGAACCTTGCCGATCAGCGCGGCCCAGCGGTCGAGGATCGGCAGAGTGACATCCTCCTTGGCCGCTTGCAGCGCGACGATGACGCGGGCGATGCCCTGATCGCGATAGCGTTTCAGGCGATCGAGATCCTCGGCGGCGCCGAAGATCGTGACCGGCAGGCTGGCGGGGTCGCGCCCGGCCTCCTGCGCCATCTCGCGGAACTGCGGCAGAAACTCGGTCACGTCGGGATATTGCGGCCGGCTCGCGTTCGGGACCCAGCCGTCGCCGTAGCGCGCGGCGCGGCGCGCGCTGTGCGGCCAGGCGCCGCCGACGATGACCGGCGGATGCGGCTTCTGCACCGGCTTCGGCCAGGTCATCATCGGCGGGAAATCGACGAATTCGCCGTGGTATTCGGGCTTCGTCTTCGTCCAGATCTCCTTCATCGCCTCGATGCGCTCGCGCATCAATTTGAAGCGGCTCTTGAACGCGACCCCGTGGTCGGCGATCTCCTCGGCGTTCCAGCCGCCGCCGACGCCGAAGAGAAAGCGCCCGCCCGAGACCTGATCGAGCGAGGCGACGAGCTTTGCCGTCTGGATCGGGTCGCGCTGGATGACGAGGCAGACGCCGGTGCCGAGCTTGAGCTTTGTCGTCGCGGCCGCCGCCATGGTCAGCGACACGAACGGGTCCATCACGTCGTAATACTGCTTCGGGATGTCGCCGCCGGCAGGGAAGGGCGTCGATTTCAGCGGGATGTGCGAATGCTCGGGCGCCCACACGGATTCGAAGCCGCGCTCTTCGACGGCGCGGGCGAGCGCGCCCGGCGCCATCGAATAGTCAGTGAAGAACAT
>DASYYD010000404.1:0-5494 GCA_035934195.1 Allostellaceae bacterium | reverse complement strand
GATCCGTACATGACCGCGTCTGGCGCGCGGAGGGCTTGGGTCTCGCTGCGCCGGCTGGAGACTCTGTGGTTCAACACCGGCACGCTGTGCAACCTGACCTGCCGGCATTGCTATATCGAATCCTCGCCCAAAAACGACCGGATCTTCTATCTCTCCGCCGCCGAGGTCCGCGAATACCTCGACGAGATCGCCGCGCTCGGCCTTTCGACGCGCCTCATCGGCTTCACCGGCGGCGAGCCCTTCATGAACCCGGAATTGCCGGCGATGCTCGAAGCGGCGCTCGCCCGCGGCTTTCATGCGCTGGTGCTGACAAACGCGATGAAGCCGATGAAGAAGCAGCGCCCGGCGTTGCTGGCGCTTAAAGAGCGGCACGGCGGCCGCCTCCAGATCCGCGTCTCGCTCGACCATTACGCGGCGCCGGTCCACCAGGAGGAGCGCGGCAAGCGGAGCTGGCAGCCGACCATCGAGGGGCTTCTGTGGCTCGCCGCAGAGGGGTTTGCCGTGAGCGTCGCGAGCCGCCGGCTTTCCGGCGAGGGCGAGAGCGCGATCCGCGCCGGCTTCGCCCGGCTCTTCGCCGAATTGCGGCTTTCGCTCGACGCCGCCGACCCGCAGGCGCTGACCGTCTTTCCGGAGATGGACGAGAAGGCCGACGTTGCGGAGATCACCGAGGCGTGCTGGGGCATCCTGGGCAAGTCGCCCGAGAGCGTGATGTGCTCCTCCTCGCGCATGGTCATCAAGCGCAAGGGTGCGGCGCGGCCCGTCGTCGTCGCCTGCAC
This sequence comes from Allostellaceae bacterium, assembly GCA_035934195.1. Classification (GTDB taxonomy): domain Bacteria; phylum Pseudomonadota; class Alphaproteobacteria; order ATCC43930; family CGMCC-115725; genus AP-15. The sequence continues at coordinate 4,718 of DASYYD010000404.1, read as the reverse complement.
GCTGCTCCCCTACGACCGGCAATTCGAGCTCGGCGCGAGCCTTGCCGAGGCAAGCCGGCCGGTGGCGCTCAACCATCCGCATTGCGCCAAGTTCTGCGTCCTCGGCGGCGGCGCCTGCAGCCGCGGGTAGCGTTTCGTTGATTCGCATTGTGGCGTCATTGCGAGGAGCGCAGCGACGACGCAATCTCGGGTCACGAGGCGACCTCGGGCGGGATTGCTTCGCCGTGCTCGGAATGACAAAATCGGTAAAACTTCGACATTACGAGAAAAGTCGTTGACACGGTGTTTCGCAACCGCTATTTCGATATTCGTCGTAACATCGGAGAGAGATCGCGATGCAACCCGGCGAGGCGATCGGCGCATTGGGCGCGCTCGCGCATGAGGCGCGGCTGAAACTGTTCCGGCTGCTGGTCCAGCGCGGCCCCGACGGGCTGTCGGCGGGCGCCATCGCGCAGGCCCTCGAGGTGCCGCCTTCCTCGCTGACCTTTCACCTGCAACAATTGCAGCACGCCGGGCTGATCAGCCGGCGCCGGCTCGGGCGGCAGCTCTTCTACGCCGCCGATTTCGCGACGATGAACGCGCTGATGGCCTATCTGACCGAGAATTGCTGCGGCCGGGGCGCGGCGATCTGCGCCCCCGTCTGCGACCCCGCCGCCCAACCGGCGGGGACACGCCGCGACCCGTCGGCAGCCTGAGCCGAAAAATGGAGAGAAGCATGAAAGCGAACGAGATCAAGGAGATGGTGCGTGCCCGCTACGGCGGCATCGCGGCCCAGAAGGCGGCCGATTGCTGCGCCCCCACGGCCTGCTGCGGCCCGACCCCACCGCGCGAGGAGAAGTCGCGGGCGATGGGCTATTCCACGGCGGAGCTCGCCGCCGTCCCGGAGGGCGCCGATCTCGGATTGGGCTGCGGCAACCCGCAGGCGCTCGCGCAGTTGCAGCCGGGCGAGACCGTCGTCGATCTCGGCAGCGGCGCCGGCTTCGACTGCTTCATCGCCGCCGAGCGCGTCGGGCCCTTGGGCCGCGTCATCGGCGTCGACATGACGCCCGAGATGCTCGCCCGGGCGCGCGCCAACGCCGCGAGGATCGGGGCCGCGAACGTCGAGTTCCGGCTCGGCGAGATCGAGCATCTGCCGGTCGCCGACAACCTCGCCGACGCGGTCATCTCGAACTGCGTCATCAATCTCGTCCCCGATAAGGAGCGGGTCTACCGCGAGGCCTATCGCGTGCTGAAGCCGGGCGGAAGGCTCGCCGTCTCCGACGTCGTCAACATGGCGCCGCTGCCGCCCGACCTGGCGCAGGACCCGGCGCTCCTGTGCGGCTGCGTCGCCGGCGCCGCCCCGGCCGACAAGATCGCGGCCTGGCTCGCGGCGGCCGGTTTCGTCGAGGTCGCCGTCACGCCGAAGCCGGAGAGCCGCGATCTCGTCGCGAGCTGGGTTCCGGGCCGGCACATCGAGGACTACGTCGCCTCGGCCGCGATCACCGCGAAGAAGCCGAAGGCGTCGTGAGCGCGCCGGCTGCGGCCGAAGCCGCGGCGCGCGCCGCGCGCCCCTCGCTGGGGCCCGTCGAGCGCTACCTCCCGCTCTGGGTGGCGCTGTGCATCCTCGCCGGCATCGTGCTCGGCCGGCTCGTGCCGGCACCGTTCGAGGCGCTCGGCCGGATGACCCTGGCGCAGGTCAACATCCCGGTCGCGGTCCTCATCTGGCTGATGATCGTGCCGATGCTGCTCAAGGTCGATTTCGGGGCGCTCAGCCGCGTCGCCGAGGCTTGGCGCGGCGTCGCCGTCACGGTCGGCATCAACTGGCTTTTGAAGCCCTTCAGCATGGCGGCGCTCGGCTGGCTTTTCATCGGCTGGCTCTTTCGCCCGCTGCTGCCCGCCGGCCAGATCGACAGCTATGTCGCCGGCCTCATCCTCTTGGCCGCCGCGCCGTGCACGGCGATGGTGTTCGTGTGGTCGAACCTCACGGGCGGCGACCCGAACTTCACGCTGATCCAGGTCGCGCTCAACGACACGATCATGGTCTTCGCCTTCGCGCCGATCGTCGGCCTCCTGCTCGGGCTCTCCTCGATCACGGTGCCGTGGACGACGCTGCTCCTGTCGGTCGGGCTCTATATCGTCGTGCCGGTCGTGGCGGCGCAATTGTGGCGGGCCTCGCTCCTCGGGGGAGGCGGCGCCGCGGCGCTGGCGCGAACCCTGCGCCGGTTGCAGCCGGTCTCGCTCCTGGCGCTGCTCTCGACGCTCGTCCTCCTCTTCGGCTTTCAGGGCGAGCAGATCGTGCGCCAGCCGCTCGTCATCCTCATCCTCGCCGTGCCGATCGTGATCCAGGTGTATCTCAACGCCGGTATCGCCTATTTCCTCAACCGCGCGCTCGGCGTCGCCTACAACATCGCCTGCCCGTCGGCGCTGATCGGCGCCTCGAACTTCTTCGAACTGGCGGTCGCCGCGGCGATCGCGCTCTTCGGCTTTCAGTCCGGGGCGGCGCTGGCGACCGTCGTCGGCGTGCTCGTCGAGGTGCCGGTCATGCTGTCGGTCGTCGCGATCGTGTTGAAGTCGCGCCACTGGTACGAGCGGGCCTCGGCCTGAGGCCCTTTCCGCCCGGCCGGCCGCTCGGATATGCTGCCGCCTTTCCGCAGGTGGAGGGCACCGCCATGCCGAAGCCGGCCCCGCGACTGAAGCTCAGCTTCCTCTCGCACGGCACCCTCGACAGCCGCGACCTCGCCTTCTCGCGCCGCTTTTACGAGGAGTTCCTCGGGCTCGACGTGGTGCAGACGAGCCCGATTTCGCTGCTCGTCCGATTGGGCGGCCCGAACACGATCGCGGTCGTTTTCAGTAAGCACGTCGGCGAGATGAACCTGCTCAACCACAACGGGCTCGACGTGCGCACCAGGCAAGAGGTCGACGAGGCGCACCGCATCTGCTGCGCCGAGGCCGAGAAATGGCGGCTCAAGAAGATCTCGACGCCGCACCTGCAGCACGGCACCTACAGCTTTTACTTCTGGGACGCCGACGACAATTGCTGGGAGATCCTGACCAACCCGGCAGGCGGCTACAGCTGGCTGTTCGAGAAAGGCGACCTGGGAGGCAAGGGCCATCTCGACCGCAATTTCGCCCGCCCCGGCGTCTGAGGCGCGCCCTCAGAGAAAATCCCGCACCCGTTCGATCTCCTCCAACGCCCCGCCCGGCGAGACCAGCAGGACCTCGTCGAAGCCGATCTGCTCGATGCGTTTCAAGCGCTGCCGCGCGTCCGCCGGCAACGCGACGAGCGACACCTGGGCGCGCGCCGCGAGGCTTCCGGGCTCGGGCCGGTTGGCGAGGTCGACGACGACATTGGCGAGGACGGCGTTGCCGCCGCCCGCGGCGCGATAGCGGCGCATGCCGGCTGCCAAATCGTCCCAGCTCGAGTAAAGCCCGGAGGCGATCCATCCCTGGCATTGCGTTGCGGCATAGGCGATCCAGCGCGGGTTGCGCCAGGCGCCGAGCAACACCGGCGGCCCGCCCTCGGTGCCGGGCCAAGGCGTCAGCGCCCCGCCGCCCATGGCCTCACCCTTCCAGGCGCGGCGCATGAGGTCGAGCGAGGTCATCAGCGTGCGGAAGCGCGCCTGGTAGTCGGCGTCGAGGAGCCTGAAATCGGCTTCGGTCGAGCCGCTGCCGACGCCGAGCCGAAGGCGTCCGCCGGAGAGCGCCTGCACCGACTGGATGCGGTGGGCGAGGTCGATCGGGTGGCGCAGCGGCACCTGCAGGACGGCGGTGCCGAGCTCCAGCCGCTTCGTCACCGCGGCGAGCGCGCCGAGCGCGACGAGCGGGTCGAGGGTCGGCCAGCCGCGGCCCAATGAATCGGTGACCCAGATTCCCGGAAACCCGGCCGCCTCGACGCGGCGCGCGTAATCGGCGATGCGGCTGAGCGATTTCCCCGGCGGCTCAGCCCCCGGGCGCAGAAAGGTGACGACGCTCAAACGCATTCTTGCCTCCGACGCGCGCAGGGGATCGCGGACAATGCCGCAACGCGACGCCCCTTCCAACCTCCCTGTTCAGGGCGCGCGAAAGAGGATCGTACCGCCGAGGGCGGGCGGCAATGTCACCGCGATCCCACGCTCGATCGGCCGGCCGGCGGAAGGCAGGCTGTCCGCTCCGACTTCATAGGCGGCGAGATGGGGGTTAGGCGGCCCCGGCATGATGCCGAACTCGATATGGAGAAAATCCGGGGTCGCAAAGAAAAGGTTGCCGCGGTCGAGGCTTATCGTCATGCGGCCGTGCTCGCGGCGCGCCTGCCGGCCGGTGAAGCGCGCGAAGCGGAGGGCGGCCTCGGCCGGGTCGGCGGCGGCGATCCACGCGCCGAGCAGCGCCCGCGCCCCGTTCGGATGGTCGAGATAGCCTTCGCGCCAAACGAGATGCGGCGTGTGGTGGGCGAGGAACTGCATCCGCCCTTCCGGCATCGCGCCTTCCGCGATCCGTGCGATCGTGAAGCGGGCATCCTCGCTGCCAGCCGCGGTGGCGACCGGCCGGCGCATGTCGACGAGCGGCGGCACGGCAAAGCCCGCGGCGGCGAGCCGCTCGCGCTCGGCCGCGGCGTCGGCCGTCGAGAAGGCGGCGAGGTGCAGCCCGACATGTCGCTTGAGCCGCTCCTCGAGCTGGCGGGCGAGCGGGGTATCGGAGGTCTTGCCCAGGATCTCGACATAGCCACGCGAGAGCATCGCGCAGCGGTTGCCGGTGCCGGCCGG
>DASYYD010000397.1:0-1553 GCA_035934195.1 Allostellaceae bacterium | reverse complement strand
CGGTGACCCCGGACCGCGCCTTTGCCGCCCTGCCGCGCCGGCGCGGCCGGGTCGCGGCGGTGCCGCAAGGCAGGGGCGATCTCGGCGCGCGCATGCGCCGCGCCCTCGCCCGCTCCGCGACGCGTCCAGCCGTGCTGATCGGCGGCGACATTCCCGGGATCACGGCGCGGCACATCGCCGAGGCTTTCCGCCGGCTGCGGCGTCACGACCTCGTTTTCGGGCCGGCCGAGGACGGCGGGTTCTGGCTGGTCGGGGCGCGGCCGATGCGGCATTTGCCGGCGATGTTCGCGGACGTGCGCTGGTCGAGCCCCGGCGCGCTCGCCGACACGCTCGCGGGGCTGCCGAGAAGGCTCTCGGTCGGCTTCGCCGCGCGCCTCGAAGACGTCGATGACGGCGAAGCCTATCGCCGCCTCGCGCCGGGGCGCGGCTTTTGAGTTAACCCTTCAGGTGCTCCTGCAGCCGCGGCATCAGCTCGACGAAATTGCACGGGCGGAAGCGGTTGTCGAGCTGGTGCGCGAGGATCCCTTCCCAGGCGTCGCGGCAGGCGCCGGGGGAGCCCGGCAGGGCAAAGAGATAAGTGCCGCCGGCGACCCCGGCGGTGGCGCGGCTCTGGATCGTCGAGGTGCCGATCTTTTCGTAGGAGAGCCAGCGGAAGAGTTCGCCGAAGCCGGCGATCTCCTTTTCGTAGACCGAATGGAACGCCTCGGGCGTCACGTCGCGGCCGGTGACGCCGGTGCCGCCGGTCGCGATCACCACGTCGATCTCGGGGTCGGCGATCCATGCCTCGAGCTGGGCGGTGATCGCCGCCATCTCGTCGCGCACGATCTTGCGCTGCGCGATGTGGTGGCCCGCCGCGCCCGCCAATTCGGCGAGGATGTTGCCGGAGCGGTCGTCGGCCGCGGTGCGCGTGTCGGAGACCGTCAACAGCGCGATGTTGACCGGCAGAAACGGCCGCGATTGATCGAGGCGTCCCGGCATGGCGATCCCTCCTGCGCTTGAGGCTAGCTTGCCCCACCCGCCGCGTCGAGCGCTTCCAGCCGCGCCTTCAGCGCCAGCAGGTCGCGCCAGGCTTCGCGCTTCCTCTCCGGCGTGCGCAGCAGGAAGGACGGGTGGAACATCGGCAGGGTCGGAACCGGCCCGTCGAGGCCCGGCACCGCGAGGTCGAACCAGCGGCCGCGCAGCCGCGTGATGCCCTGGCCCTGCGGCAAGAGCGCCTGCGCCGCGGTGCCGCCGAGCAATACCAGGATCTTCGGCCGGACGAGCACCATCAGCCGCATCACGAAAGGCAGGCAGGCGGCGATCTCGGCCGCGCTCGGGGTGCGATTGCCGGGCGGCCGCCAATAGACGACATTGCTGATCAGGACGTTCATCCGGTCGAGCCCGATCGCCGCCAGCATGCGGTCGAGCAGCTGGCCGGCGCGGCCGACGAAGGGCCGGCCGGTGCGGTCTTCCTCGGCGCCCGGGCCTTCGCCGAGGAAGAGCACCGGCGCCATCGGATTGCCGTCGACGAAGACGGTGTTGGTCGCCGTCCGTTTGAGGGCGCAGCCGTCGAA
>DASYYD010000370.1:0-2388 GCA_035934195.1 Allostellaceae bacterium | reverse complement strand
CATCTGTTCCGCTCGATCGTCAACGTCATGCGCTTCTGGCTCGATCGCGGCGTCGACGGCATGCGCCTCGACGCTGTGCCCTATCTGATCGAGCGCGAAGGGACGAGCAACGAGAACCTGCCGGAAACCCATGGCATTCTGAAGCGGCTGCGCGGCGAACTCGATGCCCGCTACCGCGACCGCATGCTGCTCGCGGAAGCCAACCAGTGGCCGGAGGACGTGCTGCAATATTTCGGCCGGGGCGACGAATGCCACATGGCGTTTCACTTTCCCCTGATGCCGCGCATCTACATGGCGCTCGCCACCGAGGACCGCCACCCGATCACCGACATCATGCGGCAGACGCCGGACATTCCCGAGAACTGCCAGTGGGCGGTGTTCCTGCGCAATCACGACGAGCTGACGCTCGAGATGGTGACCGATCGCGAGCGCGACTATCTGTGGAACTACTATGCCGCCGACCGGCGCGCGCGGCTCAACCTCGGCATCCGCCGCCGCCTCGCGCCGCTGATGGAAAACGACCGGCGCAAGATCGAATTGCTGCATGCGCTGTTGATCTCGATGCCGGGGACGCCGGTCTTCTATTACGGCGACGAGATCGGGATGGGCGACAACGTCTTTCTCGGCGACCGCGACGGCGTGCGCACGCCGATGCAATGGTCCTTCGATCGAAATGCCGGTTTTTCCCGCGCCGATCCGGCGCGCCTCTATCTGCCGCCGATCATGGATCCGATCTACGGCTTCGAGGCGGTCAACGTCGAGGCGCAGAGCCGCTCGCCCTCTTCGCTGCTCAACTGGGTGAAGCGGCTCATCGCGGCGCGCCGCTCGCGCCGCGGCTTCGGGCGCGGCGCCTTGCGCTTTCTCTACCCTTCGAACCGCAAGGTGATCGCCTATCTGCGCATCTGGGAAGACGAGATCACGCTGTGCATCGCCAATCTGTCGCGCTCGGCGCAGGCGGTCGAATTGGACCTCTCCGATTTCCGCGGCCGCCAGCCGATCGAGCTGATGGGCCGCAGCGCCTTTCCGCCGATCGGGGAATTGCCCTATCTGTTGACCTTGCAGGGGCACAGCTTCTACTGGTTCGACCTGGTTCCGGCGCGCGAGGATGCGTGGGCGGCAGCCGGTTATCAGGCGGCGCCCCCGGAATTCGTTACCCTCGTCATGCCGCGCGGCTGGGCCGATCTGTTCGAGCGGCACAACCGCGCCCAGCTCGAAGAGGATGTATTGCCGGCCTTCCTCGCGCGCCAGCGCTGGTTCGCCGCCAAGGACCAGCGCGTCCGGGGCAGCGCGGTCGCGGCCTATGGCGCGATCGCGGAAGCGGGCGCGGACGGCGGCGCGGCCCCGGAAACCTTTCTGTTCTCGGCCGTCGAGGCCGAACTGAACGAGGGCGCCCGGCAGACCTATTTTCTGCCGCTCGCCTCGGTATGGTCGCCCGCCGAGAGCGAGCTGCGCCAGAGCCTCTTGCCCGCCACTCTCGCCGAGTTGCGCCAGATGCGCCGGGAAGGCGCGCTCGTCGATGCGCTGTCGCAAGAGGGCTTCCCGCTCGCGTTGATGGCGGCGATCGAACGCGAGGCGACGATCCCGATCGAGGGCGGCGAGATCCGCTTCAGGAAGGCGGCGGGCTTCGCCAAGGCGGCGCGGCCGGAGCGCCTCGTCGTGCGCCGCCCCGGCCCCGAGCAGTCGAACAGCTCGGTGTTCTTCGAAGATTTCGCGATGCTGAAGCTCTATCGCCGGCTGCAAGCCGGGCCGCATCCCGAAATCGAGATGGCGCGCTTTCTCGGCGAGCGGGCGGGCTTTGCCAACACGCCGCCGCTCTTGGCGACGATCGACGTGAGCCTCGCCGACGCGCGCATGCCGGGCGAGCACGCGCTCGGCGTGCTCTTCGGCTATGTGCGCAATCAAGGCGACGGCTGGACGCAGGCGCTCAATTACCTGTCGCGCCATCTCGACGACGCGCTCGTCGCCGGCGGCGCCGGCTCGTCGGAGTTGGGCGATCCCGACCTCTTCTTCCTCGCCCTCGCCCGCCAGCTCGGCATCCGCACCGCCGAGATGCACCGCGCGCTCGCCGAGTTCGGCGCCGGCGATCCGGCCTTCGCGCCCGAGCCGATCACGGTCGAAGACGTGGCGTTGTGGCATGCCGAGCTGGAACGGGACGGCGCGGCGATGTTGGCGGCGCTCGAACGCGCCGAACGGGATCTGTCCGAGCGCGCGCGGCCGCTGGCGAGCGCGCTTCTCGCCGGGCGCGAGCGGCTCTTCGGGCGTATCCGGAGCCTCGTCGCGGACGGCGTCGAGGCCGACAAGACGCGCTACCACGGCGACTTCCATCTGGGCCAGGTGCTGGCGGTGCAGAACGACTTTTTTGTCATCGATTTCGAGGGCGAGCCGGCA
>DASYYD010000365.1:0-4130 GCA_035934195.1 Allostellaceae bacterium | reverse complement strand
AGGTGCGCTCAATCCCGGATGCATGCCGCTTTTCGTGGCATTGATCGCTACCCCCGTCCTCGGAGAGAAGCCTTCGACAACACAAAAATTCGGCTTATCGCTGATCCTGACTGGCGCTCTCGTCATTATCGGCTGGCACGGCCCGGCATGGGGTATTTTACGGACCTTCGGCGACTTGCTCTTTCTCGTCGCGTCGCTTCTGACCGCCTGCTACACGGTCGTCATGCGCCGGTCGAAACTCGACCCGGTACATGCGGCGGCCCTCGTCTCTACCGGTTCGCTGGTAATCTATGCCCCTCTTTATTTCGAGGTCCGCGGATTGCATCTCGCAGAAGTGCCGGCCGTCGACCTGGCCGTTCAAATGTTTTTCCAAGGCATCCTGGTAACCATAATCTCGCTTGTCCTTTATGGCCGGGCGGTTCTCATCCTTGGCGCCTTGGGGGGCTCGGCATTCGGGGCGTTGGTGCCGGCGCTTTCGGCGGTGCTCGCCATACCGCTCCTCGGCGAGTGGCCGAACGCGGCGGGTTGGGCGGGCATTATTCTCGTCTCCGCCGGCGTTTACCTCGCGAGCGGCGGTGGCGTCTGCGTCTGCGTCGCAAATTCGACAAATTTGGGTCGTATAATACCCTCGCGTCGGCAGAGGGATCCGCCTCGGCGCGCGTGATGCGCCCCGCTGCAGATTCCCTGCAGAAAACAGCAAAAGCAGCGGGTGCTAAGGGAGACCGGGCGGCCTGCTGATTTTCAGCGGAAGCAGGGGTAACAGGATCGCCCTCTCGTGCCCTGGCAAATGTCGTCGGATCGGACGATATTCTGGCGCGTCCACGGACGGGAAAGGCACGACATGCCGAAGATCAGCGAGATGGCGGGGACCGTGTTCGACGGGGTGACGAACCCGTACGTCCCGCCGGCGCAGCTGCGCATCTCGCCGAAGCTGAAGCTGCACCGCGACGCCGCGCCCGAGATCGACCCCGTCACCTACGAGGTCGTGCGCCATGCCCTCTGGAACATCAACGAGGAGCACGGCGCGACGATCCAGCGCATCTCCGGCTCGCCGATCGCGATGTATGCGCTCGACCTCAACCCCTCGATCCTGACCGAGGACGCCGAGTTCGTCTTTTTCGGCCCCTACATGCAGTACATGTCCGGCGTCACGGATACGCAGGTCAAATGGATCCTCGAATATCGCAGCGCCAATCCCGGCATCCGCCCCGGCGACATGTTCCTCGCCAACGACCCGTGGGTCGGCGCGGCGCATCAGATGGACGTGATGCTGATCTGCCCGGTGTTCCACGGCGACGAACTCTTCTGCTGGGTGACGAACTGCCTGCACCAATACGACATCGGCGGCATCACGCCCGGCAGCTTCTGTCCCTCGGCGCGCGACGCCTTCGACGAGGGCATCCTGATCCCGCCCGTGCGCATCGTCGAAGGCGACGAAATCCGCGCCGACATCGAGGCGCTCTATCTGCGCTCCTCGCGGAAGCCCGAATTGGTGGCGCTCGATTTCCGCGCCCAGCTCGCCGGCAACACGGCGGCGCGCGAGCGCGTCCTCGACCTCGTCCGCCGCTACGGGGCGGCGACCGTCAAGGGCGTCATGAAACGCATCATCGAGAACGGCGAGAAGGCGTTTCTGCAAAAGCTCGCGCGGCTCCCCGATGGAGTGTGGCGCGAGCGCACGTATGTCGAATGCTGCCGCCCCGCCGACCGGCGCACCCACCGCGTCGAGATCGCGTTGCGCAAAAAGGGCGGCCACCTCTATTTCGACAACGAAGGGACGGCGCCCCAGGACGGCGCGATGAACGCGACCTATTCCGGCTGGCGCGGCTCGGTCCTGGTGGCGCTCAACGAGCTGCTCTGCTGGGACCAGTATCTGGCGGTCGGCGGCGCGCTTCGCCACGTCACCTTCGATCCGACCCCCGGCACGATGAATTGCGCGACGCACCCGGCTTCCGTCTCGACCGCGCCGGTGCAGGCGATGGAGATCTCGCTCTACCCCGCCTACAACGTCATCTCGAAGATGATCCACGCCGACCCCGAGATGCGCCGCGACATCATGTGCATCGGCGGCACCAGCCAGTGGCCGGCGACGATCTTCCGCGGCATCGACCAGTGGGGCGAGCGCTACGGCTATCTCTTGGCCGACCCGATCGGCGGCGCCGTCGGCGCCTTCTCGGCCGGCGACGGCATCTCGACCGGCGGCCAGGCGCGGACGCCGATCTGCAAATTGCCGAACATCGAGCACACCGAGCAGAATTTTCCGCTGCTCTTTCTCTACCGCAAGGAGGTGCCCGATTCGGGCGGCGCCGGCAAATTCCGCGGCGGCCTCTCGGCCGAATCCTGCTTCGTCCCGCACAGGACCGACCGCATCGTCCAGGACACGCTCTCCTCCGGCAACGCGGTGCCGACCTCGACCGGCATGATGGGCGGCTATCCGGGGGCGGTGAACCTCTACCGCTTCTGCACCGGCAGCGACATCCGCGTTCGCTTTGCGCAGGCGCGGATGATCGAGGATGTGGACGAGCTGACGGGCGAGCGGGTGACCTTGGGGCTGCGCCAACAGGATTTCGTGCAGGCGCCCGACGACGTCTATTCGGTCATGTGGTCGGCCGCCGGCGGCTTCGGCGACCCGATGGAGCGCGACCCCGAAAAGGTGCGCGAGGATGTGGAGAACCGCGCCGTCAGCCTCGCCGCGGCGCGCGATATCTACGGCGTCGTCATCGAGGACGGTTCGGGCGCGCTCGATGCGGCGGCGACCGAACGGCTGCGCCGCGAGGCCCGCGCCCGGCGGCGCGCGCAGCGCAAGAGCGAACCGAAAAAGCTCGACGGTCAGCTCCTCGTCGAAGCGACCGAGAACCTCGATGTGCGCGCGACCGCGGCCGGGCCGCACTTCTGCTGCGCCCGCTGCGCCGCCGATCTCGGCCCCGTCGAGGCCAACTACAAGGAAAGCTGCCTCCTCGAGGATAATCCGATTACGCGCTCGAACCCGCTCGTCGGCGAGGCGCGACGGTTTATTGACGCCGAACCTCGCTTTCGCCAATTCTTCTGTCCGGGCTGCGGCGGCCTCGTCGAAAACGAGGTGGCGCTTGCCGAGGAGGCGCTGCTGCACGATATCGAGCTCGATCTCGCGCCTGACGCCGCGGTAGCGCGGCAAGCGGCCGAATGAAAGGAGACCCGGAATGTCTGTTACGGTGATGAACCATTTCACGGTGCTGAGCGACGATCTCGAAGAGACGCGCCGTTTTTACGGCATGTTCGGCTTCAAGCCGGGCCCCAGGCCGCCTTTTCAGTTCCCCGGCTGGTGGCTCTATGCCGAAGGCGGCGACCAGGCGATCCTGCACGTCATCCAGCGCAACGACTTGCCGAAGGAGCGCGCCGGCGTCCTCGACCACATGGCGTTCACCGCCAAGGACCTGCCCGGCGTCGTCAAGACGCTGAAGAAGGAAGGCATCGAATACGAGCTGCGCCGCATCGCCGGCGGCGGCATCTGGCAGCTCTTCTTCCACGACCCGTGCGGCGCCAAGGTCGAGTTCGACTTCGCCCAGCACGAACCGGCCCCCGAGGGTTTCGTCGCAGCCTGACGGGCTACTGCGCCGCCGCCTTGCCGAGGGCGGCGAGGCGGCGCTGCGCGTCGAGCGCGCTGTCGCCGCGCCCGGCCGCGGCGGGCTTCAGCACGAAGTCGAAATGCGCGGTGTAGTAGGGCGGCGTGATGCCGAGCGCGGCGGCCTCGCCATCGGCCGCCTCGTGGCGCGCGAAATCGCAGATCAGCGAGTCCTTGACGGCGAAGACGGCGTCGCTCTCGAGGTATTCGTCGCCGCGGTCGAAGAGATGCGTCGTCACCGGCTCGAAGCCGTCGGCGGAGACGACGAAATGGATGTGCGCCGGCCGCCACGGATGCCGGCCGGTGGCGCGCAGCATATGCCCGACGGGGCCGTCCGAGGGGATCGGGTAATGCACCGGGCGCACGGTGCGCACGAGATAGCGGCCCTCGGCGTCGGTCGTGAACTTGCCGCGCATGTGCAGTTCGCCGAGCCCGGCATCCTGCGAGTCGTAGAGCCCGTTCGTCTGCGCCTGCCACACGTCGAGCAGCACCCCGGCGACCGGCTTGCCGTCGAGGTCCAGCACCCGGCCGG
>DASYYD010000378.1:0-3945 GCA_035934195.1 Allostellaceae bacterium | reverse complement strand
CAGCTGCTCGTCGAGATGGACGGGTTCGAGGCCAACGAAGGGGTCATCCTGATCGCCGCGACCAACCGGCCCGACGTGCTCGACCCGGCCTTGCTGCGGCCGGGCCGCTTCGACCGCCAGGTCGTCGTGCCGAACCCGGACGTCGTCGGCCGCGAGAAGATCCTGAAAGTGCACATGCGCAAGGTGCCGCTCGCCGCCGATGTCGATGCCAAGATCATCGCCCGCGGCACGCCCGGCTTTTCCGGCGCCGATCTCGCCAACCTCGTCAACGAGGCGGCGCTGATGGCGGCGCGCCGGGGCAAGCGCTCGGTCGCGATGAGCGAGTTCGAGCAGGCAAAGGACAAGGTCATGATGGGCGCCGAGCGGCGCTCGATGGTGATGACCGAGGAAGAGAAGACGCTGACCGCCTATCACGAGGGCGGCCACGCCTTGTGCATGCTCTATGCCGAGGGGCACGAACCGTTGCACAAGGTGACGATCATCCCGCGCGGCCGCGCCCTCGGCGTCACGATGTTCCTGCCGGAGCGCGACAAGTACTCGCAGTCGAAGACCGAGATCAAGGCGATGCTGGCGAGCCTCTTTGGCGGGCGCGTCGCGGAAGAGTTGATCTTCGGCCCCGACAAGGTGACGACCGGCGCCGCCGACGACATCCGCCGGGCGACGAACCTCGCGCGACGCATGGTCACCGAATTCGGCTTCAGCGAGAAATTGGGGCCGCTGCGCTACAGCGAGAACGAGGAGGAAGTCTTCCTCGGCCATTCGGTGACCCAGCGCAAGAACGTCTCGGACGCGACGGCGAAGCTGATCGACGAAGAGATCCGGCACATCATCGACGATGGCGAGCGCACCGCGCGCGAGATCCTGACCGCGCATCTCGACGAGCTGCACGCGCTCGCCAAGGGGCTGCTCGAATACGAGACGCTGTCGGCCGACGAGATCCGTCGGATCATCAGGGGCGAGCGCATCGTGCGCGACACGACGCCGGCGCCGGCGGCCGAGGATCCGCGCCCCGGCCGGCGCAGCTCGGTGCCGCCTTCCGGCCGGCCGAGCGGCCTCGAGCCGGAGCCGCAGCCCGGCGCCTGAGCCGGGCCCGCCGGCCATGACCGGCGCGGATTGCGCGGGCCTGGTCGTCGCCACCTTCGCCGAGCGGCCGGACCTGCTCGGCAAGGTGTTCGGCCCCGAGATCCAGTCCGCCGTGCCGGAATTCCTGCGCCACGATTCGACGGCCGCGCTTTATTACGGCGACGGGCGGCTCGGCCATTATCGCGAATTCGGCTTGGTGGCCGTCGATCCGGCGGAGCCGGAGCGGCCGGTGGCGCGCGCCTTCAGCGTGTCGTTCGCCTTCCGCGACGGGACCGACGGGCGCGACGAACTGCCCGATTCCGGTTGGGACGGGGTGATCCGCTGGGCCGAGGAAGACCGGCATCGCGGTCGGCGGCCGACCGCGATCAGCGCTCTCGAAATCATGGTGGCGCCGCGACTGCAAGGCCGCGGCATCGCGCGGCTGATGCTGCGCGCGATGTGCGCAAACGCGCGGCGTCTCGGCTTCGCCGAGCTCTACGCGCCGCTGCGCCCGACCGAGAAGGACCGCGAGCCGCTGACGCCGTTCGCCGACTACGTCGCGCGACGCCGCGCCGATGGACTGCCGACGGATTCCTGGGTGCGCGCGCACGTCGCGGCCGGCGCGCGCATCGAAAAAGTCGCCCCGCGCAGCTTCCTCGTCGTCGGCACGATCGCCGAATGGTCGCTCTGGACCGGCCTCGCCTTCGCCGAGAGCGGCCCGAGGATCGTCCCCGGCGCCCTCTCTCCGGTGCATGTCGCGGTCGAGCAGGACCATGCCGTCTATGTCGAGCCGAACCTGTGGGTGCAACACCCGCTCGGCTGAGCCCGCCGCGGTGCCGCGTATCGCTGACGGCATTCGGAATTGCCCGCATCCTGAGCGCGCGAAGCGCGCAGTCGAAGGACGCACGCTGTTCGGCGGACTCGAAACTGAGCCGGTGCCAAAAAGCCCTTTGACTCCGATCCCTGTTTTCCGCGAACTACCTGCGCAACGAGTCGGCTTAAAGCCTTGGGAAACGCGTGATGGCGCGAAAACTGTTCGGCACTGACGGCATCCGCGGCACCGCCAATCTCGAGCCGATGACGCCCGAGACGGCGCTGAAGGTGGCGATGGCGGTCGGCGAGTGCTTCCGCAACGGCGCCCACAAGCATCTCGTCGTCATCGGCAAGGACACCCGGCTTTCCTGCTACATGCTCGAGCCGGCCTTGACCGCCGGCTTCGTGACGATGGGCATGGATGTCGTGCTGGTCGGGCCGTTGCCGACCCCGGCCGTCGCGATGCTGACGCGGAGCCTGCGCGCCGATCTCGGCGTCGTCATCTCGGCCTCGCACAACCCTTACGCCGATAACGGCATCAAGCTCTTCGGCCGCGACGGCTACAAGCTCTCCGACGAGCTCGAGACGGCGATCGAGGAATGCCTCGAACACGGGCCCGGCGCGCGCGCCGGGCCGGCCGAACTCGGCCGCGTCAAGCGGCTCGACGACGCCGGCGGCCGCTACATCGAATTCGTCAAGCAGAGCTTTCCGCGCGGCCTGCGCCTCGACGGGCTGCGCGTCGTCGTCGATTGCGCGCACGGCGCCGCCTACAAGGTGGCGCCGACCGTGTTCTGGGAATTGGGCGCCGAAGTATTCTCGATCGGCGTCTCGCCCGACGGCACCAACATCAACCGCGACTGCGGCGCCGTCGCGCCGCGGCAGATGTGCCGCGAAGTCTTAGCCCGGCGCGCCGATGTCGGCATCGCGCTCGACGGCGACGCGGACCGGCTGATCGTCGCCGACGAGCGCGGCGTGATCCTCGACGGCGATCAGCTAATGGCGCTGATCGCCACCGGGCTTGCCAAGAACGGGCGGCTTGCGGGTGGCGCGCTCGTCGCCACGGTGATGTCGAATTTCGGGCTCGAGCGCTATCTCGCGACGAACGGGATCGGGCTCTATCGCACCGCGGTCGGTGACCGCTATGTTGTCGAGCGGATGCGCGCCGAAGGCTGCAATCTCGGCGGCGAGCAATCGGGGCACATCATCCTCGGCGATCACGCGACGACGGGCGACGGGTTGATCGCGGCACTGCAGGTATTGGCCGCGATCGTCGAGACCGGCAAGCGGGCGAGCGAGACCTGCCGCCTCTTCGCGCCGGTGCCGCAGCGCCTCGACAGCGTGCGGGTCAAGAGCGCCCGGCCGCTGGAGGCGGATGCGGTGCGCGAGGCGGTTGCCGCCGCGCAGGCGCGGCTCGGCGCTGCCGGCCGGGTGGTGATCCGCAAATCCGGCACCGAGCCCGTCATCCGCGTCATGGCCGAGGGCGAGGACGAGAGCCTCGTCGCCGCCGTCGTCGCCGAGGTCTGCGCGGCGATCCGCGCCGCCGACGGCAGCGAGGCCGGCGCCGCTGCTCGGGCGGCCGAGTGATGCGGGGCAGGGTGCTGATCGTCGCTGGCTCCGATTCCGGAGGCGGCGCCGGGATCCAGGCCGACATAAAGACGGTGACGATGCTGGACGCCTATGCCGCGACGGCGGTGACGGCGCTCACCGCGCAGAACACCGAGGGCGTCTTCGGCGTGCTGCCGGTGCCGCCGGATTTCGTGCGCCGGCAGATCGAGGTGGTGCTCGACGACATCGGCGCCGACGCCGTCAAGACCGGCATGCTGCACGACAGCGCGGTCATCGAGGTGGTCGCCGCGACGCTCGCCGAGCTTGCCGGCGGCATCCCGCTCGTCGTCGACCCGGTGATGGTGGCAAAGGGCGGGGCGCCGCTGATCGACCCCGAAGCCGTCGCCACGCTGAAGGAACGCCTCGTCGCGCGCGCCGCGCTGGTGACGCCGAACCTGCCCGAGGCGGAAATCCTGCTCGGCCGCAAGATCGCCTCCCTCGACGACATGCGCGAGGCGGCGCGGG
>DASYYD010000327.1:0-7552 GCA_035934195.1 Allostellaceae bacterium | reverse complement strand
AGGCCCTGCTGCGCAAGGCCGCCGAACGCTCAATCCCGGCGCTGTGGACCCGAATCGGCGAGTTGCTCGACCACTTCTCCGCCGACCAATGCCGACATTATCTCGCTCACGCCGGGTACGTTAGATAGGAAATTGCTCTAGCTCCCACACCGGCGCCAGAGAACTCCGCCACGACGTCGGGCAGCTCAAATACGCCTGCGGCATCCTCGCCCACGGCAGGAGAGCCGCCAGCGCCGATCCCGTCGCCAGAAAAGTGATCAATGTGTCGATTTCTGAGGGCGTCCGTCTCCTCGTCCAGCGCGAAGGGGGCCTTGTCTGGTCGTTTTCCTCGTGGGGCGGCCAACGCGCCCGGCACGACGTTCGGGACACCTGATGAGAGGCCGAGGATGAGGTATACGGTGATCTGCTCCATTGGCCTCGTCTTCCTTCTGGGCGGAGCCGAGGACTTGCGCGCCCAGGTATCAGGCGGAAATGATATGAAGAAGGACGAACACGCCGCGCCGAAGACCGAGTCGCACGGGTCGCACGGCGCCTCACATGGCGGCGGCATCAATCCGGGTGTCCCGGCCGCGGTCGGGATCGGCCTCGGCGTGCTGGGCGCCCTCGGCGCCTTCAGCCAGCCGCCGCCCGGCGCCGCCGTCCCGCCGCCGCCGCCGGCGGATTTCCACTACACCAACCGGCCGACCTGGATCGGGCCGGATGGCCGCCCCTGCCGGCAATACGCGGGCACGGTACCGACGAGCACCGGGCCCGAGCCGCATTTCGGAGCCGTCTGCGAGGGCGCCGACGGCGGCTGGCACATCGTCAACTGACGGCGGTCATTCGAGCGCCCGAGAGGGCGCATCGAAACCGGCGCGCGTTCACATTGGGGCGATCTCAACTAATTGACGGAATAGACGCGGAGCGATAGCATCCGCCCGTAGTCTTGCCTGCAATCGCCCGAGTTGCGCTCGGGCCTCGTTGCCGTGCCGAACCTTGATAATGCTTCGGGTAATCGAGTTCCCCCAGCGCCAGTCGCCAAGCGTCGGACGCTCCTCGGCCGATGTCCGCGAATAACGGTGATTCGCCCGACCGGGTGAAACGCCACTTGGCTGCAATACTAGCTGCCGACATAGTAAGTTACAGCCGACTAATGGAACAGGACGAAGTCGGGACGCTGTCGAGGCTTCGCGATCTTCGCCGAAATCTGATCGAGCCCAAAATTGTCGAATACCGCGGGCGTCTGTTCAAGACCATGGGCGACGGCTTCTTGGCCGAGTTTGCCAGCGTCGTCGATGCGGTCCATTGCGCCGTCGACATTCAGAAGATGATGGGTACCCGCAACTTGGATTTGCCTGAAGTCGAGCAGCTAAAGGTTAGAATCGGCGTCAACTTGGGAGATGTGTTCTCCGAGGGCGACGACGTTTTTGGCGACGGTGTCAATATCGCGGCCAGACTTGAAAGTATCGCTCCGCCCGGCGGCATTTATGTCAGCCGAGCCGCCTACGATCCCATCCGCGAGCGGCTGGCATTCGATTTCGAGGATCTTGGTGATCATCGCGTCAAAAACATCGCGCGGCCCATACAGGTATTCAAGGTTCGAATCAGCGGCTTGCCGGACGGCGAATTCGCCGAAGGAGAAAGCGGCGGATCCTCGGCGACCTCAATAACAATCAAGGAGGAAAACCCAACCGGACGGCGGCGGCATTCCCCACATGAGCAAGAACAGATCCGGCGGCCACCGCGGCCGTCGAGAATGCCGGACCGAGGGGGCGACGAGGCGAGCGGTGCGACGACCCCACGGCACGGACGCCAGCGCATCGTCGCCATTGTATTCGCCGTTCTGGCTGGTGC
The DNA here is from genome assembly GCA_035934195.1 of Allostellaceae bacterium. Lineage (GTDB taxonomy): Bacteria > Pseudomonadota > Alphaproteobacteria > ATCC43930 > CGMCC-115725 > AP-15. The sequence continues at coordinate 5,719 of DASYYD010000327.1, read as the reverse complement.
GCTGATCGCTGCTGTCCTGATCATTGGCGGCACGAATCGGCAAAGGTCGAATACAGCGGAGCGGGAAGCGGAGATCTACGCCTCAGCAAAGGGAAATCTTGCACTACTCCGCGCCTATGTCGAGAGTTGCACGATCTGCGCGCGTCGCGAAGAAGCAAATGCCGAGATTGCCAAATTGGAGACGGCAGAACAAGAAGAGCGGGCCTACGCTTCGGCCAGGGGAAACCTTGCACTGCTGCGCGCCTATGTCAGCACTTGCAGGATCTGCGCGCGTCGCGAAGAAGCAAATGCCGAGATTGCCAATTTGGAGACGGCAGAACAAGAAGAGCGGGCCTACGCTTCGGCCAGGGGGAACCTTGCACTGCTGCGCGCCTATGTCGAGAGTTGCACGATCTGCGCGCGTCGCGAAGGAGCAAATGCCGAGATTGCCAATTTGGAGACGGCAGAACAAGAAGAGCGGGCCTACGCTTCGGCTAGGGGGAACCTCGCACTGCTGCGCGCCTATGTCAGCACTTGCAGGATCTGCGCGCATAGACAAGATGCAAATGCCGAGATTGCCGAATTGGAAGGAGGGCAAGCGTCGCGGGCTCGGCGCTCCGTGCTTTGCGGCCGGCTGGTCGACTACACAATCGATCGCGCCGCCACCCCTCAAGCCTTCCGGGCCTTCCTCGGGGCGTGGATGGGCGCCGCTTGGAATTCGCGCGTTTGCGGCGGCTTGATCGTCGAAAGCGTCGGGGCGGACGGCGTCGCCAAAATCTCTTACATTTACGGGCCAAACGGACCCGGCGGCAATTTTCCTTGGAAAATCCAACATCCGCCTGCACTGATTCGCGATGGGTTCCTTCGTTTTCAGGACATGGACGGGAGCGCCTTTATGTTTCAGTTCGTGGGCGCGGACATGCTCCGCGGACACTTTGCGAGTTCGAGTGGAAGTCTCGAGGCCACGTTCCGGAGGGACCCCACCTCTGACCCCTGAGATGAATCGCTGCGTGAGATCCTATCGGCTCGCGATCGAATAACTCATGGGGTTCTTTTCGGCGAGGCCTCTCTTTGCTGCGGCATCTGCGCTGCTTTGCCTTCGCATCGCCGCTGCCGCGGGCGGTTGCCCGGCGGACAAGCGGGCCGACATACCGGTCGCTACCGCCAATGGCGTCGTGCTCATGTCGCCGGCGCAGTATTACTCGGAAATCGAACGCATGCGGCCACTGCCGAGTTTGTCGAAATCCTATGTCTTCGGGCATCGGATCCCGCTGCCGGAGACCGATGGATCGGGCCATATTCGTGTATCGAAGCCGGCCTGCGACGCACGACGGGCGCCGGCGGCCCGGGCGGCGACCGGCGCCAACGGACGCACCTCCGCGATCCTGGCGTTCGGCGACAGCCTGACGGCCGGTCTGGGGCTGCCGCGCGGGGCTGCCTTTCCGACTCGCCTGGAGGCGAATTTGCGCTCGCGCGGCATCGCCGTATCCGTCGTCGATGGCGGCGTTTCGGGCGAGACGACCGCGGGCGGGCTCGCCCGGGTGGCCAAGTCTCTCGCGCAACGGCCCGGCTTCGTCGTATTGGAACTGGGCACCAACGACGCCTTGCAAGGGATCGATCCGGCGGTCGTCGGCGCCAATCTGCAAAAGATCATCGCGAAAATCAGAGCCGATGGCGCGCGGCTGCTGCTTGCGGGGACGCTCGCGCCGGCGAATTGGGGCAGGGACTACCAGCTCGCGTTCGATGCGATCTATCCGCAGCTCGCACGGCGGTATCAGGTGCCGCTCTACCCGTTCTTTCTCGACGGCGTCGCGCAACAGCCTGCGCTCAACCAATGGGACGGGCTGCACCCGAACGCGCAGGGCACCGCGGTCATCGCCGATCGCCTCGCACCGATCGTGGCGCGCCTCGTGCTCAGCGTTTCGCGGCGGCGGTAGGATTGGTCTTCGGCCGCGGGTTGAAGTCGGCGGGGATCATGTTCGCGACGCCGAGCGCGTAATCGACCGGGGTGATGCCGAGCGCCTTGCACCCCAGGCCGCTCGCCGCCGGCAAGTTGCGTACGAGCTTTTCCGGGATGCTCGCGTAAGCGGCCGGCAGCGGCTTCGCGCGCCCGGCAAGGCGCGCCGGATCGACGGCCGAGGAGAGGTCGGCGACGCCGGCGGCGAGCGCGTCCGCGGGACCGAGATCGGCGAGGCCGAATTTCTCGAGCCCCAGCCGGCGCGCCCGCGCCTCGTCGGGCAGGAGCGCGAGCGGGGTGAGGCCGAACAGGCGATCGACGAATTTGACGACCGAGGCCTGGTCGCCCTGCTCATGCGCGACGCGGTGCGCCCTCGCATAGGGCGAGATCACGAGGAGCGGCACCCGCGGCCCGTCGGTGACGACGCTGCCGTCGGGGCCCTTCGTGCGCACGGGCGGCGGCGCATGGTCGTAGTCGCCCTCGGAATCGTCCCAGGTGAGGATGATCGCGCTATTCGGCCAATAGGGGCTCGCGGCGATGCGGTTGACCGTCTCGGCGACGAGCGCCTCGCTGATCTGCGCGTCGGAATAGCCGGGGTGGTCGTCGTCGCCGACGAATTTCTGCTGCACCTGCGGATCGGGGTCGGCGGGCTTCAGCCCGAGCGTGTTCCGGTAGCCGCCCTTGACGAAGAAGACGCCGCCCGATTGCGGCAGGGCGCGCTTATCGATCGCGGTGAAGAAATCCGCGAGCCCGTGCAGCTGCGCCCGCATCTCCGGGTTGTTCGCGACATAGCCGAAATATTGCGGCCCGTTGTGGTGCGTGATGTAGGAGGCGTGCGTGCCCTCGGCGTCGGTCGGGCCGGGATCGGTCGGCTCGCGGTCGTAGCCCTCCTCGTACCAGCCGAAGGCGAAGGGCGGGTTGCCGGCGCGGGTCACCGCAGCGATGTCGTTCGCGACATCGGCGAGGTCGCCGTCGGGGTTGCTGTCCTGTTTGCTCGTCGCGGCGAGCGTCTTGCCGCGCAAGGTCAAGGGCAGGCTCGCGAAGGTCAGGTTGCGCTGCGTCGCATAGAGCCTGCCATTCTTGATGTCGTGCGGGTTGACCGGCATCTTTTGCGCCGAATTGTCGAGCTCGGAGCCCCAATAGGGGTCGGCGTCGTTGACGACCGGCACGCCCATTCCCTGGTCGCCGTCGCCGCGGAAGGCTTCGTTCGGGTGCAGCACCCACTGGGTCTCGCCGCTCTGCGCCGCGATGATCGCGAGATTGCCGGGGGTCGAGGGGCCGGTTATCAGCTGAAAGACATGGTCGAAGAGGACGAAGCGGTCGGCATAGCGCCACAACAGCGGCACCGTATCGCAATCCTCGTAGGCCATCGCCAATTCGCCGAACTGCTTCGCGGCGAGCGAGGGATTGCCGAAGGGCGAATATTTGCGCTCCTCGACGAGCGCGAAATGGTTCATTTGCGGCCGGCCGCCGACGATGTTCATCTTGGCGAGGATGCGGCTGTGGCTGTGGTCGATGTCGTCGGTGTCGGCGGCGAACTGCTTCGGGCCGATGCGGAACGGCCGGATCGTGCCGAGTTTGCCGTTGCGCCCGAGCAATACCTGCGAGAAGCCCGGCGTCTTCTCGGCCGGCCGGGAATAAAGCCCGTCCGCCCCGGGGAAGGTGCCGAAATAGGAATCGAACGAGCGGTTTTCCTGATAGATGACGAAGACGTAGCGGATGTGCCGGCGGATGAGGCGCCACAGCGCCTCCCGGGGCAAGCGCGGCTGCGCGCCCGGCGCGACGACGTAAGGGGCGATCGCCGCGCCGGGCGGCGCGGGGTGGTAATCGAGGGCCTGCGCCGCGCTCGATGACAACATCGCGGCGGCCGCCAAAAAGGTCGATCGGCATATCATCGGTGGGGTCTCGCGGCAACCGTCGGGGAGGCGGGAGAATACGCGCCGCCTCGCCGGCTGTCATTTCGCCGCGGCGAGCAGAATCGCGAGAGCGCCGAACCGTTGGGCCCGGCGCGCTGCGGCCGTCAGTCGCCCTCGCCGCCGTGATTCTCGCCGCCATGGTCCTCGTCGCCGCGGGCGGCTTGCTCGTGGTGTTCTTCTTTCGCGGCCTTCTCGTGGTGCTCTTCCTTCGCGTTCTTCTCGTGCCGCTCTTCCTTCGCGTTCCGCTCGCCGTGCTCCTCGCGGCTCGCCAGCCGCGTCGTGTGCCGCGTGTGGCGCGCGGCATTGAGGCGGTGGACAAAGGCGGCGCGGGCATGGCCGCGGCGCAAGCCGCCGCGATTGCTGCGCGACCCTGCGAAATGGTGCCCGCTGACACGGCCCATGCCGTGGCCGGAATGGCCGCCGCCATGCCCGCCGCCGTGCGCCTGCGCGGCGCCGCCGAGGGTGAAGACGAGCGCCAGCGTCGCGATGACGATCCGCAACAAGCCCATCGGTCGGCCCTCCTCGCCCGGCTAACGGTCCCGACCGCCAATCAATTCCCGCGCCGGGGATCGCCGCCAGCGTCAAAAAACGGACGCTGCCGCGGCGCGACGATAGGGGCGGATCAGCCGGCGAGGCCGGTGATGTCCTGCGCGAAGATCATCTCCTCGCTGCCGACGCGGCCAGGGTCCGAGGGCGAGGCGAGATAGCGCGCGAACACCCAGACGCCGTCCTTCGGGTTCGCGACGATCTCGGCGACGGCGCCGTCGGCGAGCGCGATGCGGGTGCCCGCCGCGAGGAGGCGCACGTTCAACAGTTCGCTCATTCGGCCGCACTCCGCCAGGTGGCGAGCGAGGGCCAATCGGGCGCCTCCATGAACTGCGCCCAGCGCCGGTAGAGGTTGCGCAGCGTGTGCTCGCTCGATTTGCGCTCGGTGATGTCGATGACGCTGCCCGGGATGCGCACGCCCTCGAACGCGAAGTCGTCGGTCTCGGCGCCGAGCCCCTGCTGGTAAGTGTAGGGGTGGCGCCGGGCGATCACCCCGCGGCTCGCGGCATGCGCGTAGTTCCAGTTCTCCATGTCGTCCTGTTCGGTCATGCCGGCGGGCCCGGAATAACGGATGTAGTAGTCGCGCAGAAATCGCTTCACTTCATCCGGCGCGGTCTTGTCGACGAGATACCAGCGCCACACCTCGGTCTGGTGCGTCCCGCGCGGGTGCCACACCGCGATCGAGCGCGGCTGGCGCGGATGCAGCGCGGTGTTCGGGAACACCGCGCCCGGGCTTCCCGTCACCCGCCCCCATTCGCCACGTCGCCGCCGGCGCAGTTCCTCGCATTCGCGGAAATAGCCGGAGACGGTCGGGGAATCCTGATAGGCGGGCGGCGTCGGTTCGCCCTTCGGCAACAGGTAGAGCCCAGTCTGGTGGCCGCGCTCGGGGAAGGCGACGTGGAGGCGCCGCGCCACCAGGCGTTCGCGCATGTCGCGCCGGCCGCTGCCCGACGGCCCGATGCCGGCGAGATCGACCGAGCGGTGGCTGATGTTGTGATAGCTGTCGCCGCAGAAATTCTCGGCCGGGAATTTCCAGTTGCACGGAATGCGCCATTTCTGCACGCCGCCGAGGATCTCGGTGCCGCCCTCGCTGCCGTCCCAGCCGTCGAGGGTCAGGTCGAGGAAATGGCGGAATTCGCCGAGATATTCGAGAAAGGGCGGCGCCGCCTCGTCCCAAGAGGCCCACACGGTGCCCTTGTAGCAGCAGAGCTGCGCGACCTCGACGAGCCCGAAGCGCGATTTGTCGAGGCGGCTCTCGTAGGCTTCCTTGAAATAGGGGACGCCGACGAGCCGGCCGTCGAGGCCGTAGCTCCAGCCGTGA
>DASYYD010000326.1:0-4637 GCA_035934195.1 Allostellaceae bacterium | reverse complement strand
CCGCACATGACGGCGCTGCGGAACGTGATGTCGGGGCCGGTCATCGTCAAAAAGATGCCGCCGCGCGAGGCGGAAATGCTCGCCGCCGAACTGCTCGCCAAGGTGGGGCTCGCCGATTGCCACAGCCGTTACCCGCGCATGATGTCGGGCGGCCAGCAGCAGCGGGTAGCGATCGCCCGGGCGCTCGCCATGTCGCCCGACGTGATGCTGTTCGACGAGGTCACCTCGGCGCTCGACCCGGAGCTCGTCGGCGAGGTGCTCGATGTCATCAAGAAGCTGGCGGTCGAGGGCACGACGATGATCGTGGTGACGCACGAGATGGCCTTTGCCCGCGACGTCGCCGACCGCGTCGTCTTCATGAACGCCGGCCAGGTCGTCGAGGAGGGGACGGTGGACGAGGTCCTGGTCGTGCCGCGCAACGAGCGCACGCGCGCCTTCCTGTCGCGCTTTCACAGAACGATCGCCGAGGCGCGCAGCTGATGATCCCGCCGAAAAACGAGCTGACGATCTGCTTCGCGCATGTCGCCTATCAGCTGCAGTCGCAATTCGCGCGCCGCGATACCGGCGTCGCGAGCTTTCAGGTGTGGGACCGCGACGAGCTGGAAGGCCGCCTCGGCGAGGCCGATGTGCTGGTAATCTCGGGCTTGTGGCGCGACGACCTCCTCGAACACGCACGCAAGCTGCGCTTCATTCAGGCGATCGGCGCCGGCACCGACCAGTTCTCGCGCGAGGCATTGCGTGGGCGCGCCATCCGGCTCGCCAGCGCCAGCGGCGTCAACGCGCGGGCCGTTTCCGAGCATGCGATGGCGCTCGTCCTGGCGCTGGCGAGGCGGCTCCCCGAGGCGCGCGACAATCAGCAGCGGCATCACTGGCGCGGCATGATCTCCGACCTCTCCGCGCGCGAGGACGAACTCGGCGGCAAGACGATGCTGATCGTCGGCATCGGCGCGATCGGCGGCCGCCTCGCGCGCCTCGCGAAGGCCTTCGACATGCGGGTCGTCGGCGTGCGCCGCGATCCCGCCGCCGGCCGGGGCGAGGCCGACCGGGTGGTCGGGCTCGACGCGCTGAAGGACGCTTTGCCCGAGGCCGATTTCGTCGCGCTCTGCTGCCCGCTGACCCCGGCGACCGAAAACCTGATGAACGCTGAGGCCTTCGCGCGGATGCAGCGCTCGGCGTTTCTCGTCAACGTCGCCCGCGGCCGCGTCGTCGACGAGCCCGCCCTCGTCGCGGCGCTGCAATCGGGGCGGATCGCCGGCGCCGGCATCGATGTCACGGTCGAGGAGCCGCTCGCGCCGTCCTCGCCCTTGTGGGACATGGCAAACGTGCTGGTGACCCCGCACACCGCCGGCGAGACCCGCCGCTACGAGGACAACGTCATCGACATCCTCTTCGACAACCTCGGCCGCCTGTGGAAGGGCGAGGCGGCGCTCAGAAACCAGGTGGTCTGACCTCTACCGCATGTTCCCGGTGTGCCCGAGCGAATAGCGGCCCGGCTGCGGCCAGACGCAGAGCCCGTGCGGCTCGATCCCGACCGGGATCTTCTCGACCTCGCCGGTCGTCGTGTCGATGCGGTAGGCGACGTTGTCCCAACGCCCCGACAGCCACAGATGCTTGCCGCTCGGGGTGACGTTGCCCATGTCGGGGCTGCCGCCGCCCGGGATCGGCCACACCTTTTCGACCTTCTTCGTCGCGAAATCGATGACCGCGACGCTCCCCGGTCCGTGCGGCCGGCCGAAATTGCCGTGCGAGCCGCGGTTGTCGACATAGAGCACGCGTCCGTCGCGGCTCGGGTAGAGGCCGTGCGCCCCGACCCCGGTCGCGATGAAGCCGACGCGCGTGAAGCTGTCGCCGTCGACGAGAAAGACCCCGTCCTTCTTCATGTCGGCAACGTAGAAGATCTTCCCGTCGGGCGAGATGCGGATGTCCTGCGGCGCCCCCCGGAAATCCAGTTTCAGGTAACCGAGCACTTGCCGGTGGACGATGTCGACCTTGACGAGCCCGCCGCCGAATTCGCAGGTGAAGATCGCGTAGCGCCCGTCGATCGAGAAGTCGCCGTGGTCGATGCCGGGGCAGCCCGGCGTCGGCAGCGAATACTGCAATTTCATCGTATGCGGATCGCGGAAATCGAGCCGCTTCAGCCGCTCGGCGACGACGATCGCGGATTTGCCGTCGGGCGTGAAGTACATGTTGTAGGGGTCGGCCACCCACACCTTCGGGCCGGGCTTGCCGGTCGTCGGGTCGATCGGCGTCAGGCTGCCGTCGAGGCCGCGCTTGCCGTTGTTCGTTACCCACAGCGTCCGCAAATCCCAGGACGGCACGACGTGCTGCGGCTTGAACCCGACCTTGAAGCGGTCGACCACCTGCATCTTTTTGGGGTCGATGACATAGACGTCACTGGAGCGCAGGTTCGGCACGTAAAGGCGATAGAGAGCGCCGGCGACCGCCGGGCTCATCATTCCGGCACCCGCCTCGCTGTAGAGGTTGTGCGGATCGACGACCGGCGGCATTCCGGAGATGGTCTTTATCGCCTGGGCGGCAGCCGGCTGAAGCGCGGCCGCGAGCGCGACGAGCGCCGGCATCAGGAAACGACGAAGAACCCGTTCGATCACGCAACCCTCCAAGGGAAAAAATCGATCAACGCGCGCGGCGCACCCTCAGCGCCGCGCGACCGCCTTTTTGATCGCCGCCACGGTGCGCTCGACGATCTGGCGCACGCCCAGTTCGCCGAGCGCCGCGCTCGCCTTTGTCGGATCACCATAGACGCCGTCTTTCGCGTCGAATTTCCTGCCGGACTTGAGCAGGTTCTGCCGCACCAGCGAGGGCGCCAGCGCCAATGTCAGCGAGGTGTCGGCGAGCGCCGCATGGGTGCCGATCTCGGCTCTCGAGAAGCCGCGCTGCGCGAGGATGCGGTTGAAGCCCTCGTAGCTCGCCCGGTAATACTCGTGGATCGCGTGCGCGCGCACCCCGCTCTTCGCCCAGCGCCGGTCGAGCCGGTCGGCTGCGACCTCGTCGAGATGCTGGTAGCCGCCGTGGTCGCCCAAAAAGACGATGTCGCGAAACCCGGCGCTCTTCATGCTGCGCGCCGCGCCGATGAGGGTTTCGACGAAGGCGCTCTCGGGGATCGTGATGGTGCCGGGAAAGCCCATGTGGCCGGTCGGCGGGTGGATATGGCCCTCGGGCACATAGGCGAGGACGGGGGCGACGAGCGCATTGCCGAGGGCGCGGGCGATCCGCTCCGACAAGATCTTGACCCGCACGTCGTGCTTGCCGAGCGCCATCTGCGGCCCGTTCTCCTCGACCCCGCCGATCGGGATGATGACCGTCGTCTTGCCGGCGTGGACGAGATCGCGCAACTCGGTCCAAGTCAGCGCTTCGAGAAAGACCGTATTGGGCGTCTGCGCGAGAGCGGGCTGGCCGAACGCGAGACAGGCGAGGAAAAGGGCGCCCGCGAGCAGCCGGCGCTCCGGGATGCGGCCGGACATCGGTCAGGTTCCGATCAGCAGCGGGCTCGTCAGCCGCTTGAGCAGCGCCACCACCGAGAGCGGCGTCAAGCGCCCGGTGCGCGGGTTCTCGAAGCTCGGCACGCCCTCGATCTGCATCGAGAACCGGGCCGCCTCCGCCTCGACCTCGATGCGGTGCGTGTTGCGGGTGAGGGCGGGGTCGGCCCAGATCTCGACCATCGTGCGGTCCGGCCCGACCCCGGCGAGCGCCAGGGCGGCGGCGACGTTGACGTTCGCCGGAAAGCCGCGAGCCGCCTCGCGGGCGGTGCCGGCGAAGACCCGCTTCGCGGAATTGAGGCCGGTGACCTCGATGCCGTTCTCGACGAGATAGGGCGCACCCTGAAGGCCCTGCGGCGGCTTCCGCGTGATCATCGTGACGGAGAGGATACCGCCTTCCGCCGCCGCCCCGACGGCGTCGAGTCCCAGGACTGCCCCGGTCGGCACGTGGATGCGGCCGCCGCCCTTGCGTGCGAGACCGACGAGGTCGAAATTGTCGAGCAGCGCGCCGCAGCTGAGGACGACGAGCCGCCGTCCGCGCTCGAGCGCCGGCTCGGCGATCTCGCGCAGCAAAGGGGCAGGGGCGCATTCGACGACGACGTCGCCGTATTCGGCGAGTTCGGACAGCCCGACCACCGGCGCCGGACGGACGAAGCCCTCCATCGCGGCGGCGGCGCGGCCGTGATCGCGCGCCGACACCGCGGCGAGCGAGAGCCCTTCGATGCCGCGGTCGAGCGCCTCGGCGACCCGCCCGCCGATCGCCCCGAACCCGCCGATCGCGACGCGCACTCCCCGATCCTTGGACATCGTCGGCCCCCCTGGTGAGAGGGCGCATCATCGCGCAATCATCGGCCCCGCGCCAACGCCGCTCTCCGCGTCATTCGCGCGCAAGGAGGAGGCCGCCTCGCGACAGCCCGAAACCGCCTATTTCGCCGGCGATGCGAGCGGCTTGCCCTTCTCGACGACCCACGTCGCGAGGATCTTCGCGCCCCTGGGTCCGGCGCGCCCCCAGTGTGGAGTCTCGGCCGGCACGTAGCTGGTCTGCCCGGCCTTCAGCGTCCGCGTCGGCTCGCCCTGGACGTTGAGCGTCAGGCTGCCTTGCAAGACGTAGCTGATTTCCACGCCTGGATGGGTATGGTG
>DASYYD010000292.1:0-2656 GCA_035934195.1 Allostellaceae bacterium | reverse complement strand
GACCGCTTTCGCGTCGTCGCCTGGAACGCGCCCGGCTATCTGCTGAGCGACCGCCTTCTCGTCCCGACGCCGGGCTGGAGAGATTACGCCCGAGCGCTCGACGATTTTCTCGACGCGCTCGGCATCGACCGCTGCGCCGTCATCGGCAATTCCTTCGGCACGCGCGTCGCGCAAGCCTTCGCCTGCTGCTGCCCGGGGCGGGTGACGAAGGCGGTTTTCACCGGGACGAGCATCGCCCAAGGGATGACGGAAGACGAGCGCGCGCGAACGCTGCGAGCCCGCGAGGAAATGATCGCGCGCGGCAGCTACGCCTTCGCGGCTCGGGCCTCGGCGCTCCTCGGCTCGCGCGCCTCGGCCGAGACGGCGGCGCTCGTCGAGCACACCTTGCGCGCGACCAACCGCGAAGGCTTTCTGCAGGCGGCGCGCTTCATCGCCGCCGCCGACATGCCGCCGCTCGGCGCCGGCCTCGCGATGCCGCTGCTGATGATCCAGGGCGAGGAGGACCGCGTCGCCCCGGCCGAGCGCAATGCGGTGCGCCTGCACGAAGCGGTGCCCGGCGCCCGGCTGGTGACGCTCGACGGCTGCGGCCACCTGCCCGAAGCCGAGATGCCCGAGCGCGTCAACGCCCTGCTGCGGGAGTTCCTTTGAGGCGCGGGATGATCTCGCGGGCGATGATCTCGACCTGGTCCGCGCGGTACTTGTAGGGGATGAAGATCAGCTTCTGCACGCCGACGGCGAGCTGGGCGCGCAGCTGCTCGACGCATTCCTCGACCGTGCCGATGACCGCGGAATCCTTGGTCGATTGGCTCCAGGCGGCGTAATCCCACTCGCTCGTCAGCCACTCCATCATCGGCCCCTCGACCTCCTCGCGCCGGCCGACATGGATCGCGAGCTGGTTGGCGTTGAGGAGCGTGCCCGGGTCCTTGCCCGCCTTTTCGGCGAAGCCCCGCACCTTCGCCCAGGATTCGGCGAAGCTCTGCGGCGTGTAGAAATAGGTGAGCCAGCCGCCGGTCTTCGCGGCGCGATCGAGCACGCGGTCGACATAGCCGCCGATCAGGATCGTCGGCATCCGCTCTCGATAAGGCTTCGGCGACATCGCCGCCTGGCGCAGATTGTGCGGCGGATACTCGCCATCGACCTGCGCCTCGCTCCACAGCCGACGCAGGATCTCGAGGTTGCGGTCCATGATCCGGCCGCGCTCGTTGAAGGGCACGCCGACCGCATCGAACTCGCGCTTGTACCAGCCGGAAGCGAGCCCGAGGACGAGGCGCCCCTCGGCGATGCGGTCGAGGCTCGAGATTTCCTTCGCGAGCACGACCGGGTTGCGCAGCGGCAGCACGAGGACGCCGGTGCCGAGCCTTATCCGGCTCGTCCGGGCGGCGATCGCCGCGAAAAGGCTCAAGGGCTCCAAGATCGGAAACGGCGGATCGACACCGAGCAGAATATGGTCCCACGCCCACAGCGAGTCGAAGCCCAATTCCTCGGCCCGTACGGCATAGGCGATCAGCGCTTTCGGGTCCGGCATTTCCGGGTAGGTCGTGAAATTCCGCAACGCCAGGCCGAAGGTGTTGGTCAGTTCCGTCATCTGTAAATCCTTGAAGATTCACGACGGAGAAACCGAGATCACGGACAGTGCTGTCGTTGCGAGCGCAGCGAAGCAATCTCGACCAGATTGCTTCGTCGGCCTTGGCCTCCTCGCAATGACAATTTCTTTTTCCGTGCCCTCTGTGTCTCCGTGGTGAAATTCATTCACGCGGTGTAGAGCCGCTCGGGGTCGAGGTGACGCAGCACGGCAAGCTCCCGCTCGCTCGGCGGCGCCGCTTCCGAAAGCTCCGGCGCGACCGAGACCGCGAACCCGGTATTGTCCCGCACTTGCACGAGGCCGACGCCCGGCTGCAAAGCGAGCAGCGTCATCCGCTTCGAGCCGTCGTCGAAGCCGAAGATGCCGAGATCGGTGACGACGCGGAACATGCCGCCGCGCGTGAGGCCGGCGCGGCGCCGGCTGTCGCCGCCATCGAGAAAACCGGGGCTCGTCACGAAATCGACCTTTTCGACGAAGCGGCGCTTTTCGTGCTTCATCGCGACGATCATGCGCGAGAGGCTGGCGATGTCGTTGCCGCCGCCGGTGCCGGGCAGCCGCGTCGTCGGGCGGTCCGGGTCGCCGATGAAGGAGGAGTTGAGGTTGCCGTATTGATCGATCTGCGCACCCCCCATGAAGCCGACATCGACATAGCCGCGCTGCAAGAGCAGCAGCACGTCGGTCGAGGAGAGGACCATGTTGGCGCGCCGGGTGCAGCGCTGCTCGTTGGTCGAGGGCGGCAACTGCCCGGGCTCGACAAAGGCGCCGATCGTGCCGCCCTCGAAGAGGATCGTCAGCCCCGGCGCGTCCAGACGCTGGGCGAGGCTCGCCGCGAGGAGCGGGATGCCGACGCCGGCGAAGACGGTGTCGCCGTCGTTCAAGAGCCGGGCGCTCGCGACCGCCAACAGCTCGCTCGCCGTGCAGGGCGGCGCTTCAGTCGTCATGGATGCTTCTCCCGCGGCGCGCCGCGTCGAGGAGCTCGGCGAGGCCGATCCGTTCGAGATACTCGGTCCAGGATTTGGGCTCGTAGAAATAGCGGTGGAGATATTCCTGCGCGCCTTTTTCCGGATCCTTGCG
>DASYYD010000246.1:0-6764 GCA_035934195.1 Allostellaceae bacterium | reverse complement strand
GAACAGCTGATCGAGCGCCCCGAGCGCCGCGATCGCGGCGAGCCGTGCCAGCACCAGGATCAGCGCGGTGGCGACGAATAGGCTGATGAAATCGGAAAAGCCGTTTTTCACCCTGGCCGCCCCGACGACCCACACCGCCAGAATGTAGAAGATCGCGATCAGGTGCCAGATGCCGGCGAGCCCGTTGCGCAGCGATGCGACACCGCCCGCTGTGGAAGTGGGGGCACGGATGCGGGCGGCGACGGCGCGGCGGCACTGCAAGACGACGATCACCAGGAGCAGGTTTACGACGAGCGCGACGACCTTGAGGAAGGCCGCGTGCGCCGGCGCCGAGAGGCCGAGCAACAAGGCGACATCGGCAAATGCGGTGCCGGCCACCGCGACGATCGTGATCCGCCGCACCCAGGCTGTGGTGTAGCGGGCGGTGTCGGTGTCGATCCGCCACAGGCGCAGCCCGGCGTTGTCGGGCGCGAGCAGCATACAGGTGAAGCTGGAAACGCCGCGGCATACGACATAGGCGTTCACCAGCGCGAGCGTCATCAGCCGGGCCGTAAAGGACGCGCTGGTCAGGGCGGCGGCGAGGAGATTGCCCGCCGCGGCGAAGGCGGCGATCGGCAACAGGTCGAGCGCCAAGCGGGCGAGCGCCAGCGGCAAGCGGCGCAACTGCCGCACCGCGCTCGTCATCCGAGCGTGCCGGTGGGTCGGCGGCCCATCCGGTTCTCGCGACGCGTCCGCGCCGGCGTACGCGGCGATGACGGCGCGGGCGCGGCGAACCGCGCGCCCGGCCATCCACTCGGCGAGAAGAGCGGCGGCGAGCACCAGAACGAGCTCGAGGCTCGCCTCGAGAAGCCGCGTTCGAGCAGCCGGGACCGACAGCCGATCGATCAGACGCGTCGACAGTCGCGGCAGCGCGGCGAGGGCTCCCCCGGCGCTCGCGATCTGCGTGAACAGGTCGCCGGCCCAGCGCGACAGCTGGACGAGGAGCTGGGCGCCGAGGCTGCCCGGCGCGGCCGGCGGCGCCGCCTTGGCGATGGCCTGCAGTGTCTGCAACAGTTCGGCGCGCTGTTTTGCGTCTTGCAGCACCGCGATCGCGTGCTGCGCTTCGGTCGGCGTCAGCGGCGTGCCACTGTCGGTTGGCGCCGCGCCGCTCGCCCCTTCCGGAATCGCGGCACAGGCGAGCAGAACAGCAAGGCACAGGGGCGGAACCAGTCTCGGACGAATCATCGGGCAATACCGTTGCAGCGGCTGTTTTCGAGGGCGTGCTGGCGAGAGTTTCCAATGAAAACGCCGCCGCCGGCGAAGGCGTTCACTCGGTTCGCATTAGCGAGCCCAACGCCGCGTCCCGCGCCGTGCCACACGCCTCGACGTTGAGCGAGTGTCTATCTTTTGCTGCACGGGCCTGTTAGGCTGCCCGGCGGCCGGGAAAAGCGGACACGACCAATGGCGAAAACGGCGCTCGCGCTACTGCAAGAGCAGATCGAGTCGATACGGCGGGAAGCTTATGCGGAAGGGTACGCCGCCGCGATGCAGGCGGTGCGCGAGCTTGCCTCGCGGCCGTCCGGCCGCTCGGCTGCGGCAGCGGCGCCGGCGGCAAAACCGCCGCCGCGGCGGGCGCGATCGAAGGCGGCGCGAGCGGCTCCGAAGCGGACGCGAAAGCCGGCGCCGGCAGCGAAGCGAGCCCCTGCCGCCAAGCCCGCGGCGCCGCCGCCGGGCCGCGGCAACAATGCTCGAATGGTGGAGGAGATGCTGCGGTCGATTGCGCCCCGCCCCGCCCGGCCGACCGACATCCGCAATGCCCTGCGGCGCGAACGCGGGGTGGTGATGGCATTCACCTCGATCCGGCATGCACTCACTCAGCTCGAGGGGCGGCAATCCATCGAGCGGGTCGCCGACAGCAAGACCTGGCGCTATCGCCAGCAGAGCGGCGGCGGCGCGGCAAAGTCCGGCTGATCCGCGGCCGTCGGGCCGGCGCGAAGGAATCTCGCCCGAGAAGGACGCGGCATCGCTCCCGAACCGGCGGTGCCGCGGCCTGCGGGCCGATCCGCCCGGTCACAGAATTGAGTCTCTGACGTACCTCGCGGCGACGCGAATCAATAGGCGTGTCGGGCGCCGCGCGATCGGGTCCGCGACGGGCCGTCGGCTGCCTCGGGGGCAGAGGCGGCGATCGATACCCGCGCCCGCCGCGTCGGCGCCGGATATCGCACAATTCGTGCGAGCACCCGCTCGAATGCCGCTTCGTCATCGCGGCAGCCGAGCTCATGCGCCGTCTCCAGAAAGCGCACGTATTGCCGCGTCGTGCCCGCCGGCGGGATTGCCCAGGGGACCTCATCGCCATCGCCCGCTTCGGGCGCCGACCCCAAGGCGTGCGCCGCCGGGCCGCGATTGCCGCGGCGCCGCCAGCGCACGCGCCGAAGACGGCCGTTGACCAGGCCGGTCCGTTCGCTCTCTGCCGCGTCTGCGCTGTCCGGCGCGCCGGCGGCGCGGAGCTCGGCGAGGCGGTGCACCATGCCGAGCGCGGTCTTGTTGGTGATATCGAGCCGCAGATGGAGCTGGTGCGCACTGATGCCGGTATCGCCCGCGGTCAACAGAAAGCAAGCCTGCAGCCATTTATGGATCGGGATATGGCTGCCCTCGAACACCGTGCCCATGGTGGCGCGAAACTGCTTGCGGCAGCGGCAGCAGAACTTCAGTCCCGGGCGCGCACCCCTGCCGATGACGTTACCGATGCGGTTCGTGGCGCCGCAATGCAGGCAGATGGGTCCATGCGGCCAGATCAGCGCCTCGAGCTTGGACAGCGCGGCTTGCTCGTTGCGGAAGTAGGGCTGTGACAGGATCGTCATCGGCATGCGCTCCGCAGGTTTCTCAACTCGCAAACATAGAGTACGAGTTGACATATTATACTGTTGCTTGTAGAAACCTCAATCGGAAAAGTGAGCCGTATCGGCGCGCCAATCGTGGTTTTCAAAATATCGTATAGAGTGTTGAAATATCATATTAGAGGACCCAAAAATGTATAGGTAATAAGAAAATATAGAAAAAATCTTGTTGACAGTCACACGCTTAATCGCAAGAATTATTAAATACCTGCGTTATTCGGTTGTCAAAAATAGACGTAGATTTTCGATGATCCAGGAAATAAAACCGCGGGAATGCTAGCACCTTGAGGCGTGTTCACCGATGACGGGTCTTTCAACTATTATGATAATCGACGACGACCCGGACATGCGCTGGGTTGTGCGAGAGATCTGCGGAGAGATCGGGATCCGGGTCGAAGAGGCTGCGAACGGCCGACAGGGCATCGACATGATGTCCAAGGGACGCGCCGCGCCGGATGCGGTGCTGCTCGACATGCGGCTTCCCGATGGCAACGGCGAGGAGGTGCTGCATCGCTTGAAGCATCTCGACCGCCATCTGCCGGTGATCGTGCTGACCGCCTATGGCAGCATTCCGGGCGCGTTGCAGGCGGTGCGTGCCGGCGCCTTCGAATATCTGACCAAGCCTTTCCGCAACGAGGAGCTGGCCGGCGTCGTCAAGCGGGCAATCGCCCACGGGCGCGCCGAGCGGCCGGGCCGCAGGGGCGGGCTGCGCGCGGCCATCATCGATGCCATGGGCCAGGGCGCGGCGGTCGAGGAGCTGGCCGGCCAGCTCGAGACGATCAGCGGCAGCGACTATTCCGTCTTGCTTCTCGGCGAGACCGGCACCGGCAAGGAACTAGTGGCGCGAGCGTTGCACGAATACGGACCGCGGCACGCCAAGCCGTTTGTCGCGGTCGATTGCGGCGCGCTCGTCGATACGCTCGTCGACAGCGAGCTGTTCGGGCACGAAAAGGGCGCGTTCACCGGCGCCGTCGAACGTCGGCGCGGCCGCTTCGAGTTGGCCGCCGGCGGCGGCGTCTTGTTCCTCGATGAAATCGGCAACTTGTCGCCGCCGGCGCAGCGCAGCCTGTTGCGGGCTCTTGAAAGCCGCACGTTCTATCGGGTCGGCGGGACGGCGCCGGTGCCGGTCGATCTGCGGGTAGTCGCGGCAACCAACGATGCGCTCGGCGAGCGGGTCGCGATCGGCTCGTTCCGGGCCGACCTCTATTTCCGGCTGGCGGAACTTTCGATAGTGCTGCCGCCGCTGCGCGCCCGGCCGGAGGATATCGAGTTTCTTGCCCGCCGCTTCCTCGCGGAAGCCTGCCGGGCGCTCGGCAAGCCGGCGCTCGACATAACCGCTCCGGCGCTGTCGCTGCTGCGCGGCTATGATTGGCCGGGCAACGTGCGCGAACTGCGCAATGTCGTCCGCCGCGCCGCGCTCGCCGCCGGTGCCGCCGTGGCGCCGTCGCATATCGCAGGCTGCCTCGGCCGGTCGATCGCCACCACGACGGCGGCGCGCGAGGCTTGTGTCGCCGCGCCCGTCTACCCGACCATGCAAGACAGGATCAGGGTGGTCGAGCGCGGCGCCATTCTCGACGCGCTGGCGCGGGCCCGCGGCAACAAGGCCGAGGCGGCCCGCCTGCTCGGCGTCGACTACAAGACGTTCCGCACCAAACTCAAGGCATTCACCGGCGGTGAACCGGCGCACGCCGCGGCTGCCGATCTGCGCGGCGTGTTCGGCGGCGTCCACCCCTAGCGGCCGGACCCAAACGGCGGAGGCGGCGCGCAATGGGTTCGCCCAACTTCAACTACGAAGACTTTTTCGACGCGATCATGTCGGCGAGCCCATCGTCGATACTGATCATCGATGACCGCCTGACGGTGCTGCACGCCAACCGGACGTTTCTCGAAACCCGACATGCTGCCGACAGGGAGTTGATCGGCCGCCGATTTCGCGATGTCTTTCCGGGCGCCTTCGAGGATGTCGGGTTGGACGCGCGGATCTTCGACGCCCTTCGCTCCGGCGCGGGGGTGCGGCGCGGCCGGACGAGCTGTCGCGCGGCCGGCATGCCCGCGCGGGTCTATTCCTACAGCATCTGCCCGCTGCCGTTGCGCCGCGGCGGCCGTGCGGCGGTCCTCGTGATGGACGAAGTGACCTCCCGGCTGCGGGTATCGGGCCCGCCGCGCCCGCGAACCGCCGGCTCCGGCGAGGGCGCCGAAGATGCGCTCGCCGAACCAGGCGCCATCGAGGCGCAGAGCCGGCAAACCGAAAAACTCGCCGCGCTCGGCATGGTGATCGGCGGCATCGCGCACGAGATCCGCAATCCGCTCGGGGTGAGTTCGGCGGCGGCGCAGCTGTTGAAACACCGCGCCGGCTCGCCGGCAATGCAGCAGGAATGCATCGAGAAGGTGATCGACGGGATCGCGCGGGCCTCGCGCGTCGTCGAGAGCCTGTTGCGCTTCGCCCGCCCCGGACGCATGCGCGAGACGACGCAGGTCGATTTGGTCGAGGTTTTGCGCAACGCCCTGTTGTTCGCCTCCTCCGGGGAGGCCACGGCCGGGGTCACCGTCGCCTGGAGCGTCGAGGGGGCGGCCGAACCCGCGGCCGCGCCGCTTTGTGCCGACGGCGTTCAGAACCTCCTCGAGCTGGTGATGATCAACGTGATCGCCAATGCGTTTCAGGCGATGCCGGCCGGCGGCCGATTGTCACTCGGGGTGCGCCGCGCGGCGCACGATATCGTGGTCGAGATCGGCGATACCGGCTGCGGCATCCCGGAGGCCGACCTGCCGCGGATCTTCGACCCGTTCTTCACCACCCGCAGCGATACGCGGCGCGCCGGGCTCGGGCTTTCGGTGTCGCACTCGATCGTGCAACAGCATGGCGGCGGCATCACCGTCCGCTCGAGCCCGGGCGAGGGAACGCTGTTCGCCATCAGGCTGCGGGCGAGCGCCGCGCCGGCCGGGTGATCGAGCTCTCTCCGCCGCGCCCGGCCTGACGCCGAAGCGTCCGCGGGACGATCACGCTCGCCTTGCCGCCCCTCAGGCGGGTCAGCCTCTTTCGGGAACGCCGATCCTCGCGCATGATGCCGCCGGCGAATGAAGGAGGCGTCATGCAGCTCTTCGATCTGACGGGGAAGGTGGCGATCATCACCGGGTCCACGCGCGGCATCGGGCTGGCGATAGCCGAGGCCTTCGTCGAGGCCGGCGGCAGGGTCGTCGTCTCGAGCCGCAACCCCGAGGAATGCGAGCAGGTCGCCGCCTCGATTCGCGGCAAGGGCGGCGGTGCGATCGGCGTCTCGGCCCGGATCTCCGACAAGGCGCAGCTCGAAAACCTCGTCGGCGAGGCCAGGAGAGAATGGGGCCGGGTCGACATCCTCGTCTGCAATGCCGCAATCAACCCGCATTACGGCTCCCTCGACGGGCTGACCGACGAGGCGTTCGAGCGGATGATGGTCAACAACGTGCTGAGCAATCTGTGGCTGTCGCGGATGGTCGCGCCGGAGATGCGCGAGCGGCGCGACGGCGCGATCATCTTCGTCACCTCGACCGCGGCCGTGCGGGGTACGACGGTGCTCGGCATGTACGGGGTCACCAAGACCGCCGATTATGCCTTGTGCCGCAATCTTGCGGCCGAATGGGGGCCCGACAACGTGCGGGTGAACTGCATCGCGCCGTCGGTGGTGACGACCCGGTTCGCGCGGGTGCTCTACGAAGACCCGCAACGCCGCGCCGCGCGCGAGGCCGCCACCCCGCTGCGCCGTCTGGCGATCCCCGAGGACATCGCCGGCACGGCGCTCCTATTGGCCTCGCGCGCCGGCAATTACATCACGGGACAGATGATCGTCATCGACGGCGGCCAGACGATCGCCGGGAATTAGCTAGCTGTGATTGCTACGAAGGTTGTTCATC
>DASYYD010000245.1:0-3692 GCA_035934195.1 Allostellaceae bacterium | reverse complement strand
CCGGCGAAGAAGCCGTTCGCGCCTCTGCCGCCGGGGAAGCCGGTACCTGGGCTCACTTTCGATAAGCTGATGGAGGATTTGGCCCGGGACCGGGAAGATCGCTGGTGATCTACCTTGACAGTTCGGTCCTGCTCGCGTCGGTCTTTCGAGAAGAGCAGGTTCCCCCTGAAGCACTGTGGGACGAGCGGTTAGCCTCCAGCCGTTTACTGGCATATGAGGTGTGGAGTCGCCTGAACGCATACAGGCTGGCTTCATCTCACGGGAACCGAGCCAGAGCCCGCCTTGACCGGGTTGACCTGATAGAACTGGGCGAAAGCGCACTGTCGCGGGCGTTGGAGCCTTTTCCCGTCGCGCTCCGCACCCTGGACGCGCTCCACCTCGCCACGATCGATTTCGTGCGACGCCGCAGCGGCGAACCGGCAGCGCTCGCCAGCTACGACAACCGACTCCTCGCCGCCGCGCAAGCGCTCGGCATTCCGCTCACGGCGTTGTGAGAGCTGCTGCTCGCCGCGTTGACCCTCCGCGCCCGCGTCCCCATCTTCGCCCGGCATGACCCCGCTCGCCCGCATCCGCAATTTCGCGATCATCGCCCATATCGACCACGGCAAATCGACCTTGGCCGACCGGCTGATCGAGGCCTGCGGCGGGCTCGCCGAACGCGAGATGCGCGAGCAGGTGCTCGACAGCATGGAGTTGGAGCGCGAGCGCGGCATCACGATCAAGGCGCAGACGGTGCGGCTGCAATATCGGGCGCGAGACGGGCTCGACTATGTGCTGAACCTGATGGACACGCCGGGGCACGTCGATTTCGCCTATGAGGTCAGCCGGTCATTGGCTGCCTGCGAGGGTTCGCTTCTCGTCGTCGATGCGAGCCAGGGGGTCGAGGCGCAGACCCTCGCCAACGTCTATCAGGCGGTCGAGGCCGGGCACGAGATCGTGCCGGTCCTCAACAAGATCGACCTGCCGGCGGCCGAGCCCGAGCGGGTCAAGGAGCAGATCGAGGACGTGATCGGGCTCGACGCCGAAGGGGCGCTCCTGATCTCGGCCAAGACCGGGCTCAACATCGATGCCGTCCTCGAGGCGCTGGTGACGCGCCTGCCGCCGCCGGCGGGCGAGGCTGAGGCGCCCTTGAAGGCGCTCCTCGTCGACAGCTGGTACGACCCCTATCTCGGCGTCGTCACTCTGGTGCGGGTCAAGGACGGCGTGTTGCGGGCCGGGCAAAAGATCCGGCTGATGGCGACGGGCGCCAGCCACGCCGTCGAGCGGGTCGGCGTCTTCACGCCGAAAGGCGTCGCGGTCGAGGAATTGGGCCCGGGCGAGATCGGCTTCATCACCGCCGGCATCAAGACCGTCGCCGATTGCCGGGTCGGCGACACGATCACCGAGGACCGCCGCCCGGCTGCCGCGCCGCTCCCCGGTTTCAAGCCGGTGCAGCCGGTCGTCTTCTGCGGCCTCTTTCCGACCGATGCGGCCGATTACGAGCGGCTGCGCGACAGCCTTGCGAAACTGCGCCTCAACGACGCGAGCTTCGAATACGAGCCGGAGACCTCGGCTGCCCTCGGCTTCGGCTTCCGCTGCGGCTTTCTGGGGCTGTTGCATCTCGAAATCATCGGCGAGCGGCTGGAGCGCGAATTCGACCTCGACCTGCTGGCGACCGCGCCCTCGGTCGTCTACCGCGTGCATCTGACGAACGGGCATATGACGACGTTGCACAACCCGGTCGACATGCCGGACCCGGTGCGGATCGACCATCTGGAGGAGCCGTGGATCAAGGCGACGATCCTTGTGCCGGACGCCTATCTCGGCCCCATTCTCGCGCTCTGCGAAGAGCGGCGCGGCGTGCAGCAGGATCTCACCTATGCCGGCAGCCGGGCGATGCTCGTCTACCGGCTGCCATTGAACGAGGTCGTCTTCGATTTCTACGACCGCCTGAAATCGGTGAGCCGCGGCTATGCGAGCTTCGACTACCAGCTCGACGGCTACGAGGAGGGCGACCTCGTGCTTCTGAGCATCCTCGTCAACGGCGAGAATGTCGATGCGCTCTCGGTCATCGTGCACCGCGCAGAGGCCGAGCGCCGCGGCCGGGCGCTGTGCGAGCGCCTCAAGGATTTGATCCCGCGGCAGCTCTTCCAGATCGCAATCCAGGCGGCGATCGGCGGCCGCATCATCGCGCGCGAGACCGTGAAGGCGCTGCGCAAGGACGTCCTCGCCAAATGCTACGGCGGCGACGTGACACGGAAGAGGAAACTGCTCGAAAAGCAGAAGGAAGGCAAAAAGCGGATGCGCCAGTTCGGCCGCGTCGAGATCCCGCAATCCGCCTTCATCGCCGCCCTCAAGATGGGCGACGGGTAGCCCCTCAACTGCAGCGAACCGTCGCTGGGACCGTCATTCCGGGGCGCCGCCTCGCGGCGCGAGGCCACCGGAATGACAGCGATTTCCCAAGCTGATGATCTCGCTCAAAACCGCCGGCGCTGGCGGCGGCGGAAGATCGACAGGAAGATCGCGCCGAGGATCAAGAGGACCGCAAAGGCCCAGCAATAGAGGAGCCCGACGATGACCGGGTCCCACAAAACGGGGCTGATGTAGCGCTGCACCACCGCCTGGACGAGGTTGAGGCTCGACCGGTTGACGTCGAACCACAATTGGCCGAGCGCGATCGGCGCCCATTGGTGGGTCTCGATCCCGACCATCACGTCGCGCGCCAGGACCCCGAGGCCCGAGAGCACGATGAGCCAGCCAAGAAGGCGCCCGACGATCATGGAGAGATCCCGCCTGTCGTCCCTGCCGCGACGCGGCGGACCATAGCACGGCGCGATGCGCTTCCCAAATCCCCCGCTGCCGTGCGTCTTGACGGCGGCGAGGCACTCTGCGGATAATCGGCTCGTCCAAGGGGTGCCCCGGCACGGGGCTGAGATGTCGCCAGCCCGCGACAAACCCTTCGAACCTGATCCGGGTCGTGCCGGCGTAGGGACAGGAAACGCCTCCGAGAGAGGCCCATTCTCTCCGCTATCGCTCCGGATCCATGTGCTGACTGGCGCAAGGAGATCCGCCATGCCCGATTCCGCCCCGCTGGCCCCGCAAAAGCCGATGCGGCCCGTCGAAGAGCTTCGCGTCACGACGGGGCCGTTCCCGGCTTCGCGCAAATTGTACATGCCGGGCCGGCTGCATCCGGACCTGAAGGTCGCGATGCGCGAGATCGACCTCGCCGCCTCGGCCGGCGAGCTGCCGGTGCGCGTCTACGACACATCCGGCCCCTACAGCGATCCGGCGGCACGCATCGACATCATGAAGGGGCTCTCTGAACTGCGCCGGCCGTGGCTCCTCGCGCGCGGCGACGTCGAAGAATATCAGGGCCGCGAGGTGAAACCCGAGGACAACGGCTTGCGGCGCGGGGAAGAGAGCAGCGTCTCGCTGTTCGATCGCGGCCGCCGCCCGGTCTTGCGCGGTAAAGCCGGCGCCGCGGTGACGCAACTCGCCTATGCGCGGCGCGGCATCGTCACGCCGGAGATGGAATATGTCGCGATCCGCGAGAATCTGGGGCGCGAGCGGGCGCTCGCCAATCCCGACCGCGGCAACTCGTTCGGCGCCGCGATCCCCGAGCATGTAAGCCCGGAATTCGTGTGCGAGGAGGTGGCGCGCGGCCGCGCCATCATTCCCAACAACATCAATCATCCGGAAACCGAGCCGATGGT
>DASYYD010000356.1:0-17704 GCA_035934195.1 Allostellaceae bacterium | reverse complement strand
CATAGATGTCGTTGATCTGGATCGTGTGCGTCGCGTTGCCGGGCGGCGGCGCCGGGATCACGTAGCCAATCTCCCTCGGATGCGACGGGTCGGCGATCGAATAGGCGCGCACGCCGCCGTTGAAAAAGCTGCCGACGACGGTGTTCCGCAGCGTCTTCGAATTCGGCACCGGCCGGTTCATGTCGATGTTGTGGGCGCCGAAGCGGCCGCCGGCATGGCACAGCGCCTGCTGGTTCGGGACCGGCGGGAAGGGCGCGAGCGGATAGGGCCGGCGCTCGTCCCCGATGTCCCAGACCCAGTTGCGCTTCGGCCAGTCGCCGCAGTTGAACTTGATCGCCTCCTCGCTCTGGATCGCGATGCCGCGCGAGGGGATGGCGAGGACAGTGTGCGCGAAGCCTTCGTCGAGCGACTGCCATGACCGGCGCACGATTGCTTTGGGGTGCGCCTTGTCGCTGATGTCGAGGATGACCCAGCCGCCGTCGATCCAGCCGATATAGGCGCGGGTTCCTCGGTCGGCGGGGATCGTCAGCGAATGCATGCGGATGCCGCTGTCGAAGGTGCCGACCCGCGGCGGCGGCGCGGCGGCGTCCCCCCAGCGCGTGCCGGGCAGCCACCAGCGCCCGATTTCGCGCGGCTGCCGCGGGTCCTTCAGATCGACGATCATCAGAAACTGGTCGTCCTTCGGGTCGCGCGGCGTGAAGTCGCGCGCCCCGGTCGAGAGATAGGCGTAACGCCCGTCGGCGAACCACACGTAATGGACGCCGCGCGAATGCGGCCCCGAGGTGTCGAAATGCGACAGCTTCTTCGGCCGCATCGGGTCGCTCACGTCGTAGACGTCGATCCCGGCATGCGGCTCGCCCGGCTTTTCCGTCTGGTGCGCGACGACGAGCGTGCCGCCGGCAAGGCCCAGCGAGTTGCAGCGCACGAAATCGGCCGCGACCGGCACTTGCTTCAGCACCTTGGGGGCGGTCGGCTCGGTCACGTCGATCTCGCTGAAGCACATCGGCGCCGATTCATGCGCGAGGAAAATGACCCGCCGGCCGCCCGGATATTGCTTCAGCGCCAGGCCTTCGCCGCCCTTGCCGGCGCCGCCGAGGTCGCTGCGGCCGATGATCTGCATGTTGCCGGCGGCGACGGCGGCGAGCGGGTTCTGCGCCGCCGCCGCCGAGAGGGGAAAAAGCATCAGGCCGAAAACGGCAATCAGCGGCCGCATGCGAGGCTCCGGTTCGACGAGCGTTCCGCGAATGCTGTCATTGCGAGCCCCCGGGTCCGCGCTCCGCGCGGCCCGATGACAGGCTCCGCGAAGCAATCCCGTCGAGATTGCCGCAGCGCTGCGCGCCTCGCAATGACGCCGGAGCAGTCAGCCCAGTTTTGCCGCGAAGCGCGCGACCTTGACGATCGCGCGCTCGTGCGTGCCGGCGCCGACCACTTTGTCGCCTTCGACCGCGCGGACGGTGAATTCGACGCGGCGGCCCTCGACCTTCGTCACCTCGGCTTCGCCCGTCACCTGCCGCCCGCCGGGCGTCGCCGCCAGATGGCGGACATCGACCCGCGTGCCGAGCGCGCTCTCGCCCGCCTCCAGATAGGGCTTCAAGGCGTTGAGCGCGGCATTCTCCA
Organism: Allostellaceae bacterium; assembly: GCA_035934195.1. GTDB lineage: Bacteria > Pseudomonadota > Alphaproteobacteria > ATCC43930 > CGMCC-115725 > AP-15. The sequence goes on along the minus strand of DASYYD010000356.1, from coordinate 16,087 downwards.
TGACCATGATCATGACCGGCGTCGCCAAGACCGGCGGCAGGGTCGCGTCCTTGAAGCGGTTCGCGAGATGCTCCGGGCCGACGAGGAGGGTAAAGGAGCCCGTGGCGCCGATCGGGACCGGTTTCATCGGCATCGCTCCGCGAGTCGCTTTTTTCGAGCCTCTCTCTTCTACCATATCGCGGCGCGCCGCATTAGGGTGAGGCGCGAGCAACCGAGAGGAAACGCCTTGACCGAGCTTGCCCAGCTGAGCGCCCGCGAGGCCGCCCGCCATATCGCCGAGCGCCGGCTCACCGCCGAGGCCCTGACCGCCGCCTATCTCGAACGCATCGAGGCGCGCGAGAGCGTCGTCGGCGCCTGGGAATATCTCGACCGCGATAGGGCGCTCGCCGCCGCCAAGGCGCGCGACGCCGAGCCGCCGCGCGGGCCGCTGCACGGCGTGCCGATCGCGGTCAAGGACCTGATCGACACCTGCGACATGCCGACCGCCTACGGCTCGCCGATCTATCGCGGCCACCGCCCGGCAGCCGACGCGGCCTGCGTCGCGCTGGCGCGCGCGGCCGGCGCGGTCGTCCTCGGCAAGACCGTCACCACCGAATTCGCCGCCTTCACCCCCGGCAAGACGGCGAACCCGAAAAACCCCGCCCATACCCCCGGCGGTTCGTCGAGCGGCTCGGCCGCCGCCGTCGCCGACGGCATGGCGCCCTTGGCCTTCGGCACCCAGACCGCCGGCTCGGTCATCCGCCCGGCCGCCTATTGCGGCGCCGTCGGCTACAAGCCGAGCTTCGGCCTCTTGCCGCGCGCCGGCATCAAGCCGCTCGCCGAGAGCCTCGACACGCTCGGCATCATGGCGGGGAACGTGCTCGACGCCGCCTTTCTCGCCGGCGTGTTGAGCGAGCGGCGGGCGCTGCGCGAGGTTGCGGCGCCGGCGGCGGCGCCGCGCTTCGGCATCTACCGCACGCCCTATTGGGACGCCGCCGAAGCGGCGACCGCCGCCGCCCTCGACGCCGCGCGCGCGAGCCTCGAAAAGAACGGTGCGCGGGCAGTGGAATTGGCGATCGCTCCCGAGCACGAGGGGCTCAACGAGGCGCAGAACACGGTCATGCTGTACGAGATGACGCGCTCGCTCGCCCATGAGCGGGTGATGCGCAGCGCCGAACTGTCGCCGCGCCTCGCGCAGATGCTCGACGAAGGGATGGCGGTCGGTTCGACGGATTACGACCGCGCGCTCGGCCGTGCCGCCGCGGCGCGCGCCGGCCTTCCCGCCTTCTTCGGCGGCTGCGACGCGGTCCTTGTGCCGGCGGCGCCGGGCGAGGCGCCGAAGGGGCTCGGCAATACCGGCGACCCGGTCTTCAACCGCATGTGGACCCTGCTCGGGACGCCCGCTTTGACATTGCCGGCGCGCTGGGGCGAGGGGGGACTGCCGACCGGGGTGCAGCTCGTCGGCAGGATCGGCGAGGACGCGCGGCTCCTCGCCGCCGCCGCCTTTCTCGAACGCGCGCTGGCCCAGACCGCATGAGGGCCGGCCTCGCGATTTTGCTGCTTGCGGCGGCGCTCGCCGGCTGCTCCGCGGTGGCGCCCTACCCGACCTATCCGGCGGCGGCCGAGACGGGCGAGCCCGAGGGCGAGCGCGTCGCCGTCTGCTACGACCGCCTCGCCAGCTCGCCCGCCGAGGTGCAGAAGAGCGCGCAGGCGCAATGCCCGCCCGCTACCCGCGCCGCCCGCCTCGACATCGACTATCGCCTCGACTATTGCCCGCTCCTGCTGCCGGGGCGCGCCACCTTCGCCTGCGTGCCGCAGAAGAAATAGCTTTGTTCGGGAGAAGAAAATGCCCCATCGCAAGAGCGTTGCCGCGGTACTACTGAGCCTCGCCGCACTGTTGCCCGCCGGGCCGGCGCAGGCGGCGCAGCCGGTGCCCCTGATGATCCTCGCCGCCGGCACGCTGGCGCGGCCGTTCCGCGACATCGACCGGCTGTTCGCAAAGCGCTACCCCGGCGCCGCGCCGCAGCCGCAATTCGGCGGCAGCGTCAAGATGGCGCGCGAGATCACCCAACTGCACCAGCCGGCCGACATCCTCGCCGTCGCCGATTACAATGTCATCCCGCAATATCTCTTCCCCGCCTATGCCCGGTGGTATGCCGGGTTCGCGAGGAACGCCATCACCTTCGTCTATACTCGGGAAAGCAAATACGCCGCGGAAGCGACGCCGGCGAACTGGTATCGCGTGCTGGCGCGCAAGGGGGTCGAGATCGGCCGCTCCAACCCCGACACCGACCCGTCGGGCTATCAGACCGTGCAGATGCTTGCGCTCGCCGAAAGATATTACAAGGCGCCGGGACTCGCCGCGCAGATCCTCGCCAATGCGCCGCGCGCCAACATGCGCGACACCGAAACCTCGCTGATCGCCGCATTGCAGCTGCATCAGATCGATTACCTGGCGATCTACCGCTCGGATGCGCTGCAGCACCATTTCCAATATCTGCATCTCCCGCCGCAGATCGATTTGAGCGATCCGGGCTATGCGGGGATCTACAGAGAGGCCGTCGCGAATACGAAAAACGGCGGGCTCGCCGGCCGACCGATCGTCTATGCCGTGACCATCCCGAATAGGGCGCCGCACCCCGAATGGGCGCAGAAATATGTTGCGCTGCTGCTGGGGCCCGAGGGGCAGGCGGTCATGCAGCAGAGCGGGTTCGGCGTCCTCGATCCGCCTTATGCGGTGGGCGAGGCCGCCATGCCGCAGGCCTTGCGGGCCCTCGTCAAGCCTTGGCCGGGGTCGTGATTGGCGGGCGGTCTCTATAGCCGTTCGCGCGGGCTGTTTCTGTGCTGCTGGCTGGCCGGCAGCCTGCTCGTCGGCTTCGTCGTTCTGCCGCTCGTGGCGCTCGGTCTGACACCTTCCGCAGCGAGCCTTCTCGAGGCCGCGCGGGCGCCGGAATTGCGCGCGGCATTGTGGCTGAGCCTTTTGGGCTCGTTGCTGACGGCGCTCGTCGCCGCCCTCTTCGGCGTGCCGCTCGCCTATGGCCTGGCGCGCAGCCGGTTCCGCGGCAAGAGCGCGGTCGCGGCATTGATCGACCTGCCGCTGGCGGTGCCGCACACCGTCGCCGGGATCGCGCTTCTAATGGTGTTCGGGCGGCAGGGTCTTTTGGGAGCGCCGGCGGCGGCGCTCTTCGGCCTCCGATTCTGGGGGACGCTGTGGGGGATCGTCGCGGCGATGCTGTTCGTTTCCGTCCCCTACACCGTCAACGCCGCGCGGATCGGCTTCGAGGCGGTCGACCCGCGTTTGGAGCAGGTCGCCCGCACCTTGGGGCTGGGCGCCTGGGCCGCCTGGCTCTGCGTCAGCCTGCCGCTCGCGCGGCGCGGCATCCTGACCGGCCTCACTCTCACTTTTGCGCGCGCGATCAGCGAGTTCGGCGCCGTCGTCATCCTCGTCTATTACCCGATGACGGCGCCGGTGCGGATCTACACGCTGTTCCTGCGCTACGGGCTCGACGAGGCGGCGGCGGCCGCCGTCCTCTTGCTCGTCGTCTGCCTCGCGCTCTTCATCCTCTTCCGCGCGCTTGCGTACGGACGCGCCGTCGACGCCGGAGCCGGGCGGTGAGCGCGAAAGGGCTCGCGATCGACGGCCTGACGCTGCGGCTCGGCGCGTTCTCCCTGAAAAGCCTCGATCTCGCCGTCGCCGAGGGCGAAACCCTCGTCCTCCTCGGCCCCAACGGCGCCGGCAAATCGGTGACCTTGGAGACGATCGCCGGATTTTACCGGCCCTCGGCGGGCCGTATTTCAATCGGCGGGCGGGATGTGACGGGGCTGCCGCCCGAGCGCCGCAACGTCGCGCTGGTGTTGCAGAATTTCGGGCTCTTCCCGCATCTTTCGGTCAAGGGAAACATCGCATTGGGGCTGCGCCGCTCGCGCGACGCCGCCGCCCGTGGCCGGCTCGCGCGGCTTCTCGACGAGTTCGCGATCCGCCATCTCGCCGACCGCGCGCCGGCGAGCCTCAGCCCCGGCGAAAAGCAGCGCACCGCGCTCGCCCGCGCGCTTGCCGCCGAGCCCGACCTCTTCCTCTTCGACGAGCCGTTCTCGGCGCTCGACGCCGAGACCCGCGAGCGGCTGCGGGGGGAATTGCGCGAGTTCCTCGCACGCGCCGGGACGCCCTCGATCTTCGTTACGCACGACCGCGCCGACGCATTGGCTTTTGGCGGCGGCCTCGCCGTCATGCACGGCGGCAGGGTCGTGCAGCAGGGCAATGCGCGGGCCGTGTTCGGGGCGCCGCGCGACCGCTTCGTCGCCGAATTTCTCGGCGTCGAGAACATCCTCGCCGCGCGCCTTCTCGGCCGGTCGGGCGCGCACGTAACGCTCTTGCTCGGCGAGGCCCGGCTCCACGCCGTCGCCCCCGAGCGGCTGGAAGCGGGGCCGGAGGTCCTCGTCGCGATCCGCGCCGAGGAGGTCGAGTTCGCACCCTCGGGCGTCGCGCCGCACGAGGCGGCGAACCGCCTCGCCGGCCATGTCCGCGGCACGGTCGAGGAAGGGGTGCTGACCCGAGTGCGGCTCGACTGCGGGTTTCCGCTCACCGGTCTGCTGATGAGCCGCGAGGCGCGCCGGCTGAATCTCGGGCCCCGCTCCGTCGTCGAGGTCGAAATTCCCTGCGCCGCGATCCGCCTGCTGCCGACTGCCGCGTCACGCGGCCAATGCGCGCAGCGAGCGGAAATTGTAGCGTCGCCGGGGTCGCTTAGGGGATAATCACGGGCGATGGATTACGAGGGCTTTTTCCGGCAGCGCCTTGCCGCCCTGCGGGCCGAGGGCCGCTATCGCGTCTTCGCCGATCTCGAGCGGCGGTGCGGCCGCTTCCCGCGCGCCTTCGACCACCGCATCGGCGCCGAAGTCACGGTGTGGTGCTCGAACGACTATCTCGGCATGGGGCAGCACCCCAAGGTCCTCGCCGCCATGGCGGAGGCGCTGCACGCCGCCGGCGCCGGCGCCGGCGGCACGCGCAACATCTCGGGCAACAACCATTTGCATCTGCTGCTCGAAGCGGAGCTGGCCCGTCTGCACGGCCGCGAGGCGGCGTTGATCTTCACCTCCGGCTACGTCGCCAACGAGACGGCGCTCTCGACGCTCGCCCGCGACATACCGGGCACGGTCGTCCTCTCCGACGCACTCAACCACGCCTCGATGATCGCCGGCATCCGCAACAGCCGGGCCGAGAAACAGATCTTCCGCCATAACGACGCGCAAGACCTCGACCGGCTGCTCGCCCGCCTGCCGCCCGAGCGGCCGAAGCTCGTCGCCTTCGAATCGGTCTATTCGATGGACGGCGACATCGCGCCGATCGGCGAGATCTGCGAGGTCGCCGAGCGCCATGGCGCGATGACCTATCTCGACGAGGTGCACGCGGTCGGGCTCTATGGCGCGCATGGCGGCGGGGTGGCCGAGCGCGACGGCGTGATGCACCGCCCGACCGTGATCCAGGGAACCCTCGCCAAGGCGTTCGGCGTCATGGGCGGCTATGTCGCGGCCTCCGCCGCGCTCGTCGATTTCCTGCGCAGCCACGCGCCGGGCTTCATCTTCACGACCTCGCTGCCGCCGCTGCTGGCGGCGGGCGCGCTCGCCAGCGTGCGCCATCTGAAGACCAGCACGGCCGAGCGCGAGCGTCACCAGGAGCGCGCGGCGCGCTTGAAGCGCCGCCTCGCCGAGGCGGGGCTGCCGGTGATGCCGTCGCCGAGCCATATCGTGCCGGTCATGGTCGGCGAGGCGGGCCTGTGCAAGCTCGCCTCGGACGAGCTCTTGGAACGCCACCATATCTATGTCCAGCCGATCAACTCCCCGACCGTGCCGGTCGGCGGCGAGCGCTTGCGCCTGACCCCGACGCCGCTGCACAGCGACGCCGACATCGAGGCGCTCGTCGATGCTCTCGCCGACGTGTGGAGCCGCCTCCCCCTGCCGCGCGCCGCCGCCTGAGGGGCGGCCGATGCGCGATCTCTATCGCTCCGCGCCGATCCCGATCCGCGACGACCTGGCCGCCGCGCATGCGCGCGCCTGGGCGCGATTGGGCCAACCGGGGACCTGGTGGACGGGAGCCGAGCGCGTCGCGATCGCCGCCGAGACGCGCCGGGCGCCGGGCTGCACGCTCTGCCGCCGCCGCAAGGAGGCGCTGACGCCGAGCGCGGTCGAGGGCGCGCACGACAGCCTCGGCGAACTCTCCGAGATCGTCGTCGAGGTCGTGCACCGCGTGGCGACCGATCCCGGCCGTCTCGCCGAGCCCTGGTACTGCGGCGTCCTCGCCGCCGGCCTTGCGCCCGAACAATACGTCGAGACCGTCGGCATCATCGCGCACACCGTCGCAATCGACACCTTCGCGCGCGGCCTCGGCCTCGATCTGCTGCCGCTGCCGGAGCGGCAAGAGGGCCTGCCGTCGCGGCGTCGGCCGGAAGGCGCGAAGCCGGGCCCCGCCTGGGTTCCGTGGCTCGAACCGGGCGAGGCGGGCGGGCCCGAGCTTTATTCGACGAGCCGGCCGCCGAACATCATGAAGGCGATGAGCCTCGTCCCCGAGGAGGTGGCCTCGTTCTTCGATCTGGTCGCGCAGCAATACCAGCCGGCCGCGGCGATGCGCGACTTCTCGCGCGAATACCGGGCGATCAGCCACGCCCAGATCGAGCTGTTGGCGGCGCGGGTGTCGGCGCTCAACCGATGTCTCTATTGAACGACGAGCCACGCCTTGCTGCTCCGTGCGAGCGGCCTGACGCAAGACAAGGCTTACGACCTCGGCGCGGTGATGGGCGGCGTCGCGGATGATGCCGGGGTGACGCACGGCCGGCTCCTCGTCGAATTCGCCGAGGCCGTGCTGGGCGAGGACGAGACGAGGCTCGCCCGGGCGCGCGCCGGCCTCGACGCCGCCCTCGGCGCCGCCGGCCTCGTCGACGCCGCCGGCGTCGTCGGCCTCTTCAACGCGATCGACCGGGTCGCCGACGCTACCGGCATCCCGCTCGAAGAGCAGAAGGCGCAGGCGAGCGCCGATTTCCGCGCCGCCCTCGGCCTCGACCGGTTCGCCGTCGCCGCGCGGGCCTGAGCCGCACCCCGCGAACCACGGCAATTCGGCGCCCTCTGCGTGAGCGTGGCGCCGGCGGCGGCCGGAACCGCGATTTGAGTGGCGATGTTGGCGGTTGCGAGCGCCGCCGCGATCGGCGGCGGGTGGCGACGCGGCATCGCCTCGGGTTGCGCCGCGGAGGAGCGAGATGCCGGATGGCGGCGATGTTCATCGCCTCGGCGCGCGGATCGCCCGCGCGATCGCCCGGCGCGGCGAAGGGTTGACCGCGGGCGGGACCGGCTGGTGGACGATCCTGCGCGAAGTCGGCGACGAAATCGGCCGCCATAACGTTGCGATGATGGCGGCCGCGCTCGCTTTCTACGCGCTGCTGTCGCTCTTTCCCGGGCTGTCGGCGCTGATCTCCCTCTACGGTCTCGTCGCCAATCCGAGCGGGGTGCGCAGCCTGTTGTCCTCGCTCGGCGGCATCCTCCCGCACGCGGCGGTGACGCTGCTGTCGCAGCAGTTGCTTGCGCTGATCAACGCCGGCCACGCGAAGCTCGGCCTTGCCTTTCTCGCGAGCGTGGCGCTCGCCGTGTGGAGCGCGATGAGCGGCACCGGCGTCCTGATGCAGGCGCTGACGCTCGCCCACGACCGGGTGGAGGATCGCGGGTTCCTCGAATTCTACCTGATCGCGGCGGCGCTGACCGCCGGGCTTATCGTCTTCGGGTGCTTCTCGCTGCTGTTTGTCATCGTCGTTCCGGCGGCATTGCAGACGCACGCGCTGCCGCATCTGTGGCGCGAGGCGGTGACGCTCGCCCGCTGGCCAATGCTCGCGGGCCTCGGCATCGTGGGGCTGGCGATCGTCTACCGCTTTGCGCCGCGGCGGCGGAACGGAGAGTTCAAATATGTCACCCCCGGCGCGGTCCTTGCCACGCTGTTATGGATCATCGCCTCGGCCGGGTTCTCGCTCTACGTCGCCCGCTTCGGGTCCTACGACCGGACCTACGGCTCGCTCGGCGCGGCTGTCGTGCTGTTGCTGTGGCTGTACCTGACGGCGTTCATCATTCTCGCCGGGGCGGAACTCGACTGCGTGCTCGAGAGCCGCAGGAGGGCCCGCTCTTGGGCGGGGAAAAGGAGCGGTCGCAGACGCTGGTGAACCGCGTCCTTTCACCCCCCGAACCAGGGCCACTGCGCGCCGCCGGCGTGGGTGACGGCGCCCTTGTCGGCCTGCCCGACGAGGCGGGCGTATTTGGCGAGCAGCCCGGCGCGGTGGCGCGGCGGGCGCGCCTGCCACTGCGCGCGGCGGGCCGCCATTTCCGTGTCGCCGATCAACAGGTCCATGCGCCCCCGCGTCACGTCGATGCGGATTCGGTCGCCGTCGCGCACCAGGCCGAGCGGGCCGCCGACCGCCGCCTCCGGCGCGACATGGCCGACGCAGATGCCGCGGGTCGCGCCCGAGAAGCGGCCGTCGGTGACGAGCGCCACCTGCTCGCCCATCCCTTGGCCGGCGATGATGGCCGTGATGCCGAGCATCTCGCGCATGCCGGGGCCGCCGACCGGGCCCTCGTTGCGCAATACCAATACCTCGCCCGCCCGGTAGTGGCGCGCCTCGACCGTCTTCACGCAATCCTCTTCGCATTCGAAGACGCGGGCCGGGCCCTCGTGCACCAGCGCCTTCAGCGCCGCCGGCTTGATGAGGGCCCCGTCGGGGCAGAGATTTCCCCTCAGGACGACGAGCCCGCCATCCGGCAGCAGCGGGTTCGAGAGCGGGCGCACCACCGCGCCGTCGGGCGCAGCGGCGCCGCCATAGGCCTCTTTGAGCATCTCGCCGGTGACGGTGAGGCAATCGCCGTCGATGTGGCCCGCTTCGATGAGCGCCTTGAGGATGACCGCGGTGCCGCCGATGTCGTGGACGTCCTTGGCGGTGAAGCGGCCGCCCGGGCGCAGATCGGCGACGAGCGGCGTCCTCGCCCAGACCCGCGCCATGTCGTCGAGGCCGAATTCGATGCCGGCCTCGTGCGCGATAGCCGGGATGTGCAGCGCCGCGTTCGTCGAGCCGCCCGTCGCGGCGACCATCGCGCAGGCATTTTCGAGCGCCCACCGCGTGACGATGTCGCGGGGCAGCGGCCCGCCGCGCTCGATCGCCCGCATGACGAGCACCCCGGCACGCCGGGCGAAGGCGGCGCGCTCGGCGAAGACGCCCGGCACCATCGACACGTTCGGCACGCTGAGCCCCAAGGCCTCCGACACCATCGCCATCGTATTGGCGGTGAACTGGCCGGCGCAGGCGCCCACACTCGGGAGACAGGCGCGTTCGAGCCGCGCCAATGTCGCCTCGTCCATCGCGCCGGTCATCACCGCGCCGACGCCTTCGTAGGAATCGAGGATCGTCACGTCGCGCCCGCCGAAACGGCCCGGAAGCGCGCTGCCGCCATAGACGAAGACCGCCGGCACGTTGCAGCGCACCATGCCCATCATGACCGCCGGCAGGGTCTTGTCGCAGCCGCCGAAGCCGACGAGCCCGTCATAGGCGAGCCCGTGCACGACCGCCTCGATCGAATCGGCGATCAATTCGCGCGACACCAGCGAGAATTTCATGCCCTCGTGGTTCATGCTGATGCCGTCGGAGACCGAAACCGTCGTGAACTCGCGCGGCGTGCCGCCCGCTTGCTCGATCCCTTCCTTCGCCGCCTCGACTTGGAAAGCGTGCGTCATGTTGCACGGCGTCTGCTCGCCTTTCATGCTGACAACGCCGACCATCGGCTTTTCGATCGCCGCGTCGTCGAGCCCCATCGCCCGCATGAAGGCGCGGTGCGGCGTCCGGGAAAGCCCCTCCCTGGTGACCGCCGAGCGGAGCTTTCTCATCGCCGATGCCTCCCTCTCTGCGCGTCTTGACGATATTGGATGGGAACGAGGCAGATTGACAATCTGTAGCCCAAAAGCTACATAATTCGATGATCGAGATCCGGCGAACGGCAATCTTCGACAAATGACTGAGAGCCCTCAGGGATCGAACTGCGCAGACCGAGATCCTGGCTCGAATCGACCGGCTTGCCCTTGGCAACCCCGGCGACGTGAGGCCCGTTGGGGGCGGCGAGGTGCGGGTCGATCATGGGCCGGGATACCGCGTGTACGTTGTGCAGCGAGGCCCGGCGATCGTCCTCCTGCTAGGCGGAGGCGACAAGAGCACGCAGGAACGCGACATCAGGCGCGCCAAAGAAATCGCGGACGAGTTGGAGTGCTGAAATGACAGCCAAAACCAAGCCATTCGATGCGGCCGACTACCTCGAAACCGAAGAGGACGCAGCCGCATATATGACCGAAGCGCTCGCCAGCGGCGAGGCCGCGGTCGTGGCTCGGGCGCTCGGCACGATTGCCCGAGCGCGCGGCATGAGCCGGATCGCCCGCAAGACCGGTCTAGCGCGCGAGAGCCTCTATCGCGCGCTGAGCGCCGAAGGCAACCCGGAGCTGACGACGGTTCTGCGGATTATCGAAGCAATCGGGTTGCGCTTGTCCGCCGAACCCGCGTCCAAAGCGGCGTAGCGCGCGGTGCCGGCGGGGGACAACTGCAGCTCGCCTCAATAGACATGCTGGCCGCCGGTGGCGAAGATCTCGGCGCCGGTGACGTAGGCGGCGTCCTCGCTGCACAGGAAAAAGATCGTGCCGGCGACGTCGGAGGGGATGCCGAGCCGGTGGAGCGGGATGCGCGGCAGCAGCTCGACCGTTTCGGGCGACAGCATGGCGGTCTCGATCTCGCCCGGCGCGACGGCGTTGACGCGCACCTTCAGTCGCGCGAACTCGGCCGCCATCTCGCGCGTCAGGGCTGAGAGCGCGGCCTTCGAAGTCGAATAGGCGGCGCCCGCGAAGGGGTGCACGCGGTGCCCGGCGATCGAGCTGATGTTGACGATCGCGCCCCGGGCCGCCGCGAGCGGCTCGGCAAAGGCGCGCGCCAGTATCAGCGGCACGAAGAAATTGACCTGGAAGACGTGCCGCCAATCGCTGAGGTCGGTGTTGAGGCAGCCGAGCCGCTCGCCGGTCGGCGCCTTCGGCGACACCCCGGCATTGTTGACCAGCGCGTGCAGTTTGCCGTCGATGAACGCCCGCGCTTGCGTGATGAAGCGCTCGACCTCGGCCGGCTCGGCGAGGTCGGCGGTGATGTGGTGCGTCCAGTTCGGGTCGCGCTTGCATTCGGGCGGCACCTCCTCGCGCGAGCAGGTGATGATCCGCCACTCGGCCTCGCTGAAGCGCTTGACCGTCGCATGGCCGATGCCGCGGCTGGCGCCGGTCAACAGCAGCACTTTTCTCTGGTCGCTCATCGCGCCGCCGTCGGCGTCTTCGCCGGATAGCTCGCCCTCGCCTCCTCGACCCCCTCCGGGTCCTGATGGATGATGATCTCGGCGTTGGGATAAGCCTCGCGCAGGTTCGCCTCGACCTCGTCCGAGATCTGGTGCGCGCGCAACAGGCTCATCGCGCCGTCCATCTCGATATGGAGCTGGATGAAGGCGGTGGGCCCGGCGACGCGGGTCTTCAGATCGTGCGCGGCGACAACTTCCGGGTGCGCCTGCGCGATTCCCCGGATGCGGCCGCGCTCCTCGTCCGACAATTCGCGATCCATCAGCTGCGTCAGCGATACCCGCGCCAGCCGCGCCGCGCTGTAGGTGATCCAGACGCCGATGGCGCCGCCGAACAGCGGATCGACGATCGGCAGCCTGAGGCGGCTTTCGAGCACGAGGGCGGCGAGCACGCTCAAATTCAGGATGAGGTCGCCGCGATAGTGCAATTCGTCGGCGCCGACCGCCAAGGAGCCTGTTTTCTTGACGACATGCCGCTGGAACGAGACGAGGCCGAGCGTCACGACGATGGCAAACACCATGACGGCGATCCCGGTCGGCGGGTTTTGGATCGGCGCCGGCAAGATCAGCCGGCGCGCCGCCTCGGCGAGCAGCCACAAGGCGCTGCCGGCGATGAAGGCCGATTGCCCGAGGACGGCCAGCGGCTCGGCCTTGCCGTGGCCGAAGCGGTGCTCGCGGTCGGCCGGCGCCATCGCCTGGCGCAGCGCGAAGAGCGTGACGAGCGAGGCGACCGCGTCGAGCAGCGAGTCGATGAGGCTCGACAAGAGGGCCACCGAGCCGGTGCCGAGCCAGGCGCCGAACTTCGCCGCGATCAGGACGAGCGCGACCGATACCGAGGCATAGCTCGCCCGCCGCCGCAGCCGATTCGCCGCCGCGCCGTGGATCAGGGGTAGAGGCGCTGCCGCCGCCATCCGTCACCTGTCCGAACGAAGAGCAGCCGGTCGTGCAGCCGCGACGCCCGCTCCTGCCAGAATTCGATGCGCTCCGGAACCACCCGGAAGCCCGACCAAAAGGGGGGCCGCTCCACGATAGCGCCCGCGAAGCGGCGCGTGAACTCTTCGGCGCGCCTCTCCAGCTCGGCGCGGCTCGGCAATACCCGCGACTGGTCGGAGGCCCAGGCGCCGAGTTGGCTGTCGCGCGGCCGGGTCGCGAAATAGGCGTCGGCCTCTTCCGACGCGACTTCTTCGGCCGGCCCTTCGATCCGCACCTGCCGGCCGAGCGATTTCCACAAAAAGCACAAGGCCGCGTCGGGGCGCGCGAACAGCTCCTCGGCTTTGCGGCTCTCGAGGTTCGTATAAAAGACGAAGCCGCGCTCGTCGAAGCCTTTGAGCAGGACCGCCCGCAGCGACGGCCTGCCGTCGCCCGCCACCGTCGCCAGCGTCATCGCGTGCGCGTTGGGCTCGCCCTTCCAGGCCTCGTCGAGCCAGCGCCGGAACGGCTCCAATGGTTCCAATTCGGCGATCTCGTCCATGTCCCGGTTTCCGCCTCGCTCCGGCAATCTATATCGCGATCGGCAGAAGATGGGTACGCCGGCCCGGCCCCGTTAGGGCCGCCGATTGGCCGGCGCGCCGTCCTTCGTGTAGGATGACGGCCATCTCGGGGGCGCCTCGCCGCTCCTTATTCCGGGTTCGGGGAGCAGAATGGCGCTGATGTCGGGAAAGCGGGGCCTCATCATGGGCGTGGCCAACGATCGCTCGCTCGCCTGGGGGATCGCCAAGACGCTCGCCGCGCACGAGGCGGCCCTCGCCTTCACCTATCAGGGCGAGGCCTTCGAAAAGCGGGTGCGGCCGCTCGCCGAGAGCCTCGGCGGCGACATCGTGCTCGATGTCGACGTCGCCTCGCCGGCGAGCCTCGATGCGCTGTTCTCGACGCTCGCCGAGCGCTGGGGCCGGGTCGATTTCGTCGTGCACGCGATCGCCTTTTCCGACCGGGCGGAATTGACCGGCAAATACGTCGAGACCTCGCGCGCCAATTTTCTCAAGACGCTCGAGATCTCCTGCTACTCCTTCACCGACATCTGCCGGCGCGCCGCCCAGCTGATGCCCGAGGGCGGCAGCCTGTTGACGCTGACCTATGCCGGCGCCGAGCGGGTCATGCCGCATTACAACGTGATGGGCGTCGCGAAGGCGGCGCTCGAGGCGAGCGTCAAGTACCTCGCGGTCGATCTGGGCGGCGGCAACATCCGCGTCAACGCGATCTCGGCCGGCCCGATCAAGACGCTCGCGGCGGCCGGGATCGGCGATTTCCGCTACATCCTCAAATGGAACCAGTACAATTCGCCCTTGAGGCGCAACGTCACGATCGAGGATGTCGGCGGCGCCGCGCTCTATCTGTTGAGCGATCTTTCGTCCGGCGTCTCGGGCGAGGTGCACCATGTCGATTGCGGCTACCATGTCGTCGGCATGAAGGCGGTCGACGCGCCGGACATCTCGGTAGTGTGATGGGCCGGCCTCCGGATCGCTCCCCGTGCGTCCTTCGACTCGGCGCTTCGCGCCGGCTCAGGATGAGGATTTTTCTCTATGCCATCACACGGCCGCGATGCGGCACCAGCCGCCGGCTGCGACCATATTTAGGCCATGGCCGGTAATTCCTTCGGCACGCTGTTCCGTTTCACGAGCTGGGGCGAGAGCCACGGGCCGGCGATCGGCGTTGTCGTCGACGGCGTGCCGCCGGGCCTGCCGCTCGCCGAGCCCGACATTCAGGTCTGGCTCGACAAGCGGAAACCCGGCCAGTCGCGCTTTACGACGCAGCGCCGGGAGGAGGACCTCGTCAAGATCCTCTCGGGCACCTTCGAGGGGCTGACGACCGGTGCGCCGATCCAGCTCTTGATCGAGAACACCGACCAGCGCTCGAAGGATTACAAGAACATCGCCGACCGCTTTCGCCCCGGCCACGCCGATTACACCTACTGGAAGAAATACGGCATCCGCGATTACCGCGGCGGCGGCCGCGCCTCGGCGCGCGAGACCGCCTCGCGCGTCGCCGCCGGCGCGGTCGCGCGCAAGCTCTTGGGCGAGGGCGTCATAGTCCGCGGCGCGCTGGTGCAGATGGGGCCGCATGCGATCGACCGCGGCGCGTGGGATTGGCGGGCGACGACGGAGAACCCGTTCTGGTGCCCGGATGCCGCGGCGGCGCTCAAATGGGCCGACTATCTCGACAAGCTGCGCAAGGAGGGCTCCTCGGCCGGCGCCGTCATCGAAATCGTCGCCGAGGGGGTGCCGCCGGGGCTCGGCGAACCCGTCTACGACAAGCTCGACGGCGACCTCGCCCGCGCCCTGATGACGATCAACGCCGTCAAGGGGGTCGAGATCGGCGAGGGCTTCGCGGCGGCCGCCTTGCGCGGCGAAGAGAACGCCGACGAGATGCGGATGGGCAAGGACGGGCCGGTGTTCCTGTCGAACCATGCCGGCGGCATGCTGGGCGGCATCTCGACCGGGGAACCGGTCGTCGTGCGCTTCGCCGTCAAGCCGACGAGCTCGATCCTCAAACCGCTGCGCACGATCGATGTCGAGGGCAACGAAGTCGAGATCTCGACCCACGGCCGGCACGACCCCTGCGTCGGCATCCGCGCCGTGCCGGTCGGCGAGGCGATGGTCGCCTGCGTCCTCGCCGACCATCTGTTGCGCCAGCGCGCGCTCCGCGGGAGCGTGTGAGTTGCTTGGGCGCAGGCGCTGATGCGCCGCTTCATCGTCGGCTTTCTCGCCGTCGTCGGCGCCATCGTCATTCTCGTCGCCGGCGGCCTCGCGCTGCTCCTCGCGCACGCTGTCTCGCCGCCCTTGCCCGACAAGATCGTGCTGACCGTCGATTTGCGGCGGGGGCTCGCCGAGGGGCCGGGCGAGAGCGCCTTGCGCCGCCTCGTCGTGCCCGAAAAGCCGACGATGCGCGATTTCCTCGACGCGATCGTGCGCGCCGGGCGCGATCCGCGCGTCAAGGGCCTGGTCGCCTTCCTCGGCGGCAGCGCGCTGGGGCTCGCCGACGCGCAAGAAGTGCGCGACGCGATCGCCCAATTCCGCCGGCACCGCAAATTCGCGATCGCCTTTTCCGACAGCTTCGGCGAATTGGGCGCCGGCACCAGCGGCTATTATCTCGCGACCGCCTTCGACAAGATCTGGCTGCAGCCGATGGGCAGCCTCGGCCTCACCGGGATCTACAACGAGGTGCCGTTCTTCAAAGGCACCTTCGGCCTCCTCGGGATCACGCCGGAATTCGATCACCGCGGCCAATACAAGACGGCGATGAACAGCCTGACGCACAGCCGCATGACGCCGGCGCATCGCGAGGAGACGGAAGCGCTCATTCATTCGACCGCCGAGGAGATCGTCGACGGCATCGCCCGGGACCGCAGGCTGGATCCCGAAACCGTGCGCCAGCTGATCGACGCGGGGCCCTACCTCGCCGAAGGGGCGCTCGCGAAAAAGCTCGTCGATCATCTCGGCTATCGCGACGAGGCGCTCGCCCGCGCCCGCGCGCTCGCCGGAGGGGGATCGAAGACGGTGCGGCTCTCCAGCTATCTCGACCGCGCCGGGCGGCCCTACAGTGGCGGCGCGCGGATCGCGGTCGTCTATGCGAGCGGCCTGATCGCCCGCGGCAGCGGCGCCCACAACCCGCTCTTCGGGTCGCAGGAGATGGCCGCCGACAAGGTGGCGCGCGCCTTCCGCCGGGCCGCGCGCGACAAGAAGGTGCGCGCGATCCTGTTCCGCATCGACAGCCCCGGCGGCTC
>DASYYD010000232.1:0-28106 GCA_035934195.1 Allostellaceae bacterium | reverse complement strand
CGACCCGGAACCTGAGCTCGCGTCCATCGCGAAGCCGGCGCATGTTGTCGGCCGCGACTTCGAGGCTGCGCTCCAGGGTCTCGGGCGTCAGCCAGGCGACGTGTGGCATCAGCACGACGTTGTCGAGGGCGAGAAGCGGGCTCCCTGCGGGCAAGGGCTCGACGGCGAAGACGTCGAGCCCGGCAGCAGCGAGGCGGCCGCTCATGAGCGCCTCGACGAGCGCCACTTCATCGACGAGCCCGCCGCGCGCGGTGTTGACGAGGACGGCGCCCGGCTTCATGCGCGCGAAGGCGGCGCGGTCGATGAGGCGCTGCGTCTGCGGCACCAGTGGCAGATGCAGCGACAGGATGTCGGCCTCGCCGAGAAGCTCGCCGAATTCGCGCCGCTCGACGCCGAGTTCCGGGTGGTCGCTTCGCGCCCAATAGCGGATGCGCGCCCCGAGCCCCTGCAGCATCGGGACGAGGAGAGCGGGCACCATGCCGGCGCCGACGAGGCCGACGGTGCGGCCGCCCAGTTCGCCGACCCGCTCCTGCAGCCCGCCGCCGAGCGCCCAGCCGCGCCCTCCCCGGCAGGCGCGGTCGAGCGCCGAGAGCCGGCGCAAGGCGGCGAGCATCAGCAAAAGCGCGGCCTCGGCGACCGCCCGGCTGTTGGTGCCGGGCATGTTGGCGACGGCGACGCCACGCGCCTTCGCTGCTTCGAGGTCGATCGTGTTGACGCCGACCCCGATTTTCTGAATGAGCCGCAGGCGCGGCGCGCGGGCCATCATCGCCGCGGTCGCGGGTTTGAGGATGTGGAGCAGGACCTCCGCCTCCGGCAAAAGGGCGAGGAGCCGCGCCTCGTCGTGCTCGGGGCAGGGGTCGATATGGAAACCTTCGCGTTGCAGCAGGGCGAAACGCGCCTCTAATTGCGGACCCGCATCGTAATGAAAGATCGCCTTCATGATCGGCCGTTCGGATTAAGATCGCCCGATCATGAACGATGAAGCCGCCCCGACCCAAGCTCTGAGCGCGCGGGAAATCGCCGCGGCGCTCGTCCGCATGGGGGTGGTCGCGCCGGGGGAGCGGCTCGTGACGCGTCCGCTCGCGGGCGGCGTCTCCTCGGACATCTCGCTCGTCGAGCTGTCTGGTGGCCGCCGCTATTGCGTGAAGCGCGCGCTGCCGCGGCTCAAGGTCGCCGACCTCTGGGAGGCGCCGATCGCCCGCAACCACTATGAATGGGCCTGGTTTCGCACGGTCGAGCGGATCTGCCCCGAGGCCGTGCCGCCGCTTGTCGGCGAGGACGCGGAAGCCGGGCTCTTCGTCATGGGCTATCTCGATCCCCTCTCCCATCCGCTGTGGAAGGAGGAATTGCATCGCGGCCAGGCCGACCCGGATTTCGCCGCCGAGGTCGGAGCGCGGCTCGCGCGCATCCACGGCGCGACCGCCGGCGAGCCCGAGGTCGCCGGCGCCTTCGCGACCGACGAGAATTTTTGGGCGATCCGCCTCGAACCCTATCTGCTCGCGACCGCCCGCCGGCACCCCGACTGCGCGGCCGCGCTCGAGGCGCTCGCGGCGGCGACCGCCGCGACCCGGCTCGCCCTCGTCCACGGCGACGTCAGCCCCAAAAACATCCTCGTCGGCCGCGACGGCCCCGTCTTTCTCGACGCCGAATGCGCCTGGTACGGCGACCCCGCCTTCGACCTCGCCTTTTGCCTCAATCATCTGCTGCTCAAATGCCTGTGGACGCCCGGTGCCGAGGCGGGGTTTCTCGCGTGCTTCGATCGCTTCGCCGCAACTTATCTCGCCGCCGTCGCCTGGGAGCCGCGGGCCGCGATCGAGGCGCGCGCGGCGCGGCTGTTGCCGGGGCTCTTCCTCGCGCGCATCGACGGCAAGTCGCCGGTCGAGTACGTGACCGGGGAGCGCGACAAGGCGCGGGTGCGGCATGTTGCCCGGCATTTTCTCGCTGCGCCGGCCGAAGGGCTCGCGGCGATCCGCGACGCCTGGGCGGCGGAGATCGGCTCATGAGCGATACGAGCATCGCCGCGGTGCACGGGCGCCGCGTCTGGGATTCGCGCGGCCGGCCGACGGTCGAGGCCGAGGTCGGGCTCGCGGGCGGCGCCGTCGGCCGCGCGATCGCGCCCGCCGGCGCGTCGACCGGCTCCGGCGAGGCGATCGAGCGGCGCGACGGCGGTAGCCGGCTCGGTGGCCTCGATGTCCGCCAGACCGTCGCGTCGATAGACGCCGAGATCGCCCGCGCTCTTCAGGGGAAGGACGCCGCCGACCAGCAGGCAATCGACGCGTGCCTCGTCGCGCTCGACGGCACGCCGCAGAAGTCGCGCCTCGGCGGCAACGCGCTCGTCGCCGTCTCGATGGCGGTGCTGCACGCCGCTGCGGCGGCTTCCGGCCGGCCGCTCTGGCAGCACCTTCTCGACGACGCCGGAGAGGCGGTGTTGCCGCTTCCCGAAATCCAGATCTTCGGCGGCGGCGCGCATGCCGGCCGCCGCGTCGACATCCAGGACTTCATGGTCGTCGCGCCTGCCGCCGCGTCGTTTGCCGAGGCTCTCGAATGGACGGCCGAAATCTATCGCGCCGCCGGCACGATGATGGCGGAACAGGGTCTGCTGCAGGGCGTCGCCGACGAAGGCGGCCTCTGGCCCGCCTTCGCGACCAACGAAGCCGCGCTCGACGCGCTGATGCGGGCGATCGAGCGCGCCGGCTTCACGCCCGGGCAGGACATTTTCCTGTCGCTCGACATCGCCGCTTCGGAATTCCATGAGAACGAGCGTTATCGGCTCGCGCTCGACCGGCGCGAACTCGATTCGGATGCGATGGCGGCGATGCTGATAGGCTGGCTCGACCGCTACCCGATCGCCTCGATGGAGGATCCGCTCGCCGAGGACGATGCCGAGGGGCTGCGGAAATTCACCGCTTCTGCCGGCCATCGGGTGCAGATCGTCGGCGACGATTTTCTTGTGACCAACGCCGAGAGGGTGCGCGAAGCCGCGCGGCTCGGGACGTGCAACGCGGTCCTCGTCAAGCCGAACCAGGCGGGGACGATAAGCGAGGCACGGGAGGCGCTGGCGGCGGCGCGGCAGGCGGGCTGGGGCGCCATCGTTTCGGCCCGCTCGGGCGAAAGCGAAGATGTCACGATCGTCCACCTGGCGGTCGGCTGGGGCGCGCCGCAACTCAAGGTCGGCTCGTTCGCGCGCTCCGAACGCATGGCGAAATGGAACGAGGGGTTGCGCATCGAAGAGGCGCTGGGGCCGCGCGCGCGCTTTGCCGGCGGCGCGCCGCTCAAACGATAGAGGAGGAAGCGATGGCAAAAGGCATTCTGATCGCGGCGATGGATTTCTCGGCGGCGCCCGTGGATGAGTTTCACGACTGGTACGATTTGGAGCACGTCCCCGAACGGCTGCGCATCCCGGGCTTTCTCAACGCCGAGCGCTGGATCGGCGCGAAGGACCCGAAGATCTCGGTCGCGACCTATGATCTCGCGAATGTCGAGGTGCTTCGCGGCGCCGCCTATCTCGCGATCGCCGGCGAGAATTCTTCGCCCTGGACGAAGCGCACCGGGCGTTTCCGCAAATCTCTGCTGCGCTACGAGGGCGAGCAGATCCGGCCGGGCGAATTGACCGCGCCGGCGGGCGCCGAGGCGATCCTCTTGATCGGCATGAACGTCGCCCCCGAGCACGAGGGCGAGTTCAACGAATGGTACAATTCCGAGCACATCCCGGCGCTCGGCTCGGTGCCCGGCGTGCTGGCGGCGCGCCGCTACCGCGGCGGCGGCGCGAGCCAGCGCTATGTCGCGCTCTACCACTTCGCCGCCTCCGAGGTCCCCTATTCGGCGGCCTGGAAGGAGGCGGCCGAGACGCCGTGGACGCAGCGCATGCGTACCCATTTCCGCGATCATCTGCGGATCGAGTGCGCCCGCTACCGCCGCGCCGGGTGACCGCGGTCATTCGCCCGTCAGCGCGGTCTTGCATTTGGGCCCGCGTCTTGCAACGTTAGCGCATTGGAACCCGATCTCTCGAAGGCGGAGGCATAACCGTGAACGATATTGCGACGACGCGCTTCAAATGGGTCGGCACGCGCCCCATCCGTCCGGACGGCGTGCCGAAGGTGACGGGCAAGGCGATGTATGCCGCCGACTACACGATGTCGGGGGCGCTCGTCGGCAAGATCCTGCGCTCGCCGCACCCGCATGCGCGCATCCGCTCGATCGACACCTCGAAGGCCGCCTCGCTTCCCGGCGTCAAGGCCGTCGTGACCTCCAAGGATTTTCCCGAGCAGAAATTCGAGTATGTCGGCCCGGAGCGGGTTGCGGTCAATTTCTGGCATGTGACGCGCAACGTGATGGCGCGCGAGAAGGTGCTCTATGAGGGGCATGCGGTCGCCGGGGTCGCCGCGATCGACACCGCGACGGCCGACGAGGCGCTCGCCCTGATCGAGGTCGATTACGAGGTATTGCCGCACGTCATCGATGTCGACGAGGCGATGCGGCCCGACGCGCCGCTGCTCTTCGAGGAGATGATCACGCGCGGCGTCGAGCCGCCGCCGACCAAGGGCTCCAACATCTCGAAGCGGCTCGAATTCAAGATCGGCGACCTGGAGAAGGGCTTCGCCGAGGCCGATGTCGTGATCGAGAAGGAATTCAAGACCGCCGCCGTGCACCAGGGCTACATCGAGCCGCACGCCTGCTGCGTGCGCGTCGATCCGGACGGCCAGACCGAGGTGTGGTCGTCGAGCCAGGGGCATTTTGTCGTCCGCGCGCTGACCGCCAAATTATTGAACAAGCCGGTCGGCGACGTGCGCTGCGCGCCGGCCGAGATCGGCGGCGGCTTCGGCGGCAAGACCGTGATCTATCTGGAGCCGGTCGCCGCGCTGTTGTCGCAGAAATCCGGCCGCCCGGTGAAGATCACGATGTCGCGCGACGAGGTCTTCAAGGCGACCGGGCCGACTTCCGGCTCCTCGATGTGGGTCAAGATGGGCGTCAAAAAGGACGGCACGATCACCGCCGCCGACGGCCTCTTCAAGTTCCAGGCGGGCGCCTTCCCGGGGTCGCCGGTGATGAACGCGTGCCTGTGCGCGTTTTCGCCCTACGCGGTCGAGAACGCCCGCTCGGTCGGCTATGACGTGGTGTGCAACCGGCCGAAATCGGCCGCCTACCGCGCGCCCGGCTCGCCGATCTCGGCCTTCGCGGTCGAGAGCATCGTCGACATGCTGGCGAAAAAGATCGGCATGGACCCGCTCGAACTGCGCCGCAAGAACGCGGCCGGCCCGGGCACCCCGATGATCTATGGGCCGAAGCTCGCGCATGGCGGCTATCGCGAGACCGTCGAAGCCTGCCTCAACCATCCCGACTACAAGCGCCCGCTCGGCCCCAACCAGGGGCGGGGCGCCGCGTCCGGCTACTGGTTCAACGGCGGCGGCGAATCGAGCGCCAGCGTGCAGATCAACGCCGACGGCACGATCCTCGTCGCCACCGGCAGCCCCGACATCGGCGGCTCGCGCGCCTCGATGGCGCTGATGGCGGCCGAGACCTTCGGGGTCGATTACGACCGGGTGCGCGCCATCGTCGCCGACACCGGCTCGATCGGCTACACGCATGTGACCGGCGGCTCGCGGGTCACCTTCGCCACCGGCATGGCGGTCGTCGAGACCTGCAAGAAGCTCGTCGACGATATGCGCGGCCGCGCCGCGATGATCTGGGGCGTCGATGTCGAAGGGGTCGTGTGGGAAGACGGGCATGCGAAGCCCGCGAGCAGCAACGTCGGCGACTTTGCGCCGCTGTCGCTGAAGGAATTGGCGGGGAAAGCGGCCTTGACCGGGGGTCCCTTGACCGCGGCGCATTCGGTCAATGCCGGCGGCCAGGCGCCCGGCTTCTCGACGCAGTTCTGCGACGTCGAAGTCGATCCCGAGACCGGCAAGGTGACGATCCTGCGCTTCGTCGCGGCCCAGGATGTCGGGCAGGCGATCCACCCCTCCTACGTCGAGGGGCAGATCCAGGGCGGCGTCGTGCAGGGGATCGGCTGGGCCCTCAACGAGGAATACATCTACGACCCGAAGGGCCGACTGGATAATGCGGGCTTTCTCGACTACCGGTGCCCCGTCGCCTCCGACCTGCCGATGATCGAGGCGATCCTCGTGCAGGTGCCGAACCCGGCGCACCCCTATGGGGCGAAAGGGGTGGGCGAAGTCAACATCTGCCCGCCGATGGCGGCGATCGCCAACGCGATCGACAATGCGATCCACCGCCGCCTGACGAGCCTGCCGATGTCGCCGCCGCGCATCGTCGAGGCGCTCGAAAACGGCGCCGGGGACGACTAGCCCGATGCCCGCAACTCCCGCACACGTCGTGCTGTCGGGCGGCTTCAGCCGGCGCTACACCGGCGGCGTGCGGGAGTTCGACATCGAGGCGAAGACGATGCGCGAGATCATCAAGACGCTCGACGGGATGTATCCCGGCCTCGGCGAGCACCTCGAGGAAGAAACGACGGTCGCGATCGACGGCGAGATCCACGACCAGCCGACCTATTTCCAGAAGCTGCGGGCGGGCAGCGAGATCTTCTTCATCCCCAAGCTCGAAGGGGGATAGGTCCAACCCCGATGTCATTGCGAGCGAAGCGACGCAATCTCGGCGGGATTGCTTCGCCGCTGCGCTCCTCGCAATGACGGCGTTTGCCGGAAGGGATTGCGCGGCGGGATGATCGAGGGCCTCAGCGCCGTCACCCTCGCGACCCACGACATGGGAAAAGCCGTCCGCTTTTACCGGACCATCGGCTTCGAGATGCTCTATGGCGGCGAGGACGCCTCCTTCACCAGCTTTCGCGTCGGCGGCGATTTCCTCAACCTGATCGCCGCGCCACAAGAGCGGCGATGGTCATGGTGGGGGCGGGCGATCTTTTACGTCGACGATGTCGAGGCGCTTTATGCCCGCCTTCTCGCCGCCGGCATTGCGCCGCAGGCGCCGCCGCGCGATGCGCCTTGGGGCGAGCGCTTCTTTCACGTCATCGACCCCGACGGCCACGAACTGTCCTTCGCGCGTCCGCTCGCGCCGCGCGATGGCGGTCAGTTGAGCCCGTAGAACCCCATCGCCCCGCCGGCGAGCACCTGGTGCCGGGTTTCGGGCGAGGCGCCGGCGAGCTTTTCCTCGACCATCTTCGGAGCGCCGGGGAAAAAGCCGTCGCGGTGCGGGTAGTCGGTCGCCCACATGATCTTGTGCGGGCCGATATAGTCGGCGAGCACTTTGAGGCTGCCTTCGACCGGCTCGAAGGAGATCCAGCAATTGCGCTGGAAGAGCTCCGACGGCCTGGTCTTCAGCCCGGAATCGTTGAAACCCTGATCGTCGAAATGGCGGTCCATGCGGTCGAGCCAGGGCGCGATCCAGCCGCCGCCGGACTCCAGAAACCCGACCCGCAGCTTCGGGTGGCGCTCGACGACGCCGCCCCAGATCATGCTCATCGCCGCGAGCATCATCTCCATGGTGTGGCTGATGATGTGCTGCGCGGCGCGCCCTTGGAAGCGGTCGATCCCGACCGTCGGCATGCCGCTGTTGCCGCCCTCGTGAAAGCCGATCGCGAAATCGAGCTCCTCCGCGGCGCTCCACAGCGGTTCGTAATCGGGGTGGTGCGGCATCTTGTTGTTGTAGGGGTTGGGGCGCAGAAAGCCGCCGCGGAAGCCCAATTCCTTCCGCGCGAATTTCATCTCCGCGATCGCCAAATCGACCGACTGCAGCGGCAGCATGGCGATGCCGAAGAGCCGCTCGGGGGAGGGCTTGCAGTAGTCGGCGAGCCAGCGGTTGTAGGCCCGGCACAGCGCGGCGGCGAGCGCGGGATCGTGCACCGCGCCGGCGAAGAGCCCCATGCTCGGATAGAGAAAGGCGGCGTCGATGCCGTCGAGATCCATGTCCGGGATGCGGGCATGCGGGTCGAAGCCGCCGGGCCTGCCGTCCTTATAGAGCATGGTCGAGGCCTGCACGACGCCCTGCCGGGCGCCGACCCCGCCGATCCCGCCCATGCCCTGCTGGCTGCCGAGCACCTGTTCCTCGACCTGAAGGCGCTCCTTGCCGTCCTTGTCGATGATCAGCTTCGGCGCCCGGTCGCGGAAGGCCGGGTCCATGTAGTCGTTCCACAGGCCGACCGGCTCCAGCACATGGCCGTCGGCGTCGATCACGTGATACTGGCGGGTCATGGCATCCCTCCTCGCGCTTGCGGCTCGCGCGATCCTAACGCGGCATGCCGCCGCAGGCCATGCCGCTTCTTTGACCCTCCCATGCATGGCGACGAGAGGGTTGCGCCGGCTCTGCGGCTTGGATTATATCCCCGCGCCGGCGCCCCCACCCCCAACACGCGCCGGAACTATCCAAGGGAGGATAGCGTGAACCAGACCCGCGCCGCCGACGATTTCGCGACGATCCGCGCCCGCCTCGATGAATTGCGCCGCGAGCGCATGGAGGCGGAGGCTCTGGCAAAAGACCCGCGCAGCGAGCGCGCCCGCTTTCTCGATGGCCGGTTGGGGGAGGCCGAACGGCGGCGGCGCGAGAAGTCCGAGGGCTGGCCGCCGCCCTGGGCCCCGACGATCTTCGCGAAAAAGCCGCGGGCTTAAGCTCCCTCTCCCCGCGCGCGGGGAGAGGGTCGGGGTGAGGGGCGGTTTAGCCGCCCGCTTCCCGGATCGCGCGCCACAGCCGCTCCGGGCTGGCCGGCATCCCGACATGGCGGATGCCGAGCGGCGCGAGCGCATCGGCGAGCGCGTTGGCGACCGCCGGCATGGCGCCGACCGCGCCCGCCTCGCCGGCGCCCTTGACGCCCAAGGGATTGGTCTTGGTCGGGACCGGGTTGCTCTCGCAATGGATCGCCGAAAGGCTGTCGGCCCGCGGCATCGCGTAATCCATGAAGGAGCCGGAGAGGAGCTGGCCTGAGGCGGGGTCGAAGGCGATGTCTTCCATCAGCACCTGCCCCAGCCCTTGCGCGATGCCGCCCTGGATCTGGCCTTCGAGCAGAAGCGGGTTCATCACCGTGCCGACGTCGTCGACGACGCTGTAGGAGAGGATCTCGACGGCGCCGGTCTCGGGATCGATCTCGAGTTCGCAGACATGCGCGCCGTTCGGGAAATTCTGCTGCTTCGCGGCAAAGGCGGCTTGCGTGACGAGGCCCGGCTCCATGCCCTCGGGCAGGTTCTGCGGGTTCCAGGCTGCTGCGGCGACCTCGGCGAGCGTCAGCGTGCGATCGGTGCCGGCGATCTGGAAGACGCCTTCGCTGAACTCGATATCGGCCTCCGCGGCTTCCAGCAGATGGGCCGCGATTGCCCGCGCTTTTACGACAATCTTTTCGCTCGCCAGATGCACCGCCGCGCCGCCGAGCGTCGCCGAGCGCGAGCCGCCGGTGCCTTCGCTGAGCGCCACCTTTTCGGTGTCGCCCTGGACATAGTGCACTCGCTTCGGGTCGAGCCCCAGCCGGTCGCAGAGGATCTGCTTATAGACCGTCTCGTGCCCCTGGCCTTGGGTGATCGATCCCGAGACGAGCGTCACCCCTCCGCTCCGGTCGAAGCGGATCTCGGCCGCCTCGAAGCCGCCCGCCGCGGCGCGCTCGATCGTGTTCGACATGCCGAGGCCGCGCAATTTGCCGCGCGCGCGGGCTTCGGCGCGGCGCGCCGCGAACCCCTCGGCGTCGGCGAGGTCGAGCGCGGCCGCGAGGTTCTTCGCGAACTCGCCGCAGTCATAGGTGAAGGCGAGGCCCGATCTGAACGGCATCGCCTCGGGCGGGATCATGTTGCGCCGGCGCAATTCGGCCGGGTCGAGCCCGAGTTCGCGGGCGGCGAGATCGACCATCCGCTCGATGACGTAGGCCGCCTCCGGCCGGCCGTTGCCGCGATAGGGCCGCACCGGGTTGGTGTGCGTGTAGACGCCCGTGACCTCGGCGCGCACCGCCGGGGTGCGGTAGACCCCGGCGAGCGTCCCGAGATTGGCGACGAAGACGTTGGCGGCGGCTTGCGGATAGGCGCCGATGGCGGCGATCGTCTTGACGCGGAGCCCAAGAAACCGCCCCTCGCGGTCGAGCGCCAGCTCGGCCTCGGTGACGTTGTCGCGCGCCTGCGCGTCGGCGAGAAAGGCTTCGCTCCTCGTGCTCGTCCATTTGACCGGCCGGCCGAGCAGCTTCGCGGCGAGAAGGGCGAGGGCCACCTCGTTGTAGATCGCCGACTTCATGCCGAAGCTGCCGCCGATGTCGCCGGCGACGACCCGCACCCGGCTTTCCGGGACATGCAGGATCTCGGCGAGTTCGCTGCGGTAGCCGTGCGTGCGCTGCAGTACGGTATGGACCGTGTATTGGTCGGCGGCGGGGTTGTAGTCGGCGACCGCGCCGCGCGGCTCCATCGTCGCCGCCGTCACCCGGTTGACGACGAGGCGCTGCCGCACGATGTGCGCCGCCTCGGCAAAGGCTTTGTCGGTCGCCGCCGCGTCGCCCTCGACGTGGACGAAGGCGATGTTGTCCGGCATTTCCTCCCAGACGCGCGGCGCGCCGGTCGAAAGCGCCTCGGCGGTCGAAACGATCGGGGCCAAGGGCTCGTAATCGACGGCGATCAATTCGGCCGCGTCGGCCGCCCGGTGCGCGCTGTCGGCGACGACGAAGGCGACGGGGTCGCCGACCCAGCGCACCCGCCCCTGCGCCAGGGGCGGATGGCGCGGGCGGTAGGCAGGCCGCCCGTCCGGCCCCTTCATGCCGCCGGCAATCGGCAGGTCGGCGAACCCCGCCTGCTCCCAATCGGCGGCCGTCAATACCGCCAGCACGCCCGGCAGCCGCCGCGCCTCTTCCGCGTCGATCGCGCTGATGCGGGCATGCGCGTGGCCCGCGCGCAAGACATGCCCGAACGCCATCCTCGGCAATTGCATGTCGTCGACATAGCGGCCGCCGCCGCGCAACAGGCGCGGATCCTCGAAGCGTGAAACCGGCTGACCCAGCGCAAACTCGCCCATTTTCTTCTCTCCAACCGTCTATGCTTTCTCGCCGCCGGATTGCTTCGCTCCGCTCGCAATGACAGCCCCGGTGTCATTGCGAGGCGGGGAGCGACGAAGCAATCTCAGGTTCCGCTGGAAAGAACGCTCAGTAGGCCATCCAGCCGCCGTCGACATTGTAGCAGGCGCCCGTCACATAGCTGGCGCGGTCGGAAGCGAGCCAGACCACCATCTCGGCGATCTCCTGCGGCTCGCCCATCCGCGCCATCGGCGTCTGCGCGAGGAGCTGGGCGCCGCGCCGGCGCATCGTGTCCTCGGTCATCCGCGTCTTGATGAAGCCGGGGCAGACGGCGTTGACGCGGATCTTCGCTTCGGCATATTCGAGCGCCGCCGTCTTGGTGAGCCCCAAGACGCCGTGCTTCGCCGCGACATAGGCCGAGGAGGTGGGCAGGCCGATCAGCCCGGCAATCGAGCCGGTGTTGACGATCGCGCCGCCGCCTTGGGCGAGCATTTGCGGGATTTCGTGGCGCATCGCCAGCCACACGGCCTTGAGGTTCACGGCGATCATGCGGTCGAAGGAGGCTTCCGACCATTCCGCCGTCTTCTTGCCCGAGGCCTCCACCTGATAGGGCGCGATGCCGGCATTGTTGAAGGCGCAATCGAGCCGGCCGTAAGCGGCGACGACGGCCTCGACCATGCCGCGCATCGCCCTATCGTCGGTCACGTCACCCGAGAGCGAGATCGCCTGGCCGCCCGCCTGATTGACCATGGCGACGGTCTCGGCCGCCGATTCGGCGACGAAATCGGCGACCGCGAGCCGCGCGCCCTCGCGCGCGAAGGCGAGCGCCGTCGCCCGCCCGATGCCGCCGCCGCCGCCGGTGATCAGCGCCGCCTTGCCGTCGAGCATTCCGGCCATCGCTTGCCTCCCGATAGTGTCGGATTTTGCCGGGTTTGGTGAGCCCGTCGGGATTCGAACCCGAGACCTACTGATTAAAAGTCAGTTGCTCTACCGGCTGAGCTACGGGCTCGCTGCGGCGCGGCGAACATAGGGGCCGCGCGTCGGCGGGTCAACGCCGCGGCCGGCCGGCCGCGACCCGGGCTATCGTATCACGCGGTTTACCCGGCGCGCCTCAATTGCCGGTTCTGCCCCGATATTCTTCAGAAACTTTACAAGAATTTACCGTCGCGCCACGCGAAAACATCATCGTGCTACACGCGCTGCCTATATTGGTCGGCATCGAGCGGCCCCGGGCGACCGGGGTCGGAACTGCCGAGGACGGGCTCGATGAGCGATTTCGCCCGGCGTCTCGAAACCGAAATCCCGCGGCTGCGCCGCTATGCCCGCGCCTTGACGAGGGATGCCTCGCGCGCCGACGACCTGGTACAGAACTGCCTCCTGCGCGCGATCGCCAAGGAGCATCTTTGGGAGCCCGGGACCGATCTCAGGGCTTGGCTGTTCACGATCCTGCACAATCAGCATGTCAACGACGTCCGCCGCGCCGTGCGCGAGGGGATCAACACCGCCGTCGAAGAGATGGCGCCGCTGTTGACCGTGCCGTCCAACGCGACGGCCTCGCTGCTGCTGCGCGACCTCGAGCGGGCGATCGTCCGGCTGCCCGAGGAGCAGCGGCAGGTGATCCTGCTCGTCGGCCTCGAAGGCATGCGCTACGAAGAGGTTGCGACGATCCTCGACGTGCCGATCGGCACGGTGCGCTCGCGCCTGTCGCGCGGGCGCGATATGTTGCGCCGCTTGATGGACCTGAAGGACGAGGCGCTCGTCGTCGAGGAAGACGCGCTGCCGATCGAGCCGGGCGACATGTCCCGATCGGCCGCCTGATCCGGCAAAAGGCGCGCTCGACGCCCGCGAGGCGGCGGCGAGCCTCGCGGGCGCTCGGGGTCCCGAACCCGCTCCTGGCGGGTGGTTCTGCGCCAAACGCTTAAAATCTACTTTAAAATCCATTTAAAAAACACAACGCAACCATTGCGTTGGCGCCGTCTTCAGGCGACCTTGAACGTGGGAGAAGCGGCCAGAGGACGTGCGGATGAGCCCGGTCGGCCGAAGTATTCTCGTCGTCGAAGACGACGAGCGCGTGCGGGCGATCATCGAGGAGACGCTGTCCGAAGAGGGTTTCGCGGTGACCGCGGTCGCCGACGGCGCGACCGCGCTCGCGGTGGTCGAGCGAGGGGATTTCGCGCTGGCCGTGATGGAGATCGGCCTGCCGGGCGCGATCGACGGGATCGCCGTGGCGCAGCGCGCGCGGGCATTGCGGCCGGCCCTCAAATGCCTCTTCACCGCGCGCTTCCCGCCGGGTTCGGTGTGGGACAATCCCGATTCGGACGATTTCATCGCCCGCCCCTTCGACCGGCGCGAGCTGTTGGGCTGTGTGTTCGAGCTGTTGCAGCGCGGCGGCCTCGAGCGGCGCGAGGGGGCGGCCGTACGCGGCGCGCGTGACTGGTCCGGCCTTCCCCGGACGGTTGCGCCGGCCCGGTAAAGCGGCTAAATACGCCCCGACCCCGGGTGTCTTCGGGTCGCGGGGCGTGGCTCAGCCTGGTAGAGCGCCTGCTTTGGGAGCAGGATGTCGGAGGTTCGAATCCTCTCGCCCCGACCACATCCGGCGGTCGGGGCGATCGATTGTCGGGCGCAGGGCGAGATGGCGCAGGCGCGCATTTTCAGGCCGGCAAAGTCGGCGATGCAGTCCGGTCGTCGGGAACCCCGGTCGTGGGTCCTCGAATACGAGCCGGCGAGCCCGCGCGAGCCCGATCCGCTGATGGGCTGGGCGAGCGCCCGCGACACGCTGAACGAGGTGCGGCTGCGCTTTCCGACGCTCGACGAGGCGGTCGCCTTCGCCAACCGGCACGGGCTCGACTACACGGTGATCGCGCCGCAGGACCGCACCCCGAAGGCGAAGAGCTACGCCGACAATTTCCGCTACGACCGCGTCCTCGGCTGACCCGCCGTGCCCCGCCGCCGCTCCCGACCCCGTAGCTCAGCTGGATAGAGCACCCGCCTTCTAAGCGGGTGGTCGCAGGTTCGAATCCTGCCGGGGTCGCCTGGCGCAAACCTGAAGGCGTAAATGCCGTATTCGAAACCGGTATTCGACGGGCTGGCGGCGGCGATCATCCGCGCCACCGCGCCGCGCACCTGCCTCGACCTCGGGGCCGGCGCCGGCAAATACGGCAAGCTTGTCCGCCGCGAATGCCCGGCCTGCCATCTCACCGCCATCGAGAGCCACCGCGACAACATTGCGCGCTTCGGCCTCGCGGAGATCTACGACACGGTCGAATGCGCCGACGTGATGTCGCTCTTCGACACCGCCATCGGTGCCGAATACGACCTCGTCGTCGCCGGCGACCTGATCGAGCACCTGCGCAAATCGGACGGCCTCGACCTCTTGAATTTCCTCGTCTACCGCGCCGCCTTCATCCTCCTCGTCTATCCGACCCGGTTCCTCCAGGGCGCTGTCGACGGCAACCGCCGCGAGGCGCACATCTCGGCTTGGTCGGCGCTCGATTTTGCGTGGTGCGAGCGCACGAACGTCGTCGCCAAGTCGAAGCAGGAGATCGTCGTGTTGCGCGGCTTCCTGCCGCATCCCGTCGCGACCCAGGACCTCGACCGCCTGATGGCCGGGTTTGCACTTTAGCCGCGGTCGGCGCTGCGAATAGGCTATCATCCCCCGCCGCGGCACTTCGGAGAATCGCGCGATGACGATCGAGGAACGGCTGAAAGAGTTGCGCATCACGCTCCCCGCCGTCGGCCCGGCGCTCGGCAATTACGTGCATGCGCGGCGCGCCGGCAATCTGCTCTTCCTGTCGGGAAAAGAGCCGCACGGCTCGGGCGGGGCGATGCCGCGCGGCAAGGTCGGCGCCGATTTTTCGGTCGAGGAGGGGTATGCCCACGCCCGTTCGATCGGGCTCGTGCTGATCGCGGCGATCAAGGAGGCGCTGGGCGACCTCGAAAAGGTCGAGGCGATCGTCAAGGTGCTCGGCATGGTCAATGCGGTGCCCGAATTCGAGGAGCATCCGAAGGTCATCAACGGCTGCTCCGACCTCTTCGTCGAGGTGTTCGGCGAGCGCGGCCGGCACGCCCGCTCGGCGGTCGGCATGAGCTCGCTGCCGGGCGGCATCCCGGTCGAGATCGAAGCGATCGTCGCGATCCGGTAGGACAGGCCGCGCCGGCGCGGCGGAAAGAATGGCCGAAGAGATCCTCTCGGCGCCGGCCGCGGCGCCGCTCGACGAGGCGCGGCACATCCGGCGGCTGATGGTGTTCTTCGCCGTCGTCTACGTGGTCGAAGGCTTCGGGCAGGTCGGCGGCCTCATTTCGCAGCCCTTGAGCTTTTACCTGAAAGAGGCGAAGGGCTGGAGCCCGCTGCAGGTCACCGCCTATCTGACGATCTTCAATTTCCCTTGGATCATCAAGCCGGTCTACGGGATCGTCTCGGATTTCGTGCCGCTCTTCGGCTATCGCCGGAAAGCCTATCTGATCCTCGCGAACGCGCTCGGCGCCATCGCCTATTTCTCGGCGACCCGGCTCGGCGAGTCGCACACGCTCGGCCTCGTGCTGCTTCTGACCGCCTATGCGATGGCGATCTCGAGCACGCTGTGCGGCGCGCTCCTCGTCGAGAACGGCCAGCGCTTCAGCTCGAGCGATGCTTTCGTCAACCAGCAATGGCTGTGGTTCAACGTCGCGGCGATGGCGAGCGCGCTTATCGGGGGCGAGCTGGTGCAGCACCTCTCCCCTGAGGGCGCGCTCCACGGCGCCGCGGCGATCGTCGCGCTGGCGCCGATCTCGGCCATCCTCGCGACGCTTTATCTCATCGACGAGTCGCGCAGCCGGGCCGATTTCGGGCAGCTGAAGAAGACCTTCCACGCCCTCGTCGCGACTTTCGCGGTGCGCGATCTGTGGGTCATCGCGATCTTCCTCTTTCTTTATTACCTGAACCCTGGCTTCGGCACGCCGCTCTATTTCTACATGACCGACAGCCTCAAATTCTCGCAGGCCTATATCGGCATCCTCGGCGCGATTTCCTCGGCCGGCTGGGTCCTCGGCGCGCTCTTCTACCGCCGCTTCATGCGCGGCCTCACCTCGCGGGCCCTGATAAACCTCAGCATCCTGCTCGGCACCGTGACGACGGCGGCCTATCTCCTCCTTTTCGGCGAGGTCTCCGCCGCGTTCGTCAATTTTGCGAGCGGCATCGCCAACTGCATCGCCTTCGTCGCGACCCTGACGCTCGTCGCCGACTACTGCCCGCAGCGCGCCGAAGGCTTTGCTTTCGCATTGATGATGTCGCTCCTCAACCTCGCCACCTCGGTGTCGAACAACCTCGGTTCCTATCTCTACGAGCACGTCTTCGCAAACCGGCTCGACCCCCTAATCATCCTGTCGGCGGGGTTCACGGCGCTGATCTTTCTGTTCGTGCCGATGCTGCGTCTCAGAAGCAAGGAGGCGGGCGCCGCGGCGCACCGGCCGACCGACACCTGAAGCCCGTCAGAGAAGCTCGTCGGAGCCGGGGATCGTGCCTTTCGGCAGGCTCTCGCAGTAGCGCGCGATCTCGCCTGGCGTCGTGATCCAGAGTTCCTCGCTCTTCTCGACGATATGGCGCACCGCCTCGCGGAACGGGCGCAGCCGGAACGGCTGGCCGATGACGAACGGGTGCACCGCGATCGAACAGACGAGCGGGTATTTCCGCGATTGCTCGAGCATCTCGTCGAACTGGTCGATGATCATCTCGGCGAATTGCCGCCCCGTGTGGCGGCGGAAGACGAGCGAAGGCGAATCGTTGATGTCGAGCGGGTAGGGGACCGAGAGGATCGGCCCCGCGCGGGTGCGCATCCAGATCGGCTGGTCGTCCAATGCCCAATCCATCACGTAGCGGTATTGCGCCTCCTTCAACAAATCGAGCGTCACCCCGGTCTCGGCGATATAGGGGCCGAGCCAGCCCTCCGGGCGCCGCCCCGAGAGGCGCGCCAGGATCTCGGTGCATTCGGCGATCAGCCGTCGCTCGTCCTCTTCCCACAGCACGTCCTGCCGCTCGGAGTTGGTGCGGCCGTGCCCGATGTATTCGTCGCCACGCGCGTTGAGGCGCGCGACGATGTCGGGGCAGGCCTCGAGCGCCGCCGAATTGACGTTGTGCGAGGCGGGCAGGCCGAATTCGTCCAAGAGATCGAGGTAGTGCCAGATGCCGACGCGGTTGCCGTAGTCGCGCCAGGCATAGTTGCGCTGCGACTGCGCCGCCGGGGCGCCCGTCGAATCGCTGCCGAGCCCGGCGCCGAAGGCGAAATGCTCGATGTTGTCGCAAAACGTGACGGCGAGCCGCTTCCCCTCCGGCCAGTCGTAAACCGGCCGCTTGGTGATCGGCACATAATCATAGCGGGAATGCGCGGGCAGTTTCATCGTATGATCCTCCCTCGCCCCGCTTGCGGGGAGAGGGTCGGGGTGAGGGGCGAGAATCAGCGGCCCTTGAACATCGGTTTGCGCTTTTCCATGAAGGCGGTGCGGCCCTCGGCATAGTCATCGCTGGCAAAGCACTCCTCGACGACGCGCTTCGCCAGCGCCATGTCGCGCGCGTGTTCGTCCTTCAGGGCCTCGGCGACGATGATCTTGACCGAACGCACGGTTAAGGGCGCGTTCGCCGCGATCATCTCGCAGTAGTTCCTGACGTAGCTTTCGAGCTCGCCGTCGGGTACGAGTTGATTGACGAGGCCCATCCGAAGCGCTTCCTCGGCGCTGAACTGGCGCGCGGTATAAAAGATCTCGCGCGCGTGCGCGGGGCCCACGAGGTCGATGAGCTTCTTGATGCCGTCATAGCCGTAGCCGAGCCCCAATTTCGCCGCCGGAATGCCGAAGCGCGAGCCCACCGCGGCGATCCGCATGTCGCAGGCGAGCGCGGTGCCGACGCCGCCGCCGATGCAATAGCCGCGGATCATCGCGATGGTCGGCTTCGGCGTCTCCTCGATGCGCTTCCGCGCGCCTTCCGAGATCCGCGAATAGGCTGCGGCGGCTTCTTCGGTCGCGCGCTTCTCCTTGAATTCGGAGATGTCGGCGCCGGAGACGAAGGCCTTGCCGCCCGCTCCCGAGAGGACGATGACGCGAATGCGGTCGTCCGCCTCGAAATCGTCGAGGATCAGCGGCACCGCCTCCCACATGTCGAGCGAGACGGCGTTGTGGCGCGCCGGGTTGTTGAAGACGATACGGCCGATCGGCCCGTCCTTCTCGGCGATCATCTTGGTCGTCATCGGCTGGTCGAGCATGGTTCTGAATCTCCTCGGAACGAAGCCCTCTCTGTCCTTCAGGGCGGAGAGGGAGGCATGCTTACACCACGCCGCGGGCGCGCAGATCGGCGATCACGCCCTCGCCGTAGCCGATCTCGCGCAACACCTCGTCCGTGTGCTCGCCGAGGTCGGGGGTCGGGCGCAACCGCTCCGGTTCGGGCGTCGCGGTCATGTTGATCGCCTGCCCGACGACCTCGATCGGCCCCAGATGCGGGTGGTCCACGGGCCGCGCCATTTCGAGGTGCCGCACCCGCGGGTCGGCGAACGTCTGATCGATCGTGTAGATCGGCCCGCAGGGCACGCCGACTTCGTTCAACAGCTCGATCCAGTACGCCGAGGGCCGCTTTTTCGTGATCTCGGCGATCACCGCATTGAGCGCTCGTCTGTTCTTCGAGCGCTGCGGCCCCGTCGCGTAATCGGGATCGTCGATGAGGTGCTTGGCGTCGGCCGCCTCGCAGAACCGGCGATAGAGGTTGGCGCCCGAGGCGGCGATGTTGATCAGCCCGTCGGAGGTCGGAAAGACGCCGGTCGGGATGCCGGTCGGATGGTCGTTGCCGGCCTGCGGCGCGACCTCGTGCGCGATCAGCCAGCGCGAGGCCTGGAAATCCAGCATGAAGATCTGCGCTTCGAGCAGCGATGTGTGCACCCATTGCCCCTCGCCGGTGCTCTCGCGCGCGATCAGCGCCATCAGGATCGCCTGCGCGAGGAGGAGCCCGGCGCACAAATCGTCGATCGGGATGCCGACCCGCACCGGCCCCTGGCCCGGCAGCCCCGTGATCGACATGAGCCCGCCCATCCCCTGCGCGATCTGGTCGACCCCCGGCCGCTTCGCATAGGGCCCCGTCTGGCCGAACCCCGAGATGCTGCCGTAGACGATGCGCGGGTTGATCTTCTTGACCGACTCGTAATCGACGCCCAGGCGGTATTTGACCGTCGAGCGGAAGTTCTCGACGATGACATCGGCCTGTTCGGCGAGCTTCATGAAGATCGCCCGCCCGTCCGCCTCCTTCAGATTGAGCGACAGGCTGCGCTTGTTGCGGTGCAGGTTCTGGAAGTCGAAGCCCTCGCGCTTCGCATCGAGCACGTCGCGGTTCATCTCGCCCGGCGGCTCGATCTTGACGACCTTGGCGCCCCAATCGGCGAGCTGACGCACGGCGGTCGGGCCGGCGCGCGCATGCGTCAGATCGAGAACGGTGAAGCGGGAGAGGGGCAGCGTTCCGATGCTCACTTCTGTCGGTCCTTCCTTGCGGCAATCCGGCCGGCCCGCACTTTCGTCTGCCGGACGTGGGAGCGTCAACCCTCGCTCTCGACCCCGAGCGCGCGGCGAAAGCGGGTCTTGAGGTAGGCGCCGTCGCGCGGCGGCAGGACGCGCGGCGGCTCCTCGGCGCGGATGGCGACGCGGGCGAAGAGCGGCCCCTCGCACCGAACCGCCGCTTTCGCAAACTCCGCGAGCGCCGTTTCCTCGCAAATGTCGAAGACGCGCCCGATGCCGCAGGCGCGCGCCACGCCGGCGAGCGCCACCCCGCCCGCGGTGTGGCTCTTCTGCATGCCTGTCTCGCCATAGTGCCCGTTGTCGAAGACGGCGACCGCGAGGTTCGGCGGGCGCTCGACCCCGATCGTCGCGAGCGCGCCCAGGCCCATCAAGATCTCGCCGTCGCCGGTGACGACGAGGACCGGCCGCTCGGGCCGGGCGAGCGCGAGGCCGAGCCCGGTCATCGCCGCCGCGCCCATGCCGCCCCACAGGTAGAAATTCCGCGCGTCGTCGCCGCAGGCCGCCGCATCCCAGCTGGTCGAGCCGAGGCCGGTGACGAGCAGCAATTCGCCGCGCCCCTCGAGCAGAATGCGCATCGCGGCGCGGCGCTCGAGGCCCGGCTCGTTCGGTAAAGCATTGCCGGTCATTTCACCCACCGCTTCGCGCCGATCAGGCGCTGCGACAGCAGCACCGCGGTGGCGAGGGAGCCGTTGAAGGCGATGTCGAGCGCCGCCGCCACTGTCTCGGCGGCGTCCTCGGCCCGCTCGACCCGGTAGACGAGGACGTCCATCAATTCGAGCGCCGCCGCCGTCTTCGATCCCATCGGCACCTGCCACGGGTTGAACTCGGCCCATTCGCCGCGCATCGTCACCAGCATCAAGAGCGGAAACCGGCAGGCCTTGATCATGCCGAGCATGTTGATGCAGTTGCCGACCCCGCTCGACTGCATCAGCAGCGCCGGGCGCTGCCCGCCGAGCCAGGCGCCGGCGGCGAGCGCCACGCCTTCCTCCTCGCTCGTCAGGCCGACCGCGCGGATCTCGGGATCGGCGCGGCAGAGATCGATCAGTCGCGAATGCCCGGCATCCGGCACATAGCCGATCTGCCGGATCTCGCCTCGTTTCAGGGCCGCGAATATCTCGTCGCGCCAGTCCTCGCCGATCACGCCCGCTCCTCCTCGCCGCCGCGCTCCAGCCTAGCAGGTTCCAGCACCGGCCGGGGACCGGCATAGCGGGCGCGCGGACGGATCAGGATGCCGCTTTCATATTGCTCAAGCGCATGCGCGATCCAGCCTACGCTGCGGCCGACGACAAAGAGCGCGAGCGCGGCGCCTTGCGGAAGCCCGAGCGCCGCGGTCGCCGCGGCGAGCGCGAAATCGACGTTGGGCGGGCGCCCGCCGAGCCGCGTCCCGGCCTCCGCCACGGCTACGATCGCCGGCCATGCCTTGGGCCGCACCACGGCGACGGCATCGAGCAGTGCCTTGGCGCGCGGGTCGCCTTCGGGATAGAGCAGATGCCCGAAACCCGGCAGGTCCTCGCCGCGGGCGAGCCGCGCCGCCATCGCCGCGAGCGGATCCTCGTGCTGCGTGAGGTCGTGGAAGAGCGCCTCGGCGCGCGCCGAGACGCCGCCGTGGCGCCGGCCGGAGAGCGCGGCGAGCGCCGCCGCGACGACCGCGTAGGGGGTCGCGCCGGTCGAAGCGACGCAGCGGGCGACAAAGGTCGAGGCGTTGAGTTCATGGTCGGCGATGAGGACGAGGGCGCGGCGCAGGATGTCGGCGCCCGAAGCATCGAGCCGCCAGGCGCGGGCGAGCCGCAGATGTGCCGGGGCGGCCGAAGGCGCGGCGCCGGCGGCGAGGGCGGCCAGATCCCGCAAAATCCGCGTCCCCGTCCGGATGACGCCGCTGCGCGAGAGATCGACGGCGAGGAGGTCGCCGCCGGCAAGCGCGGCGAGGCGCATCTGCGCCCGCTCGACGAGCCCGGCGGCGACGGGCTGCGACGGTTCTTCCGCCGCCTCCGTCCATTCGCCGAGGCCGGGAACCTGCCATAATAGGCAGGCCGCCTCCTCCAAGGTCGCGCCTTGCGACAGGCGGACCACGTCCTCGCCGCGATAGTAGAACCGGCCTGCTTCGATCAAACAGATCGCCGAGGCGATGACCGGCGTCATCGCCTCGCTCGGCGCCTCGCGCGGGCGCCGCTCTCGCAACAGCGCCACATCCTCCTCGCGGTATCGCCGTTCCCGGCTGCCCGGCATCTCGACCGAAGGCAGCCGGCCGCGGCTGACATAGGCGTAAAGCGTGTCGAGCTTGATGCCGAGACGGTCGGCGGCTTGGCGTGCAGTCAGCAGCATAGGGTTGATCTAAATAATCAAGATTGACTCATATGGTACGGCAGCATCCACTATAGCCTCCTTTTGCGGAGGAACCGATGAGCGAAACCGGAGATCTTCGAAAAACCGACATGACGATCGGCAACCGGCACGCCGCGTTGCCGCTGCTCGAGCCGACGATCGGGCCGTCGATGATCGACATCCGCGGCCTGCATGCGCAGACCGGCTGCTATGCCTACGACCCGAGCGCCGGCGCCACCGGCAGCTGCCGCTCGGCGATCACCTATGTCGACGGCGACCAAGGCATACTCCTCTACCGCGGCTATCCGATCGACGCGCTCGTCGAATCCTGCGGCCATCTCGAAGTCGCTTGGCTGCTGCTCAACGGCGAATTGCCGGGCCCGACGCAGCTCGCGGAATTCACCGACAGCATCACCCATCACACGATGCTCAACGAGCAGCTGCACGCGATCTATCGCGGGTTTCGCCGCGACGCGCATCCGATGGCGGTGATGTGCGGCGTCGTCGGGGCGCTCGCCGCCTTCTATCACGACGGCCTCGACATCTTCGATCCGCGCGCCCGGCTCGTCGCCTCGCATCGCCTCATCGCCAAGATGCCGACAATCGTGGCGATGGCCTACAAATATTCATTGGGCCAGCCCTTCGTCTATCCGAGGAACGATCTCTCCTATGTCGAGAATTTTCTTTCGATGCTGTTCGCGGTGCCGGCCGAGCGTTATCGTGCGCCGCCGGCGGCGGTGAAGGCGCTCGAGGCGCTCCTCATCATCCAGGCCGATCACGAGCAGAACGCCTCGACCTCGGCGATGCGCCTCGTCGGCTCGACCCGCGCCAACCCTTATGCCTCGACCGCCGCGGCGATCGCCGCCTTGTGGGGTCCGCTGCACGGCGGCGCCAACGAGGCGGTGCTCGACACTCTGGCGCAGATCGGCCATGTCGATCGCATCCCGGAAGTGATCCGCCGCGCCAAGGACAAGAGCGATCCCTTCCGCCTCTCGGGTTTCGGGCACCGCGTCTACAAGAGCTACGACCCGCGCGCCAAGGTGCTGCGGCCCTTGTGCCACGAGGTCCTCGCCGCGCTCGGCCGCGACGACGACCCGCTGTTGCGCCTCGCGATGGAACTGGAGCGAATCGCCCTCGAAGACGAGTATTTCGTTGCGCGCCAGCTCTATCCCAACGTCGATTTCTATTCGGGCATCATCTTCCGCGCCTTGGGGCTGCCGCCGGCGATGTTCACGCCCGTCTTCGCGGTCGCGCGCACGGTCGGCTGGATCGCGCATTGGAACGAGATGATGGTCGATCCGGAAACCCGCATCTTCCGCCCGCGCCAGCTCTATATCGGGCCGCAGGAGCGGAGCCTCGCGCCCCTCGCCGGCCGCAAGGCGCACCCGCCGCTTGTCGGATGACGCTGTCCTGGCTCAGCCCTTGTCGCCCGCGGGCGGCGTCACCACGCGGCGCGGCAGCCAGGGGAGTTCCGCGAGCCCCGCGAGGTCGATCGGCGGCATATCGACCCCGAGCGAGCCGGCGACCTTGTTCGCCAGCTCGCTGTAGCGCGTGAAACTGCGGCGCAGCCGGCCGCGCCAGGCCGGGATGCCGCCGCTTGCATGCAGTTCGAAGGCGCTTTCGCGGCCGTCGAGGGCCGAGGCGACGTGGTCCCACGCCGCCTGCAGCAGGGCGGCGCGCTGCAGCGCCGTGTAGCCGCCGCCGCCGAACGAATCTTCGAGGCCCTGCGCGACTTGCGGGTCGGCGAGGTCGCGGTCCGACGGCGCGACGACGAGCGAGGAGCCCGGCACGATCCGCAATATCTCGGCCATGCGCTGGCGCGCCTTCAGGATGGCGATGCCGCCCGGCGCGAGATGGCTGTGGTCGGGGACGAAATAGCCGCTCTTCGTCGGCCGCGCCATGCGCTCGGCGGCGATCAGGCAGCTTCTGACCATCTGCACCTCGGTGACGAGGTCGACGAGATGCTCGACCGTCAATTCGTGCTTCGTGAGCCCCATCGCATGGGTCAATGCCAGCGCCAGGCCGAGCGTATACTCCGCCTTCGCCAGCCAGCCGTAGAGGTGATGCCAGATCAGCCAGCGCGCGACCGGCTCGGGCGAGGTGTCGAGCAGAAAGACACGCTCCCAAGGAATCAGCACGTCGTCGAGCCACATCTGGCCGTCGAGTTCGTCGTACCGGCTGGAGAGCGGCGCGACGAAGGGGTTCGGGTCGCGCAATGCCGCCTTGCGGCAGACCGTGGTGACGCCGGATGCGGCGACCGGCACGTAGAAGGTCGCCGGCCGCCCGTCGATGACGACGCCGTTGAGGCCGCCGACATAGACATCCTCGGCAAAGGGCGGGCTCGTGTGCATGCCGATCTTGCCGGCGAGCACGACGCCTCTGTCGGTCTCGCGGACGAGCTTCAGCGCGACCCGCTCGCTCGGTTCCTCGCGCATGCGCGCGCCGATCGTCGGGGCGCCGCCGCAAAAGGTCAGAAACCGCCCGGTCTCGGCGATCATGTCGCGGTAGCGGACCGCGTTCCGGACCTGCTCGGCCGAGACGCCCGCCTCCTCGACCGTCGCCTGCACGCCGAGCGAGATCAGGTTGCCGTAAGCCGGGGTGTGGGTGATGTTGCCGGCCGAGAGAAAGGTCGTCGCGGCAAAGAAGTTGCCCATGCCGGAGAGGTCGTCCGGGCTCTTCGGCACGCCGTAAGCCCAAGGGCGGCGGGTGCCGGCCGCGTCGGCCGGCGAGAACGCGGTGGCCTGCCACTCGGGGTCGAAGTGCAGGTCGTACCAGTCGGCATAGGCGTCGACCATCGCCCGCGTCGCGGGGTGCCGGGTCACGTCCTCGATCATTCCTTCGCCCATGATCCAGACGCGGCGCCCGTCGCGCAGCGCCTCGCGGTATTCCGCCCCTGTCCGCATGATCTTCTCCCGGCACCCGAGCCCCTATAGTATCGCCCGACCCGCGACGGAGAGGAAGAAACGTGCTCGCCAACATTCCCGCGACGCAGACCGTCATTGAGATCAGGGCGCCGGGCGGCCCCGAGATGCTGGTGCCGGCGACCCGTCCGGTGCCCGAGCCGAAAGCCGGGGAAGTGCTGATCCGCATCGCCGCCGGCGGCGTCAACCGCGCCGATTGCCTGCAGCGCATGGGGCGCTACCCGATGCCGCCCGGCGCCCCGGACATCCCCGGCCTCGAATGTTCGGGCACGATCGTCAAGCTCGGCGAGGGCGTCGGCGAATGGCGGGCGGGCGACCAGGTCTGCGCCTTGATGATCGGCGACGGCTACGGCGAATACGCCGCGGTGCCGGCCGTCCAATGCCTGCCGGTGCCGGCGGGGGTCGATGTCGTCGATGCCGGCGGCCTGCCCGAGACCTTCTGCACCGTATGGACCAATGTTTTCGAACGGCTGCGGCTCGAGCCGGGCGAAACCTTTCTCGTGCAGGGCGGCACCAGCGGCATCGGCATCACCGCGATCCAGCTCGCCAAGGCATTCGGCGCCAAAGTGCTGGCGACCGCCGGCTCCGACGAGAAATGCGCCGCCTGCCGCGACTACGGCGCCGACCTCGCGGTTAACTACAAGACGGAGGACTTCGTCGCCGCCGGCAAGGAGTTCACGAACGGGCGCGGCGTCGACGTCATCCTCGACATGGTCGGCGGCGACTACATCCCGCGCCAGCTCGACCTCTTGGCGCACGAAGGGCGGCTCGGCTTCGTCGCAATGATGCGCGGTGCCAAGGTCGAGACCGACTATGGCCTCATCCAGAGAAAACACCTGACCGTCACCGGCTCGACCCTGCGCTCGCGCTCGGTCGCCGAGAAGGCGGCGATCGTCGCGGCCTTGCGGACACGGGTCTGGCCGCTCTGGGCGCAAGGGAAATTGCGCCCCTTCACCTTTCAGAAGTTCCCGCTCGCGCAAGCGGCGGAAGCGCACCGGCTGATGGAATCGAGCCGCCACATCGGCAAGATATTGCTGGTGCCGTAAAGGAGTTCACCCGACGCGCGCAATCGCCCCGGAGGATGCAATGGCCGCACCGACTGTCCACGGCCCGGATGAAGCCAAGGGCGAATACCGCGAGATGCTGCTGCGCCTGATGACGCGGCAGTTCTATGCCGAAACCGCCACTGCCGAGGTTTTCGGCCGCTCGATCGGCTGCGCGCCGACACTGCGCGACAAGTTCCTCGCCGCCGAGTTCGCGCGCGAGGAGGCCGACCACAGCGAGCGGCTGTGCAAGCTGTTTCGCGAGCTCGGCCTCGATCCGGAGGAAGTGCACAGGGCGCGCCCGCCGGCCGCGCAATTCTGGTCGCTCGATCTCGACAACTGGATCCACATCGCCGTCTTCAACTTCACCGTCGATCGCGCCGGCAGCCAGCAGATCATGGAGTACCGCGATTCGAGCTATCTGCCCTGGGCCCGCGAAATGGAGGCGGTGCTCGCCGACGAAGAGGGGCATTACGACAACGGCGTCGAGAATTTGCGCGAATTCGCCCGCGACAAGCATGCCTTCGTCGAATTTCAGCGGCTCTATTTCGGCATGCTGCCGGTCACGGTAAAGCGCGCGTTCGGCCGGCCCAATGGCGCCGACAACGATTATTGCATCGCGGTCGGGCTGAAGCGCCACACGACCGAAGCGGTGGTCAACCGCTATCTCGCGGAGATGCTCGGCTACATGCGCCCCTGCGGCCTCAAATTCCCGCCGCTCTCCGCCTTCGCGGCGGTCGGCGCGCAGCTGATGCCGAGCACCCGCGAGATCATCCTCTCGAATCAGTAACGGCACCGGCCGTGACAGGCACGGCCATCGCGTGTAGGACGTCGATACAACCCTGTGGAGGAACCACCGTCATGGCCATCGAACTGGAGATCTTCTCCGACTACGTCTGACCCTGGTGCTATCTCAGTACCGTGCGTATTGAAAAGCTGAAGGGCGCGTTTGAGATCGAGACGAAGCTAATTCATTTTCCGCTGCATCCGGAGACGCCGGCGGAGGGGCGCCCGCTCGCCGACCTCTACGCCGGGCGCGGCCTCGACCCGGAAGCGATCTACCAGCGCATGAAGGGGCTGATGGACGCCGAAGGCCTGCCCTATGGCCGGCGCACGCACACCTACAACAGCCGGCTCGCGCAGGAATTGGGCAAATGGGCCGACACCGTGCCGGGCGGCGCGGCGTTGCACGACGCGCTCTACCGCGCCTATTTCGTCGAGGCGCGCAACATCGGCGACGCGCAAGTGTTGGTTGATCTCGCCGAGAAGGCAGGGCTCTCCGCCGAAGACGCGGGCGAGGTCATCGCTTCGCGGCGCTTCAAGGACGCGGTCGACGCCGATTGGGCGAAGTCGCGCGCCTACGGCGTCACCGGCGTTCCGACCTTCGTCGCCGCCCGCTACGCGGTCGTCGGCGCGCAGCCCTATGAGGCGCTGGCGGGGCTTCTCGAAAAAGCGGGCG
The DNA here is from genome assembly GCA_035934195.1 of Allostellaceae bacterium. GTDB lineage: Bacteria > Pseudomonadota > Alphaproteobacteria > ATCC43930 > CGMCC-115725 > AP-15. The sequence goes on along the minus strand of DASYYD010000232.1, from coordinate 893 downwards.
CGCAGCGCCGTTGAGTGAAATTCCCTTGGTGTCATTGCGAGCAAAGCGAAGCAATCCCGCGGAAAGTAAGGCTCGTCCGGCCGGGATTGCTTCGTTGCTGCGCTCCTCGCAATGACAAAATCGCCGGCAGGCTCGAGCGAGCCCGATCAGAAGAACACGGCCGGCGGGTTGCCGAGCAATACCTGGCCGATCGCCTCGAAATGCGCGTCGCGCGACTGGATCTGCTGCGAGAGGGTGTGGATGTCGCGAAAGCGGCGCTCGAAGGGGCTCTGCGGGAAGATCGCATCGACCCCGGCGGCCTTGTAGGCGTAGTCGGCAACCGCGATTGCGCTCGCAATCGCATTGACGCCGGCGAGCCGCACCCGCGCGCGCTCGGCAATCGGGATCGGCGCCTCGGCCCCGGCCCGCCCGTAGATCTCGCCGACCGTCTCGACGAGATAGGCGCGGGCGGAGCCGAGCCTTGCTTCGGCCCGCGCCACCCCAGCCTGCACCACCGCATTGTCGGCGAGCCGCACCATGCCGCGCGGGGTCTTCTCTTGGGCGAGCGCGGCAAAGGCGTCGAGCATGCCGCGGGCGATGCCGATCGCGACGCTCGAAATGCCGACCGAATAGAGCGTCTGCTGCGGAAAGGCATAGAGCCGCCCGGGCTCACGCCGCGCTTCGGGCTCTTCGCGGGTGCTCGTAAAAGCCTCGGAGACGAACAGATCATCGACCTCGTAGGAATCGGACGCGGTGCCGCGCAGCCCGATCGTGTGCCAGGTATCGAGGAGCGTTGCCTGTTCTATCGGGAAGAGCCAGGTCAGCACCGCCGGCCGGCCGTATTTGTTGAGGCGCGGCTTTCCGTCCCTTTCGATGACGGTGCCGTGCGCGCCGATCCAGCTTGCATGCCGGCA
>DASYYD010000218.1:0-11118 GCA_035934195.1 Allostellaceae bacterium | reverse complement strand
ATCGAGCGCTGGTCGAAGGCGATCGAGGCGCGCACCAAGCTCTCGCCCTTGGCCGGGGCGTGGTATTCCGAATTGGGCGGTCTCAACAAATGGTGCCACATCTGGGCCTACAAGGACGCCGCCGAGCGCTTCCAAATCCGCGACGAGGCGAGGAAGCGCGGCATCTGGCCGCCGCCCGGCGGCACCCCCGGCGCGCTGTTGAAGCAGGAGAACATGCTGGTCGTGCCGGCCTCGTTCTCGCCGCTGCGCTGAGCGCGGCATAGGGTAGGCGGGCCGTGCCGCATCTCGATCGTGACCGCGTCGCGATCTATTACGAGGTGCATGGGGCAGGCCCGCCGATCCTGCTGAGCCACGGCTACAGCGCCACCTGCCATATGTGGGACGGGCAGGTGGCGGCATTTGCGGACCGCTATCGGCTCGTCCTCTGGGACATGCGCGGGCACGGGCGATCGGGCGATCCCGACGACCCGGGGCTCTACAGCACGCGGGCGAGCGTCGAGGACATGGCGGCGCTGCTCCGGCATCTGGGGATCGAACGCGCGATCGTCGGCGGCCTCTCCTTGGGCGGCTACATGTCGCTCGCCTTTCATTTGGCGCACCCCGAGATGGTGTCGGCGCTGATGCTGTTCGACACCGGGCCCGGCTACCGCAACCCGCAGGCGCGCGCCGAGTGGAACGAGCGCGCCCAGGCGCGCGCCCGCGAGATCGAAGCAAGAGGGCTGGCGATCCTCGGGCGCGAGGGCGATCCGCGCGTCGGCCGGCACCGCTCGGCGAAGGGGCTTGCGCTCGCCGCCCGCGGCATGCTGGCGCAGGCGGACGGCGCCATCATCGAGAGCCTGCCGGCGATAGACGTCCCGACGCTCGTCCTCGTCGGCGCCCTCGACCGCAACTTCATCGCGCCCGCCGATTACATGGCGGCGAAGATCCCGCGGGCGCACAAGGCCGTCATTCCCGAGGCCGGCCACACCGCCAATCTCGACCAGCCCCTCCTCTTCAACAAGGCCGTCGCCGAGTTTCTCGAGGGGCTGTAGCCCCTCAGACGAAGCCGTACAATTTCGCGGCGTTGTCGCAGACGATCTTCTTGCGGGTCGCTGCCGGCAGGTGGCCCAATTCGCGGCGGATGTATTCCTGCGAATCCGGCCAGACGCCGTCGGGGTGCGGGAAGTCGGAGCCCCACATGATGTTGTCGGCGCCGAGCTCGTCGATGAGCTTCACGCCTACGGGATCGCTCTGATAGGTCGCATAGCACTGCCGGTACCAGTATCGGCTCGGCTTCATTTTCAGGTCGAGACCCTGGAACTGGTCCTTCCATTCGGCGTCCATGCGGTCGAGGATGTAGGGGATCCACCCGGTGCCGGCTTCGCCGATGACGAGCTTCATCCGGGGGTGCCGTTCGAGGACGCCCGCAAAGATGATCGACATCAGAACGTCGGCCATGTGCATCTGGAAGCTGGTGATGCTGGCGGCGCGGGCGGCGAGCAGCACCTTGCCCGTGAGCTTCGTGAAATCGCGCCCCGGCCCGCCGATCGTGTGGAAATGGAGCGGCAAGCCGCTCGCCGCGACCGCCGCCCAGACCGGCTCCCACCACGGGTCCCAGAGCGCCTTCATGTCGTGCTGGCGGGCGATTTCGAGGCCGCGCACGGCGCCGCGCCGCGCCACCCGCTCGATCTCGCCGACCGCCGCCTCGGTGTCGTGGTTCGGCACCGAGGCGAGCCCGGCATAGCGCTCGGGGTGACGCGCGCAGAAATCGGCGAGCCAGTCGTTGTAGATGCGCAGCATCTCGCCCGCCGCCTCGTTGTCGTTGATGCGCATCGCGGCGCCGAGGATGCCGTAGAGGACTTCCGCCTGGACGCCGTCGCGGTCCTGGTCTTTGAGGCGCAAATCGGGGTCGGTCAAACGGCGGATGCCGCGTTTGCCGTCGTCGTAAAGCCCGGTCGAGGCCATCCGGTCGGAGCGATGGATCTGCCCCGGAATGTATTCCCGGCCAACCGAGCCCATGCCGTTGACGAGGCCGAACTGCGAGCCCGCCTTCGTCACCCAGACCGGGCCCTTCGGGCCGTCGGTCACATAGGGCATGCGATCCTTGAACTGGCTCCGCGCGCTCTTCACGAAGAGATCGGGATCGAGCCAGATCAGATCGACGTGGCAATCGGCCGAGATGACCTCATATTTCACTTGTCCCTCCTCATTCCGGCACGCGTTCCGGCAACAATAGGGCCGGCTTGCGCGCGCCGGCAATGCCGGGCGACAATCGCGGCCCGCAAACGAGGAATGCGACACCGCCAATGCCCGAAAAAGCAGCGCCGCGGGCGAACCGGCCGCTCGCCGGCATTACGGTCATCGATTTCGGGCAGATCTTTCAGGGCCCCTATGCGAGCCTGCTGCTCGCCAAGGCCGGCGCCTTCGTCATCAAGATCGAGCCGAGATCGGGCGAGCCCGGCCGCCGCCGCGCCGCGCCGGGGAAGAGCGCGACCCTGCCCTTCGCGATGCTCAACTCGAACAAGCACGCGGTGACGCTCAACCTGAAGGACGCGCGCGGCCGCGAGATCCTTTTCGCGATGGCGCGGCGGGCCGACGTGCTCTTGGAAAATTTCTCGCCCGGCACGATGGACGCGCTTGGCGTCGGCTGGAACGTCCTGCACGCGGTGAACCCGCGCCTCGTCTATGCGACCGGCACCGGCTTCGGGATTTCCGGGCCCGACCGCGACAACCTCGCGATGGACATGACGATCCAGGCGGCCTCGGGGATCATGAGCGTCACCGGCTTTCCCGACGGGCCGCCCGTCAAGGCGGGCCCGACCGTCGTCGATTTCATGGGCGGCATCCACCTCTATGCCGGGATCGTGACGGCGCTCTTCGACCGCGAGAGGAGCGGGGTGGGCCGGCTCGTCGAAATCTCGATGCAGGAGGCGGTCTATCCGACCCTCGCCTCGAGCCTCGACTATTACTTCCGCACCGGAGAGGTCCCGCCGCGCACCGGCAACCGGCAATCCGGGCTCAACAGCGCCCCCTACAATGTGTTCGAGACCAATGACGGGCATGTCGCGATCCACGTCGTCACCGAGGCGCATTGGCAGAACCTCTTAAAGGCGATGGGCCGGGCGGACCTGCGCGACGACCCGCGCTTTCAAACGAACGCGGCGCGCGTCGCCCATCTCGAAGAAACGGACGCCCTCGTCGAAGCCTGGACGCGCACATTGCCGAAGATAGAGGTCTTCGCGCGCGCCAAGGAATACCGCATCCCCTGCGCGCCGGTGCGCAACCCGGCCGAAATCATGAACGACCCGCACATGCACGAGCGCGGCATGCTGGAGCGCATCGAGCACCCCGAACTCGGGCCGATCATCGTGCCGACGACGCCCCTGCGCCTGCACGGCACCGACAAGGTGCCGACCGAGCCCGCGCCGACGATCGGCCAGCACAACCGCGAAATCTATGGCACCTGGCTCGGCCTTTCCAAGGCCGAGATCGCCGAACTCGAAGCGGCGGGGGCGATCTGACCTCGTCACCCCCGCGCAAAGCGGGGGTCGCGGGGCAAGCTTTCGAGCCTCGGCCGGATGCCCGCTTCGGCGGGCATCCAGGAATGGACAGAGGCAACAGGGGCGCGATCGGCGCCTCACCCACCTGTTTCTCCTGTTATTTCAGGAGATCTACAGGCGTGCGCATCCGTCGATGACTCATTCCGAGCGCGTCACACGCCCAGGAACGAGTCGCAATATACGATGGAATTGCGGCAATTTTCGTGATCCTGCAATCGCGGGGGATGGGGCGGCTCGCCGTCGCCTTCATCATCCCGACGATCCTGTGGATTGAGCACGGCTTCGGCGTGACGACCGTCTTCGCCTGCGTCGCCGTGCTCCTCGCGGTCGCCGCCTTGAGCGTCAACCGGATCGGCCCGGAGCCGAGGGGCGTCGCGGTCGACGTCCTGGCGCCGCCGACCGCCTGAGCCTTCAGGAGGCGCTTTCGGCGCCGGCGAGCCAACCCGCGGCGGCGCGGCGGCCGCTGTCCTTGAGGCGCGTCAGAAAACCCCAGTCGAGATCGAGGGCGCGGGCCGGGTCGAGGCGCGCGAATTCCTCCTGCGCGGCGATGCGGTGCAGCGTCAGGCGGCGCAATTTGCGGCAGAGAGCCGAGCGGAAGACGCCCTCTCGCCGGCACAGCGACCTGAGCTCGTCGAGCGCCTCGATGTCGCGCAACAAGGGGCCGTTGACGGCGAATTCCTTGACCCGGCGGGAGATCGCAGCCGACGAGCGGGGCGCCCCCGCGGGCGCCGCGGCGGCGAGCTCGACGAGGACAACCTCGCGCGCCTTGGATTCCAGCACCAGCTGGCGCAGCGGCGGGTTGGCGCTGAAGCCGCCGTCCCAATAGGCCTCGCCCTCGATCTCGACGGCGCGATGCAGAAACGGCAGGCAGGCGGAGGCGAGCACCGCCTCGAGCGTCAATTCGCGCTCGCGGAAAAGCCGCGGGCAGCCGTCGCTGACCCGCGTCGCGGCGACGATGAGGCGCACCGGCGAGGCGCCGCGCAGGGCCGCGAAATCGACCGTCTCGGCGAGGATGTCGCGCAGCGGGTTGAGATCGAGCGGGTTGAGCTGGTAGGGCGAGAGGAACGGCGCCGACATCTCGAAGGCGGCGAGCGCCAGCTTCTGGGCGCCGCGGCCGAGGCCGGCGAAGGGCGCCATCCCGCTCGCCCGCCGCCAGAAATGGGCGAGCCCCTCGCGCGCCGCGGCGGCGCCGCCCTTGCGGAGCCCGTCGGCGAGGATGACGGCGTTGACCGCCCCGGCGCTCGCCCCGCCCAGCACGTCGAAGCCGATCCCATCCTCTTCGAGAAGGCGGTCGAGAACCCCCCAGGTGAAGGCGCCGAAGGCGCCCCCGCCCTGCAGCGCCAGCGACAGCGGCCGGCGGCGCGCGCCGCCCGCCGGGCGCAGCATCCGCCCCAACTCCCATGCTCCGATCGCGGCGAAGGCCGCGGCGCGGTCCCCTGATCGCATTGCCGGCTCTCCTTGTTGCCGGGGCCGAGGTTGGGGCCGCTTTGCGGCAATGCAACATCAGATATGTAAGTGCTCTTAACCTAATCGAGGCGCTTCTTATGCAGCGCACAATTGCCGGGCAAGCGGCACGGGCTGATCCGGCAGGTCGGCCGGCCGGCAAATTTTGTCGCCCCGGCGAAAGCCGGGACCCAGTCATCCGCTCGCTCGACCTTCAAGCCGGCGCGCGCTCCGGCACACCCGCGTCGAAGCCGTAGAGCCAGGAGAGGGCTTCGGGCGAGCGGTCGGCCGCCTCTCGCCATTCGGCGTCGCGCGCCTGTTGGCCCGGCCCGTCGCGCATATGGAAGCGGGTCTTGTTGGCGCGCGACATCTCTTGCAGCCGCGTCACGCGCGGCAGGCGGAGGGTTTCGTAGCGGATGAGCGCCGCTTCCACGCCGCCGCCCGCGGCGAGGCAGGCCGCGAGGGTCGCGCCGTCCTCGATCGCCTGCGCCGCGCCCTGGCCCATGAACGGGTACATCGGGTGGCAGGCGTCGCCGAGGAGGGTGACGCGGCCCCTCGACCACCGCGGCAGCGGGTCGCGGTCAAAGAGCGCCCAGATGAAGGCCGCATCGGCGGCGCCGATGATCTCGCGGATTTGGCCGTGCCAGCCTTCGAAGGCGGCAAGCGCCCGGCCGACCGTGGCGCGGTCGGTCCAGTCCTCGCGGCTCCACGCGTCGTGCTCGGTCCAGCCGACGAAATTGAGGAGGCGGCCGGCCGAGACCGGGTAATGCACCAGATGCGCGCCGGGGCCGAGCCAGGACTGGTTGCCGCGGTCGACGCCGAGATGGCGGACGCGTTCGATCGGGACGAGCCCGCGATAGGCGACGCACCCCGCAAAGACCGGCGCCTCGTCCCCGAAGAGCTGCGCGCGCACGGCGGAATGAATGCCGTCGGCGCCGACGAGGACATCGGCCGCGACATGCGCGCCGTTCTCGAACCATGCCTCGATGGCCTCGCCCTTGTCCTCGAAGCGCAAGAGCCGGTGCCCCAGATGCACCCGGCCGGGCGGGAACCCCGCGGCGATGACCGACAAGAGGTCGGCGCGGTGGATCGTGACGTGCGGCGCGCCGTACAGCTCGACGCAGCGCGGGTTGACCGGCGAGCGCTGCAAGGTGCGCCCGTCGTCCCAGCGCCGCGTGTGGTGCTCGGCCGGCAAGACGCCCTCGCGCTCCATGCCCTCGGCGAGGCCGAGCCGGTAGAGGACGCGCACCGCGTTGGCGCCCATGTTGATGCCGCCGCCGATCGTCGTCAGCTCCGGCGCCTGCTCGTAGACCTCGACCGCAAGCCCGGCGCGATAGAGCGACAGCGCCGCGGTGAGGCCACCGATGCCGGCGCCGACCACGGCGACTTTCTTCTCGCTTTTCATCCGTCGCCGACCTCCGCGCCCGCTTGCGAGCCTTGGCCCAAGCGCCTATAGCCTGCGATCATGCAGCCGGCAATGGCAAGCGAAGAGCGGTGGATCATGGGTCCGCGCCTCTCGCCCGCGGGCGGGGTAAGGATCGCGGGCGCCGACCTGTCGCGCCCGCTGTCGGCCGAACTGAAGGCGGCGATCCTCGCGGCCCTCCGCGAGCATCAGATCGTCGTCTTCCCCGGCCAGGATCTGACGCGCGAAGGGCAATTCGCCTTCACCGCGAATTTCGGCGAGGTCGAGGCGCACCGCCCCCGCGGCGGCGCGGCAAAGCGCCATGGCGTCGCGCACATCCTTTCGAACCTCGACCGCCTCGGCAACCCGGTCGCCCGGTTCTCCCCGGCCGCCAACTACCACTGGCACACCGACAAGCCCTATTACGCCGCGCCGCCGCTGTTGACGACGCTCTACGCGGTCGAATTGCCGGCGCAGGGCGGCGACACCGAATTCGCCAACACGGCGATGGCCTATGACGCGCTGCCGCAAGAGACGCGGCGCCGGATCGCGGGGTTGCGCGTCCGCTTCGCGCCTCGCTTCGAGCCCGAGGGCGAGCGAGGGGACGTCGATCATCCGCTGGTGCGTACCCATCCCGACACCGGGCGCAAGGGGCTCTATCTCGGCAACCACGCGGTCGGCATTCTCGGCATGGGGAAGGCGGAAGGAGGGGCGCTGCTCGCGCAGCTTCTCGAGCACGCGACGCAGCGGCAATTCGTCTACGCGCACCGCTGGCGCTTGCGCGACCTCGTGATGTGGGACAACCGCAGCCTCCTCCACCGCGGGCTCGCGAACTACGACATGAGCCGCGAGCGGCGCGTCATGCACCGCAGCGTGGTGCGCGGCACGGTGCCGTGCTGATTTGAGATTCGGAGGGTGCCATGGATTTCGCCGACAGCCCGGAGCATGCCGCCTTCCGCGCCGAGTTCCGCCGCTGGCTCGCCGACAATCTGCCGCCCGAGCTGTGCGTCGACGATGCGCAGGACCAGCGCGTCGCGCCCGACCGCGAGACCCTGGAGGCGCGCATCCGCTGGCAGAAGAAGATGCACGCCGCCGGCTGGGTCGGCATCTCCTGGCCCAAGGAATATGGCGGGCGGGGCGCCGGCTTCATGCAGCAGGTCATCTTCGACGAGGAATATGCCCGCGCCCGCGCCCCCGTCCTGCCGGCGGCGAGCGCCCTCAACCTCCTCGGGCCCACTCTCATCCATTGGGGGACGGACACGCAGAAGCGCCGGCATCTGCCGGCGATCCTGGCGGCCGAGGAATTGTGGTGCCAGGGCTATTCCGAGCCCGGCGCCGGGGCCGACCTCGCGAGTTTGAAGACGCGCGCCGTCGAGGAAGGCGGGCAGTTCCGGGTCAACGGCCAGAAGGTGTGGACCTCGGGCGCGCATTTCGCGGATTGGTGCTTTCTGTTGGTGCGCACCGACCCCGCCGCGCCGAAGCACAAGGGCATCAGCTATCTGCTCGTCGACATGAAGACCCCGGGCGTCACCGTGCGCCCGCTCGTGCTGTTGAACGGCCACCGGCATTTCAACGAGGTCTTCTTCGACGACGTGGCCGTGCCGAAGGAGAACCTCGTCGGCCCCCTGAACGAGGGCTGGAAGGTCGCGATCACGACGTTGATGTTCGAGCGCAGCGGCGCCGGCGGGCGCGACCACATGGCGCAGATCGCCCGCCTCTTCGAGCTGGCGAAAAGCTTCCCGAGCCGGCAGGAGCCGGCTTGGGAAGAGAGCCACATCCGCCAGCAACTGGCGCAATTGCTGATCGACGCCAAGGCCTTGCAGGTGACGCGGCTCAGGAGCCTCACGCGCCGGCTGCGCGGCGAGCCGCCGGGGCCGGAGGGCTCGATATTGAAGCTCTTCGGCTCGGAACTGGCGGCGCGCATCGCCGACGCGGCGAGCACGCTCCTCGGCCCCTATGCGACGGTCGACGCCGCGACCGAGGCGGTGCCGGACGCGGCCCGCTGGTTCCACCGCGTGCTCGGCGCCCGGCAATACACGATCGCCGGCGGCACCAGCGAGATCCAGCGCAACATCATCGGCGAGCGCGTGCTGGGGCTGCCGAAGGGGTGAGCGACCCCCGAGGTGCCTGCAGGCGCTCGTGCCCGCCCCTCACCCCGACCCTCTCCGCGCAGCTGCGGGGAGAGGGAGGGACCCGCGTCAGCGGGAGGGTGAGGGGCCGGCACGGTTGCCGCAGGTACACGACCTTGCAAACGCGGACGCGGAGATCCGCCTATGGACATCGGCTTTTCGGAAGAACAGGAATTATTGCGCGACAGCGCGCGCAAGTTCTTGGAGGCGGAATGCCCGACCTCCTTCGTGCGCGCGCGCATGGCCGAGCCGGGTGCCGTGACCCCGGAATTCTGGGCGAAGCTCGCCGGGCAGGGCTGGCTCGGGATCCTCTTTCCGGAGGAATTCGGCGGCAGCGGATTGGGGATGGTCGATCTCATCGTGCTGCTCGAAGAGATGGGCCGGGCGGTGATGCCCGGGCCCTATTTTTCGACCGCGATCCTCGGCGGCGCGGCGATCCTCGAAGCCGGCTCGCGGGCGCAGAAGACGGAATTTCTGCCGAAGATCGCGGCCGGCGAATTGAAGGCGACGCTGGCGCTCGCCGAGGCCGAGGCGCGCTGGGACGCGCGCGGCATCCGTCTCGCGGCGCGGCCGGAGGGATCGGGCTGGCGCCTTTCGGGAGAAAAGCTCTTCGTCCCCGACGCGCATCTCGCCGATGTGATCGTCGTCGCGGCGCGGACGCGCGAGGGCAGCATGGCGGAGGACGGCGTCAGCCTCTTTCTCGTGGCCCGCGGCGCGGCGGGCCTCTCGATCAAGCCGTTGCCGACGATCGACGAGACGCGCAAATCCTGCGCGGTGCGCCTCGCCGGCGTCGCGCTCGGGCCCGAGGCCCTCTTGGGCGAGGCGGGCCGCGGCTGGGCGGCGCTCGCGCGCGTCCTCGACCGGGCGGTCGTCGCGCTGTCGGCCGAGATGTGCGGCGGCGCCGAGCGGGTCCTCATGATGACGACCGAATATGCGAAGATCCGCATCGCCTTCGACAAGCCGATCGGCAGCTACCAGGGCGTCAAGCACAAGGCCGCCGACATGCTGGTCGATGTCGAGAACGCGAAGTCGCTGACCTATTACGCCGCCTGGGCCTTGGACGAAGGCGAAGCCGAGGCGCCGCTCGCCGCCGCGATGGCGAAGGCGCAAGCCTCGGACGCCGCCCGCCGGGTCGCCGCCGCCGGCATCCAGCTGCACGGCGGCATCGGCATGACCTGGGAACACGATCTGCACCTCTACCTGAAGCGCGCGAAGGCTAACGAGATCGCCTTCGGCGACGCCGCCTGGCACCGCGAGCGCGCGGCGCGGCTGGCGAATTTCTAGGTGAGCGAAAGCTCACATGATCGCGCCGGCGGCGGCGGTCGCCCGCGTTCCCGAGGATCTCGTCACAATCGCGGCGGCGCCGGTGATGTGTGCCCGCATCACGAGCTTCGACGTGCGGCGCCGCGAGCGCGCGGGGCGGCTGGGTTGATTCTCAGATGCAGCGCGATGACAAGCGACGAAAATCGTCGCCTCGGTGTATAGTCGAGGCCCCACGCTAGGCGGGGCTCGCCTGCCGTCATTTTCGATCCTGAGGAGAGGCAAGATGACTCGCGCTTACAACGTCATCGACGCGGACGGGCACATCCTCGAGCCGCTGGACCTCTGGGGCAAGTATATGGACCCGGCCTTCCGCGACCGCGCGCCGCGGATCGTCAAGGGAGAGAACGGCAAGGAGCGGCTCGTCATCGAGGAGCACGCGATCGGCGACGCGCGGCTCAACATCGGCCGGATCGGCGCAGTCGGTGCGCGGCAGGGCGTGGTTGCGGCCGACACGATGGCCTACCAGGACGGCAAGCCCGGCGGCTTCGACCCGCATAAGCGCATCCCCGACATGGATTCGGACGGCATCGACGCCGCCTTTCTCTATCCGAGCCTCGGCCTGTTCTCGGGCGCGATCCACGACCCGCCGCTCGCCGCCGCGACCTGCCGCGCCTACAACCGCTGGCTCGCCGACTATTGCAAGCCCTATCCCGACCGCCTCTTCGGAGTCGCGATGCTGCCGCTGCAGTCGGTCGAGCTGGCGATCGAGGAGATGAAGTTCGCGAGGAAGCAGCTCGGCTTCCGCGCCGGCTTCATCCGCCCCAACCCCTACAACAACAAGATGCCGCACCATCCCGACAACGAGCCCCTGTGGAGCGCCGCCGAGGACCTCGATTTCGCGATCGGCTTCCACGAGGGCGCGTCCTCCGGCATGCCGACGGTCGGCATCGACCGCTTCGAAGGGCGCGGCGCGCAGCACATCATCAGCCACACGATGGAGATGATGCTCGCCTGCATGAGCATGATCTGGGGCGGCGTCGTCGAGCGCCATCCGAGGCTGCGGGTCGGCTTCCTCGAATCGGGCGGCGGCTGGATCGCGCCTTGGCTCGACCGCATGGACCGCCACTTCGACGACCAGGGCTTCAACGATTCGGGGCTCAAGACCCGTCCGAGCGAGCTCTTCCAGCGCAATTGCTGGATCTCCTTCGAGCCGGTCGAGGGCAGCCTCAAGGTGCTGGCCGACTATATCGGCCCCAACAAGATCCTGTGGGCGACCGATTACCCGCACCCCGACGGCTTCTTCCCGGGCGCGCCGCAGATGGTGCTCGACCGCCTTGGGGAC
>DASYYD010000188.1:0-3051 GCA_035934195.1 Allostellaceae bacterium | reverse complement strand
CCCGTCCTTGCCGCGCACCTCGCTGCCTTCGCCCTCCCAGCGCTCGGCCTTGCGGAAGTAAGGCAGGCAATCCTCCCACGACCAGCCGCGGTTGCCGAGCTGCGCCCAGTGATCGTAATCCTCGGGCTGGCCGCGGATGTAGATGAGCCCGTTGATCGAAGAGGAGCCGCCGAGCACCCGGCCGCGCGTATAGACGATGGCGCGGCCGGCCGTGCCGGGGTCGGGCTCGGCGCGGAATTTCCAGGTCAGCGTGTCGTGGTCGAGCATCTTGAAGAAGCCGGCCGGGACGTGGATCAGCGGGTTCCAGTCGCTCCCGCCCGCCTCGATCAGCAAGACCTTGGTCTTGGGGTCCTCGGTCAGCCGGTTGGCCAGCACGCAGCCGGCCGAGCCAGCCCCGATGATGACGTAATCCGCCTGCATGCTCTCCTCCCGCCGATGGTTCGGCCCATGCTTCGGGCCGCTCACTCGCGCGCACAGTCTAGCGCATCGCAGCCGCGCCGAAAGCCGGGCTCGCGTTCCGTCAAATTGCCCGTCGGCGCGGATAGATCCGGGTGCCGCCCGGCGGCGGCAGTTTCCTCAGCCGAGCGCAACTCCTCGATCGAGCGGTTTGTCCCTCCGGCGCAAAGATGCTACATCGACGCTGCATTGCAAAAGGCGGATCGGTCGGATCGTCTCTCGACCGCCGCGGCATCGGCGCATGGATCTTTCGATCGTCATCCCGGTAAAGAACGAGGCCCCGAACGTCGCGCCGCTCGTCGCCGAGATTTGCGCGGCGCTCGATGGGCTCGTCGCCTACGAGATCGTTTATGTCGATGACGGCAGCCGCGACACGACCGCCGACGAGATCCGCCGCCTCGCGGCGGCGACGCGGCAGTTGCGGCTGATCCGGCACGCGCGCAGCCATGGCCAGAGCGCGGCGATTCGCAGCGGCGTCAGGGCCGCGCGCGCGCCGTGGATCGCCACCCTCGACGGCGACGGGCAGAACGACCCCGGCGATATTCCAAAGCTGTGGCAGCTCGCCCGAGCGGCGCCCGCGACGCCGGCCCTGCTGCTCAACGGCAACCGCCGCCGCCGGCAGGACAGCCGCCTGAAGCGCGCCGCTTCACGGGTCGCGAACGGCGTTCGCCGCACCCTCCTCGGCGACGACACGCCCGACACCGGCTGCGGGCTTAAGCTCTTTCCCCGCGCCCTCTTTCTCGACCTTCCGTATTTCGACCACATGCACCGCTTCCTGCCGGCGCTGGTGTTGCGTGAAGGCGGCGAGGTGCGTTCGGTCGCGGTCAACCACCGGCCGCGCCGGCAAGGCGTCTCGAACTACGGCGTCCTCGACCGGCTCGGCGTCGGCATCGTCGATCTGTTCGGCGTCATGTGGCTGCAACGCCGCGGCGCGCGGCCGGAAATCGTCGAGGACAGCGCGCCCGCGCCTGCCGAACTCCCCGCCCCGGCCGAGCCGGCGCTGTGATGCCGCAGACGCCGAACCGGCCGCCCGCCGCCCTCGCCGGCCCGCTTCTCGGCCTGCGCCGGGCGGGACGGGTTTTGCTGCTGGTTTTCCTCGTCCTCGGCGCCGCCGCCGCCTGGCATTGGCGCGCCTTTCTCGATCCCAAGGCAATCAGCGGCGCAATCGCCGGCTCGCCGCTGGCGCCGCTCTTGTTCCTCGCCGCCCAGGCGGTGGCGAGCCTCGTCTTTGTGCCGCGCACGATCCTCGCGATCGTCGCCGGGCTGCTCTTCGGCATAGGCTGGGGCCTCTTCTGGGCAGTGCTCGGCAGCGTCGTCGGCGCGATCGCCGGGTTCCTCGTCATTCGCTATGTCAATTCCGGGTTGATCGACCTCGAAGCGATGGGTTTCGTCGGCCCGCTCGTCGAGCGGCTCGAACGCGGCGGCTGGCGCGCCGTGGCGGTGCTGCGGCTGATCCCGGTCATGCCGCACAGCCTCGCCAATTACGGGCTCGGCCTGACGCGGGTGCCGCTCGGCGCCTATACCTTCGGCTCGCTCGTCGGGCAGTTGCCGATGACAGTCGCCTATGTCGAACTCGGCGCCGCCGGGCAGCGGCTGATCATCGGCGGCGAAGGCTGGATCGCCCCGACCGTCATCGGCTTTGCCGCGCTCCTGCTCTCGACGCTGATCCCCGCCCTCGCCCGCCGCCGCGCCCGCGGCTGAGGTCGGTGCGCCGCGCGCAGTCGCAGATATGAGTGTTGCTGACGCGCGCGGTTGCTTTAGGCTGAGGTCGCATTTCCCGTGGGGCCGGGCGCGTGATCCGATCGGCTGAGACCTTCGGCGGCGGCCTGCAGGCGCTGCTTGTTGCGCTGTGGCTCGCGCTGCTGCCGGCAGCTTCCGTTCACGCCGCCGAGGCGGCCTCGGCGGGCGGCGGCGACTGGCTGACGGCGACGGTCGAGCGGCTCGACGCCGTGGCGAGCGCGGATATCGCGGCGGCGCCGAATATTCCGGCGGCCCTCGCCCAGCTCTGGCGCTCGATCGACGCTCGCGGCAGCGCCCTCGGGGCATTTGCCGATTTCGGCTGGCTTGCGCTCTTTGCGGCGGTTGCTCTCGCCGCCGAACGGCTCGTCGGGCAGTTGTTGAGCCGGCGCCGCCGGCGGGCCTTGCGTTCCGCTTCGGACGCGCCGAATCTTCTTGGCTTCATCGCGTTGCTGGCGGCCGACCTTGCCGGGGTGGCGGTCTTCGTCGCCGTCCTCTTTCATGCCCGCTCCTACCTCCTCGCCGCGACCGGGATCTCGGCGGCCGCGCTGCAGCTGAGCGTCGGCGTATTGATCCGCTGGCGCGCCGCGATGCTGGTTCTGCGCCTCGTATTGCGGCCGGATGTGCCGAGCGCCCGGCTCGCCATGGTGGCCGATGCCGAGGCGCGCCGCCTCGCCCGGGTCCTCTCGGCGCTGATCCTGGCGATCAATGTGACGGTGGGCCTCTCCCGCTACGCGCCGACGATCGGCCTCGCGCCCGGCCTCCTGCATCTGGTCAGGCTGTGCGCCGGCATGGTCTCCTGGGGATTGATCGCGGTCGCGATCGTCCGCGCCCGCGGCGCCGGCGAAGCGTTGATCC
>DASYYD010000172.1:0-17833 GCA_035934195.1 Allostellaceae bacterium | reverse complement strand
GGCCGGAATGGGCGCCGCCGGAGGCGCCGGGATGGGCGGCGCCGGGATGGGCGCCATGAACCAGATGATGGCGCGCATGGGGGCGATGACCGGCATGCCGGCGGCCGCCGGCGCCGCGGCAGCCGCGCCGCCGGCGCCCTGATATTCCCGGTCCGCGGTCCAAGGGGGAGATGTCCGATGCGCAGGTGGGTGCTCGCCATCGCCCTGTCGTTGATCGCGATAGTGCCGGCCGCGGCGCAAGCGGCGGCGACGAGCGCCCCCGCGCAACAGACCACGCCTTACGAGCCGGGCGCCCCGGGCTTCAACGGCGACAAGGCGCTGGTGATCGCGGCGGGACTGGTCATCGGCGCCGCAGTCGGTTCGGTATTGACCTTTCGCGGCGCGACGATCGTCGGCGCCGTCGCCGGCGGCGTCATTGCCGGATGGTGGTATGGCGACCGCTCCGACATTGCCCGCCTGCGGCCGCGCTAGAGCAACCAGCGCAAGCGGCGGACCCTATCGGCAGAAGCGGAACAGCGCGGGCGGCAGGGATGCGGGTGCTCCTCGCCCTGGCGCTGAGCCTGGCGCTGTATGGCTCGCCCGATCCGGCCGCGGCCGGCGGCAACCCCGCAGCCAATGAAAACGGCGGCCGTGCCGCCATTGTGAGCCGGCGTGTCGAGCAATTGGCGCTTGCCGCGATTGCCGGCGCCGGCATCGGCGGGGTCGCCGCCGTGGTATCGGGCAATGCCGTCACCGGCGCCACCCTCGGCACCTTCACCGGTACGCTGGCGGCGCTTTACGTCGCGCACCTCTTTGTCGAAGCCATCGTCGTCGGCGGGGTCTATTACTTCTGGCCGTGGGAGAGCCGGCAAAAGAGCGGTGCGGCATCCGGGAAAGCCATCAAAGACGCCGCGCCGCCGGCCGCAACGCTCGGGCTACGGCTCGCGACTGAGCGCTGAAGCGGTTGCCCGGCCGCTTTCACGCCCCGAGGTAATCGACCGAGGTCATCATCCCGGCCTCCATGTGGTAGCCGTTGTGGCAGTGGAACGCCCAACGCCCGAAATTGTCGGCCTCGAAGGCAAAGGTGACGGTGTCCTTCGGCGGCACCATGACGGTGTCGCGGCGGGCGCCGTTGAAACGCCGCCCATTGATCGCCACCACCTGGAACACGGTGCCGTGCAGGTGCATCGGATGCGACATGGCGGTGGCGTTCTGCATGACGATTTCGACCCGCTCGCCGAGTCCCACCATCAGCGGCTTGTTTTTGCCGTAGCCGGCGCCGTTGATCGTCCAGAGGTATTTTTTCATATCGCCGCCGAGCACCGCCTCGAGCGTCCGGTCGGCGCGGCGCGGCGGCAGCGGATCTTTTGACCGCAGCCTCTGTTCGAGCGCGAGCCCGACGATCCCCGCCTTTTTGCCGGCCTTGTCGGCGATGCGCGCGACCTTCGCGCCCTTGCTCGCCAGCACGATCCCCGTCTGCTCGACATCGCCCTCGCGCCGCGCCAGCACCGGAAAGGCGCCGCCACCCGCCGGCAGGCGCAGCCGGATGTCGAGGCGCTGCGCCATCGCCGCCGGAAAGATGCGGCCGCGGACCGGCACGATCGGGTGCCCGTCGACCGCGATCAATTCGCCCTCGAGCGCCCCGAGATCGATAAAGAAATTCGTCGAATCGGCGCCGTTGATCAGCCGCAGGCGCACTCTGCCGCCGCGCTCGACCGACACCACCTCCGGATCGGCGAGGGTTCGCTCGTTGGCGAGGTAGGCATCGAAATCGATGTCGTTCACATCCATCCGGGCCATTCCCGGCATGCCCGCCATGCCGCCCGATGCGCCCATGTTCATCGAGCCCGCGCCTTTGCCGCCGATGTTCATGGGCCCCATGTTCATCGAGCCCATCGGCATGCCGCTCATGCCGGCGCCCTTCGCCTCGCCCGCCGGCTCCCCGGGAGGCTTCGCCGCCTGCGCCCGGCCCTGCAAGCCGGCGAGGATTTCCATCGGGTCCTTGAAGGTAAAGTCGTTCAGCATGACGACGACTTCCTGCTCGTCGCGCTTTTGCTCCTGTGGCGAGCGGATGATCAGCGGCGCCGACATCAGCTTTTGCGTCTGGTCGAGCCCGTCGTGCGAATGCATCCAATAGGTGCCCGACTCGGTGAGGCGGAAATCGTAGACGTAGGAGCCGCCGCCGGGGATCGGGGCCTGCGACAGGATCGGAACGCCGTCCTGCTGGCTCGGCGGCGTGAGGCCATGCCAATGGATCAGGGTCGGCACTGTCAGCCGGTTGCCGAGGCGGACGTAGAACGGTTCGCCCTGGACAAAGGCGAGGCCGCGCTTGCCGGCCGCGTCGAGCAGCGCAAAGACCGTGGCGGCGCGGCCGTTGACCTCGATCGTTCGGGTCGTCACATCGAGCGCTTTCGGAGCGGCCGCCAGCGCGTTCTTTCCGGCGAGCGCCAAGGCGCCGCTGCCGACCGCCAGACCGGCCGCGCTCTGCAGCAGCCGGCGCCGCGACATCGCTGATCCCATCATCGGCTCTATCCTCTTCGGCCGAATCTCACTTGAGGCTGTCCACCAGCGCCCGCCATCCCAGCATTCCGGCGAACCCAGCCGCCGTAGCGGCGACGCCGAAGCCGCAACCGATGCCGGCGGCGGTCAGGATCGCCGAGGCCGGCACCGGACCCGCGGCAAGGGCCGTCGCCGCGCCGCCGATGAACAATCCGGCGGTGCACGCCCCCGCCATCATCTCCATCAGCGTGTCGCCGGTCATCATCATGGCCATGCCGCCGCCCATGCCGCCCGGCATCGCGTTTTGCGCCGGCGCCATCATGCCTGGCATGCCGGGCATGGCCGGCATGCCGGGCATGAATTGCGCAGGGCGAACCAGCGGATGCGCCCGGTCGGCGGCAGCGCTCGATGCGGCGAGCGCGAGACGGGGCGGCATCGATTGCGCCGAAGCGGCAAGGCTCGCGGTCAGAAAAGCCCCGCAGAGCGTCGCGAGGAAAACCCATTGGGCATGCCGCCGGCTTCGGCAATCCCTGCCCGCGCCATTACGGCTCCTCGTCACGTCCTAACGCTCCCGGCAAAACCGCCCTCTGGCGATATCATGGCGTCGCGCCCATCGCCAGTGGCAACTTGGCGCAGTGATCGGCGGCGCTTCGGTTTCACGAGCGTCGTGCAAGAGAGCGGCTTCGCCGGGGCGATCGCGGCGCCGCGGCAGAAAATGTCCGCAAAGTGATAATCCTGCGCCGATCGGCTACTATGGCGAGGCAGAAAAGGGGGACGGGTCGCTCGGCAGACCCCGGGGTGGCTTTTGGAAGCATCGGAAGAGCCAGGATGGACAGCGGCCAGGTTCGCCCGCAAGGGGGTGGAACTATGGGCTCGGCTGCTGCGGACGGCATGGTTCCGGCCGATGCTCGGCGGTTTGGCGGCCGTGCTCGCCATCGTCTTCGTCGTGCTTCTCTTCGGCCTTCTGAAGGAAGAGCCGCGCCGCGCCAATCCGGCAAGCGCCGGTTCGGCCGGCCCGTCTTCCCATCCCCGATCCGGCGTCGCCGGCCCCGACGGGACACTCGCCTATGCGATCTATTCCTGGCGCGACGGCAAGGGCGCGCTCTACCGAGCCGCAATCGCGCGCCAGCGCTACGACACCTTTGTCGCCGGCGAGCGGGCCCGGCTCGACGCGGATGGGCGCACGCTCTCCGCGGCGCAGGACAAGGCGCTGCGAGCCGGGCTGGCGCCGATCTTCGACGCGATCGACGAGCGCGTGCCGGTCTACGCCAATTGGGTGTTCGACTGGTGGACGAGCTGGATCCTGCTCGCCCACACCTTCGGCTGGACATGGGACGAGCTGAAGGGCGGCCACGTCCTGTCGGCGCCCGACCGCGTGCAGGCCCGCCTCGTCGACGCGATCCGCCGGCAATTCGTCGCCAGCGTGCTCGACCCTGAGGCAATCGAACCGCGTGTCGGCGCCGTCCTCGACGGCACCTTCGCGGCGATGCGCGAGGGCATCGCGCAGGATTGCGAGAAGTACCAGGCGGCGTTCAGCGGCTTCATCCGCCGCGAGGCGAGGCGCGTCGAGCGGCAGAAGCCGGCGGCGGGGTGGGTCCCCGAGCCGCTGTGGCGCGCCGACAGCGCCACCTTCGGCCCGATCTGCCGGGCGCCGGCGAACAGCGATGCGGCCGGCCTGCGCGCCAAATTCATCGCGCTCGTCGAGGCCAACACCGCGAACGGCCCGATCAACGACGTGATCGTCCGCATGGCGCGCCCCTTCGCCACCAAGCTGATCAGCTTCCTCGCCTTGCCGATCATCGTGGCAGCGATCCTGGGCGGCTTCATCCTGCCGCTGTTCCGGCTGCTGCCGAGCATTCTGTCGAACATCGTCATCGGCGTCTTGACGGGCGCCTTGGGCGGCCTCGTCATCGGCTTCGCGGCAAGCGCCTCGGTCGATTGGCTGTTGAACCGGACCGACGCCGCGCTGAACCGTCCCGGTTTCGAAATCGACGTCCGCCGCGCCGTCGTCGCCGGGCAGGACGATTTTCGCAGCCGCGTCATCGGGGCGCGCCGGCAGGCGATCGGCGAGGTGCTGCAGAAGGCCACCAACCGCCTCGCCGGACAGCCCGGCGCCTGAAACACTGATTTCGTCGTCCCGGCGAAGGCCAGGACCCATCATGCCGTCGTTGTGAAACCCCAAATAAGGGCAACATCAAAGAAACCGCCCGTGCGGCGGAACAGTGGACCCCGGCCTGCGCCGGGGTGACGATACCGAGGCCGAAGCGCGTCGTAATGCCTCAGCGGCGCCGCTCGCGCAGCGCCAACAGCGCGGCCCGCGCCGCCGCCTCGAGGATCGCCTCGCTGTCGATGCCGTAGGCGCGATAGAGGTCGGGGATATCGCCCGATTGCCCGAAACGGTCGGTCCCGAGCGGCACGATCGGGTTCCGGGCGACGCTGCCGAGCCAGGACAGCACCGCCGGATGGAAGTCGCCGACGGTGACGAGCGCCGCACCCGGCTTCAGCCGCCGCAACAGCTTTTCGGCGACGCTCGTCTCGCCGCGCGAGGTGGCGCCGCGCCAATCGCTGTAGAGCCGGTCGGGCGACGTGACCGCGAGGAGGCCCGGCGAGGCCACGTCCCCGCCGATGGCGCCCCAAGCCTCGCGCGCCTCGGGGGCGAGCGCGCCGCAATAGGCGATCGCGAGATCGGTCTCGAGGCCGGGCTCTTCGAGCCAATAGCCGCCGGCGATGATCGCCGCCGACAGCGCCGCGTCGAGCGAGCGCCGCGGCTGCTCTATCGGCCGCGTCGAGAGGCGGAAATAGGCCGACCCGCCGTCCTCGCGCTGCAATTCCTCGAAGGCCCAGCGCAGCAATACCGCCAGTTCGTCGGCATAGGCCGGCTCGAACGAGACGAGGCCGGGCTGGGCGAGGCCGACGAGCGGCTCGCCGATCGACTGGTGCGCGCCGCCCTCGGGCGCGAGCGTGATGCCCGAGGGCGTGGCGACGAGGATGAAGCGGGCATCCTGGTAGAGGGCGTAATTGAGCACGTCGAGGCCGCGCTTGATGAACGGGTCGTAGAGCGTGCCGATCGGCAAGAGGCGGGTGCCGAAGAGCGGCGCCGAGAGCCCCAGCGCGGCCAATGCGAGGAAGAGGTTGTTCTCGGCGATGCCGAGTTCGAGGTGCTGGCCCTTCGGCGACATCGCCCAGCGCTGCGCCGAAACGACCTTTTCCTCGCGGAAGGTGTCGGCCCGCTCGGTGCGGTCGAAGATGCCGCGGCGGTTGACCCAGGCGCCGAGGTTGGTCGAGACCGCGACGTCGGGCGAGGTGGTGACGATGCGCTCGGCGAAGGGTCCGCCGGCGGTGGCGATCTCGCCGAGGATGCGGCCGAAGGCCTCCTGCGTCGACAGCGTCTTGCCGCGCGGCGCCGGCAGGCTCGCCGGCACCGCCACCGGCGGCGCTCGGTGCGAACGCTCGGCCGTCTGCGCCAGCGGCCGCGACCGCAGATACCGCGAGAGGCGCTCCGGCATGATGTCGAGGCCGGCGAAGGGCTCCCATTCCGCTCCCGCCGGCACGCCCATGCGGCGCTGGAAGACCGCCATCTGCTCCGGGTTCATCAGCCCCGCATGGTTGTCCTTGTGGCCGGCGAAGGGCAGCCCATACCCCTTGATCGTGTAGGCGATGAAGCAGGTCGGCCGGTCGTCGTCGATCGCGTGGAAGGCGGCGAGGATCGAGGAGAGGTCGTGGCCGGCGAGATTGGTCATCAACCGCTCGAGCGCCGCGTCGTCGTGCTCTTCGAGGATGACGCGGATGCCGGGATAGCGGTTGAGGTCGCGCTGGAGATGCTCGCGCCAGCCCGCCCCGCCCCGATAGACGAGGGCCGAATAGAGCGAATTCGGACAGGCGTCGATCCATTCGCGCAGATGGTGCCCGTCGGGCCGCGCGAAGGCGCGCTCCAGGAGCCGGCCGTATTTCAAGGTGACGACGCGCCAGCCCATCATCTCGAAGAGCGCGTCGATGCGCCCGAAAAGGCGGTCTGAGACGACGGCGTCGAGGCTTTGCCGGTTGTAGTCGATGACCCACCACAAATTGCGCACGCCGTGCTTCCAGCCCTCGAGCAGCGCCTCGAAGATGTTGCCCTCGTCGAGCTCGGCGTCGCCCGCGAGGGCGATCATGCGGCCCGGCGGCTCGCCGGTCGGCGCCAGGCCCTTGAGGCGCACATAGTCCTGCGCGATCGAGGCGAAGAGCGTCATGGCGACGCCGAGGCCGACCGAGCCCGTCGAAAAATCGACGAAATCGCCGTCCTTGGTGCGCGAGGGGTAGGACTGCGCGCCGCCGAAAGCGCGGAAGCGCTCGAGCTTGTCGCGGCTCTGATGGCCGAGGAGATACTGGATCGCGTGCAATACCGGCGAGGCGTGCGGCTTGACGGCGACCCGGTCCTGCGGCCGCAATACGTCGAAATAGAGCGCCGTCATCAGGCTGGCGACCGAGGCGCTCGAGGCCTGGTGGCCGCCGACCTTGAGCCCGTCGCGATGGGGGCGCAGATGGTTGGCGTTGTGGATCATCCAGGTGGAGAGCCACAGCACCTTCTTGTCGAGCGCCTCGAGGCAGGCGAGGTCCTCGGCGCCCGCAGCCGGCGGGTCTTTGTCGAACCCCCTCTCGAGGACGCGCGGCATCGCCCACTCCCTATGCGGCGACAGATCCTATCCGATCGGTCGCGGAAAATCCTTGCGAAGCGGCTGCTTTGCGAACGTATCTTGAAAGGAACTGTCTTTACGGGGGCGGGCACGGAATGAATCTTGCCAAGCAAGAGCTGGATCAGATCGACCGGCGCATCCTCGCCGAGTTGCAGCAGAACGCGCGGCTCTCCAATTCCGACCTCGCCGAGCGCGTCGGCATTTCGCCCTCGCCGTGCTGGCGGCGCGTGCGCCGGCTCGAGGAGAGCCGCGTCATCGAGCGCTATGTGAGCCTGCTCGACCCCGGACGATTGGGGCTCGCCGTCAGCGTCTTCGTGCAGGTGAGCCTCGCGACGCAGGTCGAGAGCGCGCTCGAAATCTTCGAGAAGGCGATCCTCGCGCGGCCCGAGGTCATGGAGTGCTACCTGATGACCGGCAACGCCGACTATCTGTTGCGCGTCGTCGCCGCCGACCTCGCCGCCTACGAGCGCTTTCTGATGGACCACCTGACGCGCATCCCGGTCGTCAGCAACATCCGCTCGAGCTTCGCGCTGCGCTCGGTCAAATACCGCACCGACTTGCCGCTGTGAGCGCACGGACGGCCTGATTGTTCCGTTATGCCGGCGAAAGCCGCCATCGGGCGCCGATGCGTCTCGACCTTCGGGATGCCGTGGCGCGAAGGGCGGTTCACCAGCGCCCTGTTCCCCCTGCTTCTGCAAGGAATCTGCAAGGAAATGGGTCCTTTGCTCGGCCGGGGCGCCGCTGTTTTCGCTGCTTTCTGCAGGAAATTTTGCAGCGAGAGTGCGCTCTCATGTGCAATTGGGCCAACTCATCCCCAAGGGTTCGGCCGAAACGAATTTAGACATGATACCGGACAAATGCGGCAATTTTGGCGACCGTAGCTGGCCCACCGGCAATTACGGTGCAATTACGCAATTACGGTGACAGTGCTCTTTTCAGCACTTACTCCGATTGCCCGGCGATTAATCGAAAGCCAAACGGTCGCCGTAATCCACGGGGTGACGGGAACGCGTGCGAATCTTGCTGGCGCGCCGGGCCAAATCGTTAGAGGATCGCGTTGGCAGAACCGCATCCGGAGGAGAGGATGAGCGCCCATCACGCACCCGCCGAAATCCGTTCGCGCGTCAACCATCCGGTGATCGACGCCGACGGCCATTGGGTCGAATACGATCCCGTCTTCAGCGAGAGGATGCGCAAGGTCGGCGGCGACAAGGCCGCCGACGGTTTTCTCGCGGCGATGCAGACGACGCGCGATTCGCTCGGCATGTCGCTCGCCGAGCGGCGCCACAAGCGGATCGGCCAGCAGGGCTTCTGGAGCCGGCAGGCGGCCAACACCCTCGACCGCGCCACCGCGATGATGCCGAAGATGCTCTACGACCGGCTCGACGAATTGGGCATCGATTTCGCGATCATCTATCCGACGGCGGGCTTGCGTTTCCCGCGCATCACCGACGACGCGACGCGGCGCGCCGTCATCCGCGGCTACAACATCGTCTCGGCCGAATATTTCTCTGGCCTCGGCGACCGCATGACGCCGGCCGCGATCATCCCGATGCACACCCCCGAGGAGGCGATCGCCGAACTCGAATTCGTCACGAAGCAGCTCGGCTCCAAGGTCGGCATGTTCGGCAGCGGCTTCACGCGCCGCGTCCCGGCGGCGACCGCCAACGATCCCGACACCGCCCGTTTCGCCGTGTGGCACGACGTGATCGGCCTCGACAGCGACTACGACTACGACCCCGTCTGGGCGAAATGCGCGGAGCTGAAGATCGCGCCGACCTTCCACAGCGCGAGCAGCAACCAGGGCTTGCGCCTGTCGCCGTCGAATTTCTGCTACAACCACATCGGCCATTTCGCCGCCGCCGGGCATGCCGTCGCGAAGGCGATTTTCCTCGGCGGCGTGACGCGGCGCTTCCCCGACCTGCGCTTTGCCTTTCTCGAGGGCGGGGTCGGCTGGGGGGCGCAGCTCTTCGGCGATCTGATCGAGCATTGGGAGCGGCGCAACAGCAAGGCGCTCGAGCTGATGGACCCGCAAAAGCTCGACCGGGCACAGCTGCTCTCCCTCGTCGAGAAATACGGCTACCGGGACACCGCCGCGGCATTGCGCGCCCGCGACGGCTGGCCCGACCCGGAGGGGCAGCACCTGACCGGCGGGGTCGAGGACCTCGACGATTTCGCCGCCTGCAAGATCAGCCGCAAGGAGGATTGGCGCGAGCTCTACGCGAAGCCCTTCTATTTCGGCTGCGAGGCGGACGACCGGATGAACGCCACCGCCTTCGCCAAGGGCAACCCGTTCGGGGCGCGCCTCAACGCGATCTTCGGCTCCGACATAGGCCATTTCGACGTGATCGACATGCGCCATCCGGTGCCTGAAGCCTACGAGCTGGTCGAGGACGGCATCATCGCCGCCAATGACTTCCGCGACTTCACCTTCGCCAACGCGGTGCGGCTGTGGGGCGCGCAGAACCCGGGCTTCTTCGCCGGCACGCGGGTCGCCAAGGAGGCGGCCGCCGTGCTCGCCGAAAGCGCGGTGCGGGAGGCCGCCGAATAGCGCGGTAAGTCAGTCGAGCCTCAGGAGGCGCCCATAGCCGGCGATCGCCTCGCCGACGCCGGCGAGGCGCAGCGCGTGCCACATCATCGCGGCGTTGCTCGACAGCACGGGCTTCTTGAGATCGGCTTCGAGCGCCTCCAGCACCGGCAATGTCGGCAGCCCGGTGCCGGAGAGGAGCACCGCCTGCGCCGCCGCGGCATCGGCCATGCGGGCGAGCCGGTAGGCGCGTTCGGGCGTCTCGTCGTAGATGTTGGCGACGCCCGGCATTCGCTCGCAACGCACGATCTCAAAGCCGTGCGCTGCGAGATGCTCCTTGCCCTGCCGCGTCGTCTCCTCGGAATAGGGCGTGCCGAGCGCCAGCCGCCTCGCGCCGAGCCGCTCGAGCGCGGCGGCGATCGCGCCGAACGCCGTGACGACGCGCGTGCCGGTCGCTTTCTCGAGCCGCGCCAGCAGCCGCGCCTCGCCGTCGCGGCCGAGCGTGTAGCTCGTCGCCGTGTGCGCCACGACAATGACGGCGGGCTTGACCATGGCGAGAAGCGAGGCGCTTTCCTCGAGATGCTCGATCATCATGCGGTTGCGCGCGGCCTGGCCCTCGTGCGAGCCGCCCTCGCCCCGCGCCATCATGCGCTGGAAATGCACCGAGACGCCTTGCGGCGCGAGCGCGATCATCTCCGGCTCGACGGTCGGGTTGCCCGGCGGGACGAGAAACCCGAGCCTTGCTCTCCATCCGATCATCCTCGCCTCCCTCTCGATCGCAGCGCTATTCTAGCCTTTTGCGGCCGGATGCCGGCCGCCGCCATTCGAGGAGGACACGCAGCATGGCCGCCGATCCGAACCGCACCATCCTGACGGGCGAGAACCCGTTCATCCGATTGAGCGAAATCGATGGCGGCCCGCTCCTGACCAATGCCAGCTTTTGGCGCATCATCCTCTGCCCGGCAGGGCCGGGGCATGTGCTCTATCTGAAAAGCCCGCTGATCGACAACCGCTGGCATATCTATACCGACAACATCGCGATGGCGCGCTGGCTGCAGACGACCGTGCAGGGGATGCTGAACCCGGAGACCGCCGACACCGCGATCCCGGTGACCGAAGCCACGTTCACCAAATCGGGCGACCCGCATTACTTCTGGACCGAAACGGTGACCGCGCGCGAGGAGGCGATCGCGCTCACCTGGTACGACATCGGCGAGCCGCTGCTCATTCACACCCAGCCCGGCGAAGGCGGCCGGCGCTACGGCGTGTGCACGCTCCTGGTGCCGGCGCTGGGGGCGCGCCTCACGCGCAACGGCATCGACGCGGCCGGCCGGGCCTGGCCGAACGAGCGCGAAGGACGCCCGTTCAGCACCTGCGCCCTCGCCTTCTCCGAAAGCTGGACCGAGGCGCGGTAGGCCGGGCGTCGTCATGGCGAGCGCAGCGAAGCAATCTCGCCGGGATTGCTTCGTCGCTACGCTTCTCGCAACGGCAATCCGCTATACCGGCACATCGCCCCAGACGACGTAGCGCCGCCGGCGGCGGGCGGCGATGCCCTCCCCGGTCAGCCGCGCTTCCTGCGCCGCGACGAGATCGGCGAGGTCGTCGCCGCCGACGCCGAGGAGGCCCTTCGCCGCGAAGAGCCGCTCGATTTCCTGGCGCGGCCTGCCGTCGAGAAACGGCAAGCGGTCGCCGATCGCCCGGTATTCGGGGCTCGAATGCGCGCTCTCCTGCGGCAAGGCCGCGGCGGCCCCGGCGTCGGCGAGCCCGTCGATGATTGCGAGCCGGCCGCCCGGCCGCAGCATCCGGATCCATTCGGCGATCGCCGCCTCGGGGTGCGGCAGGGTCCACAAGAGATGCCGGCTGACGGCGAGGCCGAAAGAGGCGGCGGCGAAGGGAAGGCTCTCGGCGTCGCCCGCCTCGAAGCGCACGGCGAGACCGCGCTCGGCCGCCTTCTGCCGCGCCGCGGCGACCATCGCCGGGGCAAAGTCGACCCCGACGACGCGGTGGCCCTGCGCCGCCAGTTCGAGCGCCAGAAACCCGGTGCCGCAACCGAGGTCGATGACGTCGAGGCAGGCGCGGCCTGCGAGCACGAGGCCGATGATGCGGTCCCAGGCGGCGCGCTCGGCCGGCGTCTTGATGCTGTGGCCGAAATCCTCGTCGAAATGCCCGGCGCGCCGGTTCCAATGCGCCGCGACCCGCTCCTTGACCGGATCGCCGAGGCCCTCGCTCATTCTGTTCATCCGGCGTCGAGATCGAGCGCGAAGACCTCGCGCTCGCGGCGCACGCCGCGCAAGGGATGGCGGCCGAGCGGCTTCAAGCGGACCCGGTCGCCGCACGCGGCGGCGAGTTCGGCGGAAACCACCACCGGCGCTCCCAAAGGCTCGCACAAGGCCTCGAGCCGCGCCACCTCGTTGACGGCCGGGCCGATCACCGTGAAGTCGAGCCGGCCGACGGCGCCGACATTGCCGTACAGCACTTCGCCCAGATGCAACGCCAGATCGACCGCGACGGCCGGCTTCATCTTGGCCTGCCGCGCCGTGTTCAGGCGATCGAGCGCGCGCATCGCCTCGGCCGCGGCGTCGAGCGCGCGGGCGCAGGTTTCCTTCTCCTCGCCCGCGGCGAAGGGAAAGCTCGCCAGCACGCCGTCGCCCAAAAATTTGAGGATCTCGCCGCCGCGCGGACGCAACGGCGCGGCGAGCGTTTCGAAGACCTCGTCGAGCAGCTCGACGACGAGCGGGCCCGGGCTGCGGTCGGCGATCGCCGTGAAGCCGCGGATGTCGGCGTACCACAAGACGGCGCGGATGCTCTCGACCGAGCCGCGCTCGACCGCGCCCGAATGCACGCGGCGGCCGGCGTCGGCGCCGAGGTAGGCTTCGAGAAGCCCGCCGGCGATCATGTGGGCGGCGTGCCCCATCATCGCGAGCGCGGCGGCCGGCAGCACCGATTGCAGGAGGCGAATATCGTCGTCTCCGAAACCCTCCGGCCGGTCGGTCGCGAAGGAATAGCCGACGCCGACGCCGCGCGAGGGGTCGCCTTCCGCGCCGAATTGCACGGATTCGGCGAAATAATCGCTCGCTCCCGCCGCCGCGAGGCGCTCGAGGATCGGAAAATCGCGCTGCGCCCCGGGTCCCGCGAGCCGGCGCCGCAGGCTCGCCCAAGGGGTGGCCTCGGCGCCGGCTTCCCGGATCTGCTGCCCGAGAAGGCCGAACGGGCTCTCGAGCACCAATTCCTCGTACTCGGCGCCGCGGGCGAACTGGCTCGGCTCGACCGCCTCGATGTCGCGCCGCCAGGTATAGCCGTAGCCGGCCCATTGCGGATGCAAGGTGCGCATCCCGGCAAAGGCGCGCCACAGCGGCACCCTGGCCTCGACGAGCCGGCGGCACAACCCGTCGAAAAGTTCCGCCGCGGCGACCCCCTTGAGACCCTCGCCGACGACCCACACGAGCATCTCGATGATCTTGACGCCGACCGCGCCGTCGAAGCGCAGCGCGTGCAGCCTGAGGCGCGGCGGGGCAGGCATGTCGGGCATCGACGGCCATCGGAGAGGTTGGCGGGAGCCTATTAGCTATGATCGGGGCACGGCCGTCGCAAACCCTTTTATGGTTGGCGCCCTCGGCATAAGCTCGGCCCTCCCGCATCGTCGATCCGCGAAGGGGACGCGACATGCCGCTGCCGCAGGACATCCGCCCGATATTCCAGGACATCCAGGACACCCTCGTGCGCGCCGACGCGCCGTGGGTCGAGCAGACCCCGCTCTCGGCCGTCAAGGTGCTGTGGGTCGGGCGCGAGACCGGCACTTGGGCCTCGCTGCACCGCTGGAAGAAGGGCTACGTCGCGCCGCCGCACAAGCACCTCGCGGGCGCGCATGCCTTCATCATCTCGGGGAAATTGCAGGTGCGGGGCGGCGTGCTCGGCGCCGGCGACTATGTCTACGAGCCGTCGGGGATATTGCACGACGCGACGACGGCGCTCGAGGACACGACCTATCTCTTCATCTGCAACGGCGCGGTGCTGTTCTTCGACGAGAACGGCTTCACGCGCTATACGAACTGGGAGGTGATGGAAAAGCTGCGCAGCACGGCGAAGCCGGCGGTGGTCGAGGCCGCCGAATAGTCAAGGGGCCACGCCCGCCGGTAGTCTCTCGCCAAATTAGGATACTACCCGCTCGCCAGCAAGCTCGGCAGTCCGAGGAATGCCGGTTAAGATGGCCTTCACATGCGCGCGATCTGCGACCCCGCCGAAGCCACAAAATTCGCCGCCGCCGTCATCCGGCGGCACGTGCCCGATCGTGCCTACAGCGTTTTCCTCTTCGGTTCGCGCGCGATGGGATCGGCCGGCGTGCGCTCGGATATCGACATCGGGATCGCGGGACCCGCCCCGATCTCGCGCGCCGCTCTCGCGGCGATTCACGAAGAACTCGAGGAAGCGCCGACCCTCTACACGATCGAGGTTGTCGATTTTGCGCGCGTGCCGAAAAAATTTCGTCGGGTGGCGCGGCGCCGGATCTTGCTGTGACGAAATCCCGTTCGCTGCGCGCCGATTTCGAGAAGGCGGTTACCCGGCTCGACGAAGCCCTCGCCCTGCCCAAAGACCCGATCGTGCGCGACTCCGCGATCCAGCGCTTCGAGATTTCGTTCGAACTGTGCTGGAAATTTCTGAAGGCGTTTCTCGAAGAAGAACACAACTCCTCATGCACCTCGCCCCGAACCTGTTTTCGTTCGGCATTCAGGCACGGAATAATCGATAACGATCCATTCTGGATCGATCTCACGGTCTTACGAAATTATACCGTCCATACGTACAACGAAGACCTCGCTGATTATGTATATTCGCAGCTCGCCGAAACGGCGCGCCGTTTTCGTGCCGTGCTCGCCGCGACAGGGTCAGAATAACCTTCACGTGTTGAGCCGCGCCCCGTTTCGCCCGGACTCCGGGGACCTTTCACACGACCGGGGTCAGGGGCGGGCCGCCTTTTTCCCAGGCGTTGAAGGCCGCGTCCCAGCGCGCGATCCGGCGGCCGCGGACGAGCCAGATCTCGATGCCGCGGCCCTGCATCTGTTTCCCGGTCTTGGCGTCCTCCCAATTCGCCTCCCAGCTGTTGGCGAGCGCCTCGCCCATCAGCGCGTGCAGCGTCTTTTTGAGGCGGTAGCCCTTGGTGCGGGCAAAGCGGGCGGCGAGGAAATCCATGACCGCGGCGCGCCCGCGCATCTCCGGGAAATCGGCGAAGCGGGCGACCGCGTCCTCGGTGAAGCCCTGCGAGATGCGCGCGAGGTCGGCGGCGGCGAAGGCGTCCTCGACATCCTGCACCAGCCGTTTCGCCTCGTCCCAGCTCAAGCCGTCGCCCGGCATCGCCTTCCTCCCGCTGAGGGGCCGAAGCTAATGCCGGGCCAACGCCAGAGCAATGTTTACCGGTGAGAGGCCCGGGGGCTACAATCGCGACGCTCGCGCTGAGAAATGGGCGCCGGCGCCCGAACGCTACGGAGAGGAACGGCGAGATGGCGGAAATCCTCGGACTGGGCTGCACGCATTGGCCGACCTTGTGCCTGCCGAACGACGGCCTCTTGCAGGTCTTCAAGACGACGCTGACGGCGCCCAATGTCGCGCCCGAGCGCAAGGACCCGGCGAATTGGCCGCCCGGGCTCTTGGCCGAGCTCGGCAATGACGATGGGCTGTCGGCCGCCAACCGCTGCGGCGAGCGCTTCGGTAACGATTTCCGCGCGATCCGCAAGATCCTCGACGACTTCAACCCCGACGTCGTCGTCGTCTGGGGCGACGACCAGTACGAGAATTTCCGCGAGGACATCGTGCCGGCCTTCTGCCTGCTCGGCTACGATTCGGAATTCGAGTTGAAGCCTTGGAAGAACGGCAACGGCGGCAAGCGCAACCGCTGGGACGAGCCGGGCGATTGGAGCCTCAAACTGCACGGCCATCGCGAGGCCGCGAAATACCTCGCGACCGGCCTCATCGAGCGCGGCATCGACATGGCCTATGCGTATGAGCCCTTGCACCACCCGATGGCGCACGCCTTTACCAACACCTTCCTCTATCTCGATTGGGACCGGCAGGGCTTTCCCCATCCGGTGATCCCGTTTGCGGTCAATTGCTACGGCCGCAACCTGCTGCATTCGAAGGGCGGCCTCGCGCACCTGTTCCAGCCGCCGCGCCCGGCCTCGGAATCGCCGGACCCGCCGTCGCCGGCGCCGTGGCGCTGCATGGAAGTGGGCCGGGCGGTCGCCGAGACGCTCGCCCAATCGCCCTATCGCGCGGCGCTCGTCGCCTCCTCCTCCTGGTCGCACGCCTTTCTGTCGCCGAAGAACGGCTATCTGTGGCCCGACCAGGAAGGCGACCGGCTCCTCTTCGACGCGATTTGCCGGCGCGACTGGGCAACCTGGCGCAAGCGCTCGCTCGCCGAGATGGAATATTCCGGCCAGCACGAGATGCTGAACTGGATGGTGCTGATCGGCGCCATGGAGGCGCTCGACCGGAAGCCGGTCATCCAGGACTACATGGAGACCTACATCCTCGCTTCCGACAAATGCTTCCTCTCGTTCCCGGCGTGATGCGCACTTGGGGGGAAAATCAGGAGTTTTCGTGATGTCGTCCGAGACCCATGCCCATGATCACGCCGAGGGCGCCGACTCCGAGCTGTCGGAGATGGAGATTCGGGTGCGCGCCCTCGAAACGGTGCTGACCGAGAAGGGCTACATCGACCCCGTCGCGATCGACCGCATCGTCGAGGAGTTCGAGACGCGGATCGGCCCGCGCAACGGCGCGCGCGTCGTGGCGAAGGCCTGGGCCGACCCCGGTTTCAAGCGCCGGCTGCTGGAGGACGCGACGGCGGCGGCCAATTCGCTGGGCTATGTGAGCCGGGTCGGCGACCATCTGATCGCGGTCGAAAACACGCCGACGCGCCACAACATGGTCGTCTGCACGCTCTGCTCCTGCTATCCGTGGGAGGTCTTGGGGCTGCCGCCCATTTGGTACAAATCGGCCCCCTACCGCTCGCGCGCCGTCATCGACCCGCGCGGAGTCCTGAAGGATTTCGGGGTAGCGTTGCCGGCCGAGGTCGAGATCCGGGTCTGGGATTCGACGGCCGAGACCCGCTTCATCGTGCTGCCGATGCGCCCTGAAGGCACCGAGGGATGGAGCGAGGAACGGCTCGCCGAGCTCGTGACGCGCGACAGCATGATCGGCACCGGGCTGGCAAAAGCGGGGCGGGACTTGCTCGCATGAACGGCGTCCACGACATGGGCGGCATGCACGGCTTCGGCCCGGTCGAGCCGGAAGCGAACGAGCCGCCTTTTCATAACCGCTGGGAAGGCCGCGTCCTCGGCATGCAGCGGGCGATGGGCGCGGTCGGCCTGTGGAACATCGACCAGTCGCGGTTCTCGCTCGAGAGCTTGGCCCCGCTGACTTATCTCGGCTCCTCCTATTACAAGAAATGGGAATTGGGGCTGGAGAGCCGCCTCCTCGCGCATGGCCTCGTCGGGGCCGACGAACTCGCCGCCGGCCACTCGCTGCGGCAAGGCAAGGCGCTCTCGAAAAAGCTCGCCGCGGCGGAGGTCGCGGGGAGGATGACGCGCGGCTCCTTTGCCCGCCCGACCAACCAAGGGGCGCGCTTTTCACCCGGGGATCGGGTGCGCGCGCGCAACATCAACCCCGAGAGCCACACCCGGCTGCCGCGCTATGCGCGCGGCCATACGGGCATCGTCGAGGCGGTGCGCGGCTGCCACGTCTTTCCCGACGCGGTGGTGCGCGGCGAGGGCGAAGACCCGCAATGGCTCTATACGGTGGTTTTTTCCGGCGTTGAGCTGTGGGGCGAAGCGGCCGACCCGGGCCTCAAAGTCTCGGTCGAGGCCTTCGAGCCCTACCTCGATCCGGCCTGAGAAGCGTCAGGGGATTTGCTCGTGCACCCTATTCGTCATTCCGGGACAGCCCGCGGGGCTGGACCCGGAATCCATCAACGCCGGCCTCTGGAAAATGGGTTCCGGGCTCGCGGTCTTCGACCGCGCCCCGGAATGACGATCGTACGGGACCGGATTGCCGCCTCATGAGCGTAGCTGTCGCCGAGGAGATCAGGGCGGCCTTGCCCGACCTGCCCCGCGACAAGGCGGGGCCGGTCTTTAGCGCGCCTTGGGAGGCGCACGCCTTCGCG
>DASYYD010000165.1:0-3332 GCA_035934195.1 Allostellaceae bacterium | reverse complement strand
ATGCCATGCGATTATGGCAATTTTGTCGTCGCTGTTCCGTTAGTCGAGGCGCACAGAAGCGCCGCCTTGCCGCGAGTGGATGAAATCTGGCACTCGGTACCGGTGTGTCAAGCACGCTCGGGGGCCGTCCGTTCCGGTTGGCACCCCTCGCCCGCCGGCGCATCATTCTCGACTCCGACCCGCGCTGCGGGCGATGCTGACGATCCGCCGCTTCGAGGAGCGCGCCTCGGCCGATTATCTTGCCGGCAAGATCTGCCGATTATCTTGCCGGCAAGATCTGCGGCGTCCTGGCAATCGTCTCAACGCATCGCGACCGCGCCAAGGGCGCCGGTCTCGTCCGCACCGGATTTGACGCTGCGCCGTCACGGGCCTAGATTCCGTGGGCAAGGAGCTTAGAGCCATGTCATCGCAGGGCGAAGTGATCGAGACCACGGTGGGCAAGGTGGCTGCCGAGCTGGTGCGGCGGGGGCTCGATCTTGACGACCGGGTCACGGTCACGATCGAAGCCGACGAGCTGATCCCCGGCCGGCGGGAGGCGCGCGCGCGCGTGGTCGCCGCGGGGTTGAGCGATGAAGATATCGACCGGCTGATCGACGAGGCCCGGACGGAAGCGCAACCGCTGCTCAGATGAGGGTCGTTGTCGATACGAATGTCTTTATCAGCGCGGCGCTGAAGGAAAAATCGATACCGGGTATGGCCGCTCATATCGTGGCGGAGAGCGGCCGCCTCCTCAAATCGACGATCACCGAGCGAGAGCTGTTCGTCACCCTGGCCCGCCCGCGTCTTGCGCCGCTGATCCCGCCGCGCTTTCGAGATTGGCTGAGTGAACTGCTGGCGGCGGCCGAGCCGGTCGCGATCATCGACCGAATCACCGCCTGCCGGGATCCGAAGGACGACAAATTTCTGGAGCTGGCCGTCAACGGCCACGCCGATCTGATCATCTCCGGGGACGCCGATCTCCTCGCCCTCGATCCGTTCCGGGAAATCCCCATCCTCACTCCTGCTGCCTTCCTGCAGGCGTGGCACCATAGATCGCACGGCTGACAGCGCGGAATCGGCCCCGAGGTTCCGGTTGCCACCCTTTCCCCCGCGGCGCATCATCCTTGGCCCCGACCGGCCGCGGAGGGACCCCGCGCGATGAGCCTCTCAGCCCAAACCCTGTCGCCCAACCTGCCGCCCGAGAAGCAGCTGGAGATGCTGCGGGCGATGCTCGTGATCCGCCGTTTCGAGGAGCGCGCCTCGGCCGATTATCTGGCCGGCAAGATCTTCGGCGTCGTGCATTGCTATATTGGCGAGGAGGCGGTGGCGGTCGGCGTCTGCGCGGCGCTTCGCACCTCGGACCGCATCGTCTCGACGCATCGCGGCCACGGCCATTGCATCGCCAAGGGGGCGGACCTCAACCGCATGATGGCCGAGCTCTACGGCCGGGCGACCGGTTATTGCAAGGGCAAGGGCGGCTCGATGCACATCGCCGATTTTGCGATCGGCATGCTGGGGGCGAACGGCATCGTCGCGGGCGGCATCTCGATCATCACCGGGGCGGGCCTCGCGGCGCAGATGGAAAAGCAGGGTGGCGTCGCCGTCTCGTTCTTCGGCGACGGCGCCTCCAACGCCGGGCCCTTCCACGAATGCCTCAACATCGCGGCGAGCTGGAAATTGCCCGTCGTCTATGTCTGCGAGAACAACCAATGGGCGGCGCAGACTTCGGCCGCCGCGACGCACGCGCTCGCCGACGTGGCGGCGCGCGCGGCCGGCTACGGCATCCCGGGCGCCGTCGTCGACGGCAACGACATCTTCGCCGTCCATCAGGCGGCGAACCGGGCGGTCGAGCGCGCCCGCTCGGGCGGCGGCCCCTCGCTGATCGAATGCAAGACCTACCGCCAGCGCGCCCATACCGAGCGGCGCGGCCAGCCCGACCCGCGCGATCCCGTCGAGGTCGAGGCGTGGAAAGGGAAGGACCCGATCGCGCTGCTGGCGCGCCGGCTCGAGGCGCAGGGCGACCTCGGCGCGGCCGGCTTCGAGGCGCTCGACCGCGAGGTCATGGGCGCGATCGAGGCGGCCGTCGCCTTCGCCGAGGCGAGCCCCTTCCCGCGGCCGGACCAGGCGGCCGAGGACATGTTCGCCCCCTGAAAAAATGAACGCTTCAACGCAAAGGTCACGAAGGATGCGCAAAGGCCGCAAAGAAGTGCCGTCGCCTTCGCGTCCTTTGCGAGCCCTTCGCGTCCTTCGTGGTAAAGCGTTCTCTTGATCGAGGACCGGCCCATGCGAGAGCTCACCTACAACGAGGCCGCCGTCGAGGCGGTCGCCGAGGAGATGCGGCGCGACCCGCGGATCTTCTACATGTCGACCGACCCGATCCCGCCGCTCTTCAAGGAGTTCGGGCCCGAGCGCATCCGCGCGACGCCGATCGCGGAAGCGGCACTGACCGGCATGGCGATCGGCGCGGCCGGCTCCGGCTTCCGCCCGATCGTCGATTGGCGGCAGGTGACGTTCTGCTTCGTCGCAATGGACCAGATCGTCAACCAGGCGTCCAAGATCCACTACATGTTCGGCGGCCAGGTGACGTTCCCGATCCTCTACCGCGCCGCCGTCGGCGGCGGCACGCAGCTCGCCGCGCAGCACTCGCAGTCGCCCTATTCGATGTTCATGAACCTGGCGGGCTTGAAGATGTTCCTGCCCTCGACGCCCTACGACATCAAGGGCCTGTTGAAGACGGCGATCCGCGACAACAACCCCGTCATCTCGTTCGAATCGAACCGGCTGATGGGCCGGCGCGGGCCGGTGCCGGAGGAGGAGTACGCGATCCCGTTGGGCCTGGCCGACGTGAAGCGCGAGGGCAACGACGTGACGGTCGTCGCGCTCGCCTGGCTCGTGCACGAAGCCTTGGCGGCGGCCGAGGAACTGGCGAAGGAAGGGATCTCGGCCGAAATCGTCGATCCGCGGACGCTCGTGCCGTTGGACGCGGCGACGATCCGGGCTTCGGTGCAGAAGACCGGCCGCCTCGTCATTGCCGACGAGGCGGGGCCGACCGCCGGCTTTGCGGCCGAGGTCGCGGCAATCGCCACCGAGGATCAGGCGACATTCGCGCGATTGCAGGCGCCGCCGAAGCGGGTCTGCGCGCTGCAGGTGCCGATCCCCTACAGCCCGATCCTCGAAAAAGAGGTGTTTCCGGACCGGACGCGGATCATCGCCGGGATCCGCGAGGTGCTGGGCGGGCGAGGCTCGGCGGCGGCCTGAGGAGGGCGCGATGTTCGAGGTGGAGCGGTTCGTCGAGGAGTGCTGCGCCGCGCGCGCGGCCGATGCGAGCCACAAAGGCGTCCGCGAGGTGATCC
>DASYYD010000351.1:0-2469 GCA_035934195.1 Allostellaceae bacterium | reverse complement strand
CGCCGGACGGCCGCACAACAGTGGCGCCCGGATCGCCCTCATCTATGGCACCGGGTTGATCAGCCGCACTGGCAGCGAAGCGGGCGCGCTGACGAATAAGACGCAATTCACCGCACGCGCCATCGCGCGCGCTTTCGACGCCGCGGTTCGCGACAAGGCTGTGCGAGCAATTGTTCTGCGCATCGACAGCCCGGGCGGCTCGGCGACCGCGTCGGAGACGATTTGGCGCGAGGTGGTGCGCGCGAGAGAGAGTGGCAAGCCGATCATCGTCTCGATGGGAGACGTTGCCGCCTCCGGCGGGTATTACGTCGCTGCGCCCGCCGACAAGATCGTCGCCGAGCCGGCGACCTTGACCGCCTCGATCGGCGTCTTCGCCGGCAAGTTCGTCGTTTCGGGGCTGTTGCAGAAGCTCGGCGTCACGACCGACACGGCGCAATTCGGCGCCAATGCCGGGATGTTTTCGAGCACCGGCGATTTCTCGCCGGCGCAAAAGCAGAAATTCGAGGCGTTTCTCGACGCGACCTATCAGGGCTTCAAGAAGCGCGTCGCCGAGGGCCGCCACATGAGCCTCGACGCGGTCGAAGAGGTCGCGCAGGGCCGCGTGTGGACGGGCGCGCAGGCGAAGGCGCGCGGCCTCGTCGATGCGCTCGGCGGCTTCGGCACGGCGCTCGATCTCGCAAAGGCGGCAGCGCACATCGCGCCCGATGCGCCGGTCGATCTCGTCGTCTATCCGCGCCGCAAGGGGCTCCTCGCGGCTCTCTACGACGCCTTCGCCGACCATCAAGACGACAGCGGCCCGGTCGCCTCGCGCGCCGCCGGCGATCTGCTGCCGTTGCTGCGCCAGGCGCGGCTGCTTCTTGCCAATCCAGGCGTGCTGACGATGCCGATCGTCGGAGTAATGAGGTAAGTGTCCGGCTTATTCAGTGTCGTGCGGGCGAAGGCCGGCATCCATGGCCGGCGTGGGTCCCGGCCTGCGCCGGGACGACGAGGCTGCTGGTCGAAGGCATGAAAGCTAACAGCGGGAGCGCAGGTCAGCCCCTCTTTCATCCGGCGGTCGCGGCGTGGTTCGAGGAGAGCTTCGCCGCGCCGACCGCGGCGCAGGCGGAAGCCTGGCCGGCGATCGGCGACGGCGGTCATGTGCTGATCGCCGCGCCCACGGGGTCCGGCAAGACGCTCGCGGCCTTTCTGGCGGCGATCGACCGGCTCGTCCGGCGCGGGCTCGCAGAGGGGCTCAGGGACGAGACCGAGATCGTTTACGTGTCGCCTTTGAAGGCGCTCTCGAACGACATCAGGAAGAACCTCGAAGCCCCGCTCGCCGGCATCGCCGCGGCGCTCGGGAAGGAAGGCCTGCCGCCCGTCCGGATCCGCACGCTGGTGCGCACCGGCGACACGAGCCAAGCCGAGCGCGAGAAGATGCGCCGCATGCCGCCGCACATCGTCGTCACGACGCCGGAGTCGCTCTATATCCTGCTCGGCTCCGCTTCCGGCCGCGCCATGCTGGCGACGACGAAGACGGTCATCGTCGACGAGATCCACGCGCTCGCGCCGAACAAGCGCGGCGCCCATCTCGCGCTGTCGCTGGAACGCCTCGAAGCGCTCTGCGGCCGCCCGTTGCAGCGGATCGGCCTGTCGGCGACGCAAAAGCCGATCGAGGCCGTCGCCCGCTTTCTCGTCGGCGAGCGGAAGGACGCCTGCAAGATCATCGACACCGGTCATGCCCGGACACGAGATCTGCAGATCGAGGTCCCCTCGGCGCCGCTCGAAAGCGTGATGTCGGGGGAAGTGTGGCAGGAGGTCTACGACCGCCTCGCCGAACTCGCCCGCGAGCACCGCACGACCCTCATCTTCGTCAACACGCGGCGCATGGCCGAGCGCGCGACGCGCCAATTATCCTTGCGCCTCGGGGACGCCGAGGTTGCGGCGCATCATGGCAGCCTTTCGAAGGAGCACCGGCTCGACGCCGAAGAGCGCCTCAAGGCGGGGCAATTGCGCGCCCTCGTCGCCACTGCCTCGCTCGAGCTCGGCATCGACATCGGCGACATTGACCTCGTCTGCCAACTGGGTTCGCCCCGCTCGATCGCGAGCTTTCTGCAGCGCGTCGGGCGATCCGGGCACCAGGTCGGCGGCACGCCGAAAGGCCGGCTCTTTCCGACCTCGCGCGACGAACTGGTCGAATGCGCCGCGCTCCTCGACAGCGTGCGGCGCGGCGAACTCGACCGGCTCCATATGCCGCAAGCGCCGCTCGACGCGCTGGCGCAGCAGATCGTCGCCGAGGCAGCCGCGCAGGATTGGCCCGAAGCCGACCTCTACGCGCTCTGCCGCCGCGCCTTTCCCTATCGCGGGCTGCCGCTCAAGGATTTCCGGGCGATCCTGCGCATGCTCGCCGACGGCTTCACGACGCGGCGCGGCCGGCGCGGCGCGCTCCTCCATTACGACGCGGTCAACCATATGGTGCGCGGCCGGCGCGGC
>DASYYD010000162.1:0-8648 GCA_035934195.1 Allostellaceae bacterium | reverse complement strand
CACCCCGGGCAGGTTCTGCCCGAAACCGGAGTTGTTGTTGACGACGACCGCAACAGCCATGCCGCGGCGCCGCGCCGTCTCCCATTCGGCGAGGTGATAATAAAAGCCGCCGTCGCCGGTAAAGCACAGGACCTTGCGATCGCCCGCCCCGCATTTGGCGCCGAGCGAGGCGGGGAACGCCCAGCCGAGCGAGCCCGCCGCCCGCAGATAGCTCTGCCCGGCGCCGTTCAGTTCGACGAGCGTACCGGTCCAGATGCCGGAATAGCCGGTGTCCGCGACGAGGATGGCGTCGGCCGGCAGGGCGCGGGTCACCTCGGCGCAAAGCCGTTCGACGCGGATCGGCACGGCATTGCTCTCGAGAAGCGGGGCGATTTGACGGCGCCACGCGGCAACAAGGCGCTGCGCCTCGTCGAGAAAGACGCGGTCGCGCTCGGGCCGGCCGATCGCCTCGATGAGCCGTGCGAGGCTCGCCTTGGGGTCGCCCAATACGCCGATCGTGTTCGCATAGCTGCGGCCGATCTCGGCCGGGTCGATGTCGATCTGCACGACCGGCGTATCGGGCGCCGGCACGGTCCAGTTCAGGGTCAACTGGTCGCCGGTGTCGCAGCCGACATAGAGTACGCGGTCGGCACTGTGGAGGATGCGGTTCGCCGGCGGCGCCGAATAGCTGCCCGGGACGCCGGCCGAGAGCGGATGGCAAGTGGGGATGATGCCGCGAGCTCCGAGAGAGGTCAGGATCGGCGCCACGAGCGCTTCGCCTAGCGCGATCAGCTCCTGCCCCGCGCCCGAGGCGAGGGCACCCTCCCCGGCGACGATCGCCAGGCGGCGCGAAGACACCAGCGCCGCGGCGGCGCGCTCGATATCGGCCGCGGCGGCGATCGAGCGGTGCGGCGGCACCCGCGGCAGCGCCGGATCGATGACCGGCGGCTCGGCGACCTGTTGAAGCTCGATCGCATCGCCCTGGTGGCCGGCGAAATCGAGATGCGTCGGGCGCGGCGTCCCCGACAGGGCGAGGCGCCAGCAGTGCCGCAACAGTCGCGGCAGCTCGGCGGCGTTGTCGACGGGGCTCGAAAACTTCGTCACCGCCGCGAAGAGCGGCGCGTGCGCGATCTCCTGATAGGCGTTGCGGTCCTGGAAGGAATGCGGCTTTCTCCCGGTCAGCGCGATCACCGGGCTGCGCCCCAGATACGGGTCCTGCAATCCCGAGGCGAGATTGGCGGCGCCGACCGACTGCGCCATGCAGATCCCCGGCCGCCCGGCGATGCGCGCAAAGCCATCCGCCATATAGGCCGCCGCCTTTTCCGAATGGGCGAGCACCGGGCTGACGCCGAGCCTCGTCAGCTCGAAGAGCGTGCGGCGCAGCACCGATTCGACGAAGAACACATGGCTGGTGCCGGCGGCGGCCAGCGCCCGCGCCAGCCAGTCGGCGCCGGAAATCGGTTGCGCGCCGCTCACAGCGTCAGCCCGCCATCGACGACGATGGTCTGGCCGGTGATCATCGCCCCGCCGGCGCACAGGAAGAAAATCACCTCGGCGATGTCCTCGGGCCGGCAGGCGCGTTTCAAAGGCGTGCGCTCGATCGAGGCGAGCTTGCGCTCCGGCGGCCAGTCCTTGTTCCACGGGCTGTCGACAAAGCCAGGCGCGACCGCATTGACGCGGATTTCGGGGGCGAGCGTGCGGGCGAGGCTGCGGGTCAGGTTGATGAGGCCCGCCTTGCTCGTCGCGTAGGGAATGCTGCTGCCCGAGCCCATGATGCCGGCGATCGAGGCGGTGTTGCAGGCGGCGCCGTGAGCCTGCTTGAGCGCGCCGGCCGCGGCCCGGGTGCAGCGGAACGGGCCGACCAGATTGGTCGCGAGAATCCTCGTCCAGAAATCCTCCGAGAGCGCGTCGAGGTCGGAGAACGGGATCGGCGTCGGGGTCGCCGGCGTGCCCGCGTTGTTGGCGAAAAAATCGAGCCGGCCGAGCGCGGCGATCGCCTCGCCGACCATCCGCTCCGCCCCGCCCGGCTGCGACACGTCCCCCGGCGCGGCGATGACGCGATGGCCCTCGACCCGCAAGCGTTCGACCTCGTTGGGCCCGCGCGGGTCATCCGGCAGATAGTTGAGCGCGACCGCGGCGCCGCAGCGCGCGAAGGCTTCGACCGTCGCCAGCCCGATGCCCGAAGCGGCCCCGGTCACCAGCGCGGCTTTGCCCGCGAGTTCCGCACGAATCATCGCGTTTGCCTCTCATTGCTCGATCTGCGGGCAGCATGGCCGGGCCCGCCGCGCTGTCAAGGGAGCGCCGGCGGCAGCGGGTCACGGGCCGTGGTATTCGTCGACGTTCTGCCGCCAATCGATCATGTCTTCGAGGTCTCGCTGCTCGCGGTCGAATTTGCTGCTGACGCAGTCCGAGTAGTCCGCCGCGGAATCCCCTTCGCATTTTCCCTTCGCGATATCTCCGAGCGAGGCGCAGCCGGCGAGCAGCGACGCCGCGGCCAATGCGTAGAGGGCGGCAGCCCGCCTCACGGTCGGCTCACCCGCCAGCTCGTGTCCGGATCGTATTGCATGATCCTGCCGGCGATGCTCGCCGTCAGCCGCCCGAGATTTTTCTCGTAGACGATGCCGTCCTGGTTGACGAGGAATGTCATGATGCCGGAATCACCGTAGGTCGCCGGGTATGCGAGCAGCGCGAAGCCGCCCGTCAAATGCCCATGTACTAGATAATTCCTGATGCCGCCCGGCGCGTCTTTTCCCTGTCGGGTCACGATCCGGAAATAGTACTCGTAATAAGGGCGCGGCTTGCCGTGAGGGACGCCCGGCGTATAGCCGGCCGCCCGGGCGCGGGCGATCAGCGGCCCCAAGGGGCTCTCTTCCTCTCCCGGCTTGACGGGCCAATAGAGCCCGTTCTTTTGCCCGCCACGGCTCATGAAGTGCCCGGCATATTCGACCGGCGCGCCGGACCGCGCGCGGCGGGCGGCGTATTCGCGCTGCGCCACGACGTAGGCGCGGCATACCTCGATGACGCCGAGCTCGTTATGGCCGATCCGTCGATCGAGGATTTCGGTCGCACCCGCCTCTGTGTCGAAGCGCCAACCGCCATGCTCGCGCACGAGCGGGATCGGCATCGGCCAATTCTCTTTGCCGACGATCAGCAACGCCCGGTCCCGACCCTCGAATTCGATCTTGTGTGCGTCGTCGTAAGCGGCAAGAAACCGCGCCCTGCCGCCGGCATCGGCGACGGGATCGCCGGAACGGATCAGCTTGCCCCCGGCCGGCCCGAGGATCGCGAGAAGTTCGCCGAGACCGCCATGCCGGTTTGCCGCGATCAGCGCATCGACCGCCGCGGCCGGCGTCGCGAAGCTGCTCTGCCTTGGGGCTGCCGCCATCGCTGCCGATGCCGCCATCGCCATCAGTGCGATCCCCGTCACGCCGAGCCGCAGCGCCTCCAGGAGCCCGACTGTCGCCGATCTGATCATCGCGTTCATGCTCTCCGCGTTCCTGCGCGTCATCGGCGCCCGCCAATGCCGCCGCCGCGAGGCGCAGCGCGGAAGCTCGACGCAGGCGCCATCCGCGCGGTCGGGGCCGGCGACACGCGGCTGGAAAATCCCCGGGCCGCTTCGTTGCGGACCTGGCCGCCGCGGCCGAACGACTCGAAGGCAGGCGGCGGCCGCCGCACCGCGTGCCCTCGCACGGAGCCACGCAGGACCGCGGGCGCATGTTCGACTCGCGGCGCGGCAGGAACGGCACGGGGCGCGGTGGCTGCCGCCGGAGAGAAGCCGCGAAACTCGCGTCGCGGGGCCGCGCGCGGTCCGAGAAACCGTGCCGCCGTCTGCGGATTGCGGTAGGCCACGCCGTGGCGATGCGCGGGATTGTGCCGCCAGATGCCGCCCGGCGGCACGTAGCGGGCGTGGAAATGCCGGAAGCGATCGTGGTCGATCCGAATGTGGTGCCGACGCCACTCGAAAGACGCCCACGCCCAGAAACCAAACGGTGGGTAGATGCCGGCGCCGAATGCGAGGATCGGCACGCAATAACCGGGCGAGGTTGCGAAATAGAACGGTGGATAATCGGCGTATGGCCAGGGGCCGAAGGCGCACCAGGGGTTATAGGTCGGGACGTAAAGAACCGCAGCATTCGTCGGCTCGATGACGATTTCCTGCTCCTCATCAACGAGCTTCTGCTGCGGCGTCGAGACGAGCGAGCCCGCTCTTTCGGCACGGCGGCGAAGGCGCTGCACCGCATCCATGACATCCGCCTGTTGCGCGAGAAACGCATCGCCCAGCCGCTCGGTCCAGCCGAGATTATCGTCCATCA
Source organism: Allostellaceae bacterium (assembly GCA_035934195.1). Classification (GTDB taxonomy): domain Bacteria; phylum Pseudomonadota; class Alphaproteobacteria; order ATCC43930; family CGMCC-115725; genus AP-15. Next base: position 4,356 of record DASYYD010000162.1, on the reverse strand, counting down.
TGCGCAGGACCGCCGGGAACGGGACCAGAGACTTGATGCTCGGATCCCAGGGCTGCTGCTCTACGGCAGCCGTCAATTCGTCACCTTGGAGAGCGCCGTTGCCCGAGGCCCGCAGCCAGCGGTCCGCTTCGACCACTTCGAGCGGATAGGTCGCCGCCATCAGGATCTGCGCGATCAGCGGATCGGGGTAGAGGGCGATCGGAGCGACGAGCTGATCGAGTTCCCGGGCCGTCAGCGGCGCAACGTTCGTGGGCGCCGGTGCCGGCTGTTGCGCCGCCACGGCCAGAGGATAGAGGCTCATCAGGCCGATAACCGCTGCCACAACCCAGGCCAGCCTCACCCTCATGGCGCCCACACCGCTTTCCGACCGCGCCGACTTAATCCCGCGTTGACCGCGCCGCTCATCGATACACGTCACCCTGCCCTTTCGGGACCACCCGGGCGCCGAACCCCTGCCGGGCGGCGGAGAAATTTGCTATACCACACAGCAAAGAAGGAGGAGGAAAGATGGACGCCGCAACCTTGACCGAGACCAGACCGCAGCTGTTGTCGCGGCTGCCGCTGCGCCTGCACCACCACGCCTTCGTCGTGCGCGACCAGGAAGTGAACCGCCGGTTTTTCGAGGACCTGCTCGGCATTCCGCTGGTCGCGACGTGGTGCGAGACGACCTACAGCACCGAGATGCAGCGCGAGATCGAATTCTGCCACACTTTCTTCGGCATGGAGGACGGCAGCGCGCTTGCCTTCTTCCAATTCGCCGACGACGAAGTCTACCGGCGCTGCCTCGCCAAGGAGCCGGCGCAGATCGGCCGGCATTACCATGTCGCCTTCAAGGTCGCGCCCGATACCTATGACGAGCTGACCGCCCGGCTCGAAGCCGCGCACACGCCCTATCGCGAGACCAACCACGGCTATTGCAAGTCGATCTACATCACTTCGCCCGACGGCCTCATCGTCGAGTTCACCGAGGACCCGCCCGATGTCGGCGAGATCGACGCCGCGCGTCGCGCCGACGCCCACAAGGAGCTGGCGCGCTGGCTTGCGGGCAACCGGGGCACCAACAACACGCTCAGGCACCGCGAGTTCTGAGCGAGCGCTGCACTGCGCAGGCTATTGCGCGTAGTCGGGCTCGCTCTTGTCGAGGAGGCGCTTCAGCGCGGCGAAATGGTGCTCGCACGAGGGCCGCCCGCCGTAGCGCGGCGACTGTGCGTATTGCCGCAAGGTCAGCGCCACGATCTCGCTCGGCACGCGCTTCAGCGGGCGCCTGGTCCACATCGCGTAGAGCTGCACCTGGCAGGCGCGCTCGAGGTAATAGAGCCCGTCATAGGCTTCGGCGACGCTCTTTCCCGTGACGATGACGCCGTGATTGGCCATGAAGAGGACCTTGTTGTGGCCGATGACGCCGGCCAACCGCTCGCCTTCGGCCGGGTCGAGGGCTAGGCCCGTATAGTCGCTGTCGTAGGCGACGCGGTCGAGAAAGCCGATCTCGGTCTGGCCGATCGCCTCGATGCGCGGATCTTCGAGGCGCGTCAGCGCGCTCGCAAACGGCATGTGGGTGTGCAGCACGCAAGCGTGCTCGGGAAGCAGCCGGTGGATCGGGGCATGAATGCAAAAGGCCGAGCGCTCGACCTCGCCCTCGCCGTTCAACACCTTGCCGTCATAGCCGACTTCCATGAACGAGCCGGCGGTGACCTCGGACCAGTGCAGGCCGAACGGGATCTGCAGATAGCGATCGTCGCTGCCCGGCACCGTGAGCGTCAGATGGTTGAAGAGACCTTCGCTGAAGCCGTCGCGGACCGCCAGCCGATGCGCCGCCGCGAGATCGACGCGCGCCTGCCAGGCCGCCGCCGAGTGCGCCGGATTGTCGGTCTCGGCCGATACCAATCTCATGATGATTCCTTCGCGTAGGACGCCGCCGCCGCAAAACTAGGCCGCGCCCGGCGGCCCGCGCAAGCGCGACGCTGGAAAGAGGGCCATGCAGCGTGCGATCATCTCGAGGCAAGATGAGCGACATCTTTATCACCCCGATCGCGCCGGTCGATCGCGAGCGTTGGACGCTGCTGTGGCGCGGCTATCTCGAATTCTACGAGACGAGCCTGCCGCCGGAGATCTACGACGCGACCTGGCAGCGGCTGATCGCTGCCGAAAGCCCGATCCGCGGGCTCGGGGCGCGGCTCGGCGGCCCGAGCGCACCGCTCGTCGGCATCACGCATTACCTCTTTCATGCGCACGCCTGGTCGGTGCGCGAAGTGTGCTATCTGCAGGACCTCTTCGTCGCAAAGGAGAGCCGCGGCAAGGGCTGCGGCCGAAAGCTGATCGAGGCGGTCGCCGCGATCGCCCAAGCGCGCGGCTGCCTCCGGCTCTACTGGACGACGAAGGAAGACAACCGCACGGCGCGCGCGCTCTACGACCGGATCGCACGGTTCAACGGCTTCATCCGCTATGACTATGCGCTCGACTGACGCCGCTGCGTTGCGGCGCGGCGCCGGCGGGCCTATTTTCGCTGCGACGCGGCCCGGGCCGCAATTCATTGGCGAGTGATCCCTTTGACCTCGTTCCTGCCGCCTCTAGCCCCCTACCCTCGCTCCCGGCTGCGGCGCAACCGCCGCGACGCGTGGTCGCGCAAGCTCGTCGCCGAGAACGTGCTGACCGCGGCCGATCTTATCTGGCCGGTCTTCGTGCACGACGAAGGCGCGAAGGCGCCGATCCCGTCGATGCCCGGCGCCTTCCGGCTGCCGATCCCGGCGCTCGTCGATGCGGCCGGCGAAGCGGCCGAACTCGGCATCCCGACCGTCGCCGTCTTTCCGGCCGTGCCGGCCGCGCTCAAGGACGCGCGCGGCAGCGAAGCGGTCAACCCCGGCAACCTCGTCTGCCGCGCCGTCGCGGCGCTGAAAAAGGCGCTCCCCGATCTGGGTGTGCTGTGCGACGTGGCGCTCGACCCCTTTACGTCGCACGGCCATGACGGAGTAATCGAGAACGGCTATGTCGCGAACGACGAGACGGTCGAGATCCTGCGCCGGCAGGCGATCGTGCAGGCGCAGGCCGGCTGCGACGTGATCGCCCCCTCGGACATGATGGACGGGCGGGTCGGCGCCTTGCGCGCGAGCCTCGACGCCGAGGGCTTCGCGCATGTCCGCATCATGTCCTATGCGGCGAAATACGCCTCCGCCTTTTACGGGCCCTTCCGCGACGCGATCGGCTCGGCGACTGCCCTCGGCAGCGCCGACAAGCGCACTTACCAGATGGACCCGGCGAACGGCGAGGAAGCGCTGCGCGAGGTCGCGCTCGACATCGCCGAGGGCGCTGACATGGTGATGGTGAAGCCTGGGATGCCCTATCTCGACGTGCTGTGGCGGGTGAAGGACGCCTTCGGCATGCCGACCTACGCCTATCAGGTCAGCGGCGAGTACGCGATGATCGAGGCGGCGGCGCAGAATGGCTGGCTCGACGGCGAGCGGGCGATGCTCGAAAGCTTAATCGCCTTCAAGCGCGCCGGCGCCGACGGGGTACTCTCCTACTTCGCGGTCCGGGCGGCGCGCCGGCTGAAGGCGGCGTAAGCGCCGCCGCCGCGACCTACCCGACCGGGGCCCTCGCCGCCTCCGGCCGCACCGCCGGACGGCTCATCGCGGCGTCGATCTCGTCGATCGTGCGACCGCGCGTCTCGATGCCGAACAGCACCGCGACCGCGCCGATCACATACCACATCGCGAAATAGTTCATGCCCGGAATAAGGGCGGCGAGCGTCGCCTTTGGGCTGACGTAATTCGACGATCCGGCGATCAGCGCCAACCCGGCCGGGCCGATGAACTTGCCGAGGTTGCCGACGCCGTAGACGAGCCCCATGCCGCTGGCGCGGATCTGGGCCGGCCAGATCTCGGCCATGTAGGGGCCGACGATCGAGTAGTTGCCGCTGCCGAAGAACTGGTTGACGAGCACCATCAGGTAGAAGACCGAGACGCTGCCGAGGAATACGTCGTGCAGATAGCCGGCGAGCGACATCGCCGCCCCGCCGATCAGGCACGAAAGCACGATCGAGCGGCGGCGACCGAGCGCATCCGAGAGCCACGAGCAGAAGAAGCGCCCGAAGATGCCCATGAAGCTGACCCAAATGACAAGCCCCGAGGCTTGCACCGGCGTCACGTGCAATACCATGACGAAGAGCGTCACCATCCACAGCGCCAGCGCGACGCCGCCGGTCTGCGTGAGTCCGGTCAGGCAGCCGACGATGATGCTGCGTGGATGCTTGAAGATCTCGCGCCAGGGCGTTTTTTGCACCGGCGGCACGCTGGCCGGCAGCCGGATTGTGTTCGGATCGACCATCAGGGCCCAGGCGAGCGATTTGCGCGCCTCCTCGAG
>DASYYD010000139.1:0-1952 GCA_035934195.1 Allostellaceae bacterium | reverse complement strand
GCGGCCGGGCGCAAGCCGGCGGCCGGGCGCAAGGCCGCCGGGCGCAGACCCGCTCGGTCGACGGCGCAGGGTCAATCGATGTCGGTGAGCGACGCGGCGCTGCGCATCGTGCGCACCCACGGCAGCGGCATCGCGGCCAATGATGTGCTGAGCACCTTGGCGCGCGAGTACGGGCTCGCCGTCCGGCCCAATCATCTCGGCATTGCGTTGCAGCGGCACCGCCGCGGCGGCCGGCTCGAACAACGCGATTCGCTCTGGTATCCGCCGGCGGGACAGCAATAAGCGCCGCGCCGGAGCCTGCGGGCGGCGGCGCGCCGCCGCTTACAGCAATGCACCTTCCGTTTCGTTCGGCGGACTTCGGCCGAAGCCGGCTAGACCGTGCCGTGCGGGACCCGCGGATTCCCTGTCGGAGGCGATCATGTTGCGCAATCGGGTAATCGGCATTGTGCTGGCGGTACTGTTTGCTCCCGCGCTGGCGCAGGCGGGCGTGCTGCCTCCCATCTACATCCATATGAACGGCGGCAATTACTTCCTCGAACCAGTCGTTGCCCTCCGGCCCGGCCAGAAGGTCGTCTTCGTCAACCAGGACACAGACGCGCACACGATCGTCGGCTACAAAGCGGCGACCGGCGCCCTTTCGCGGCGGTTCAACGGGACGCTGTTCGGTACGAAGGGACCGGCAGACAAGGTCTCGACCTACGCCATCAGCTTTGCCAAACCCGGCGTCCAACCCTATTTCTGCTCCGTCCACGCGGTCCTGGCGAAAACCCGCGGCAAGGCCGTCCAACCGGCAAAGCGCATGGGAACACACGGCTTCAAGGGACCGATGGCGGGCCTCATTCTCGTCACTACCGATCGGGCGCTGCTTGCGCAAAACCCTCCGACGACGCAAGAGCGGATCGTCAAGGATTTCTTCGGCGGCTGAGCCTCACCGTCCTGCCCGCGCCAAGGCGAGGTCCAGCAGCGATATCAGGGCGGGCGCGCACGGCAGGTCGCGTTCGAGGATCTCCGCACGCGCGAGCCAGGCGACCTCGTCGGCATCGTCGCCCGCCACCCCTTCGCCCGCCCGCCAGAGGCCGCGCACCGCGACGAGGACATAGTGGTAGCGCACGCGCCCTTCGGCGTCGCGGTCGAGGGTGTCGATCACGTCGAGAATGCCCGCCGCCTCGGCCGTCACCCCGGTTTCCTCGAACAGCTCGCGCATGGCGCCCGCCGCCACGGTTTCCCCCAGGTCGAGGACGCCGCCGGGAAAGCCCCAGCGGCCCGGCATCGGCGGATTGGCGCGGCGCACGAGGAGCGCGCGCTCGCCGCGCAATACTACCGCCAATACCCCGACGATCGGGCGCTCGGGATAGCGGCGCGCTTCCCTTGCGGTGGCGCGGACGGCGCTTTGCTTCTCCCTCTCCCCGCGTGCGGGGAGAGGGAGGGGGTGAGGGGCCTCTTGCGGCATTATTCCGCCGCTTGCCGCGGCCGGCCGTGCTCGTCGGTATAGATCTCGGCGCCCTGCTCGAGGAACTCCTGCGACTTCTCCGCCATGCCGCTCTTCGCGTAGTCGCGGATCTCCTGGGTGATCTGCATCGAGCAGAATTTGGGGCCGCACATCGAGCAGAAATGCGCGAGCTTGGCGCCCTCGGCCGGCAGGGTCTGGTCGTGAAACTTCTCGGCCGTCTCGGGGTCGAGCGACAGGTTGAACTGGTCCCGCCAGCGGAACTCGAAGCGCGCGCGGGAGAGCGCGTCGTCGCGCTCGCGCGCCGCCGGGTGGCCCTTCGCGAGGTCGCCTGCGTGCGCCGCGATCTTGTAAGTAACGACGCCCGTCTTCACGTCGTCGCGGTCGGGCAGGCCCAGATGCTCCTTCGGCGTCACGTAGCATAAGAGCGCCGTACCGAACCAGCCGATCATCGCCGCCCCGATGCCGCTCGTGATGTGGTCGTAGCCGGGCGCAATGTCGGTCG
>DASYYD010000137.1:0-2952 GCA_035934195.1 Allostellaceae bacterium | reverse complement strand
TGATCGACCCCGAAGCCGTCGCCACGCTGAAGGAACGCCTCGTCGCGCGCGCCGCGCTGGTGACGCCGAACCTGCCCGAGGCGGAAATCCTGCTCGGCCGCAAGATCGCCTCCCTCGACGACATGCGCGAGGCGGCGCGGGCGCTGCTCGGGATCGGCTGCCGGGCTGTGCTGCTGAAGGGCGGCCATCTGCCCGGCGACACCGTCTTTGATGTGCTGGCGGCTGGGTCGGGCGTGCGCCTCTGGCAGAGCCCGCGCATCGCGACGCGCCACACGCACGGCACCGGCTGCACGCTCGCGTCGGCGATCGCCGCCGGGCTCGCGCAGGGCCGCGATCTCGAAAGCGCGGTCGACCGTGCCCGCGACTATGTGCGGCGCGCGATCGCCTCGGCTCCCGGCCTCGGCCGCGGCCACGGGCCGCTCGATCACGCCCATCCGCTCGGGATGGAGAGCTGCTAGCATGGTGATTTCTAAATTCGGAGGATCAGAAAAACTCTCGTCATTGCGAGGAGCCCGCACGGCGACGCGGCAATCCCGAGCCGACCGGCCGCGGTATCAACGAGATTGCTTCGCTCCGCTCGCAATGACGCCTCGCTCTCGACCTCAAGACCTTTGGAGCAGAGACGCTCGAGCGGGAAGGGGAGTTCCGGTAGGGAGGGAGGGGTGAGGGCGACGCGTCTCCTGTCCGTCGTCGGGCTCGCTCTCGCGGCCCTGTCGATCGGTGCCGCCGCGCAAACCCCGACCAGGATCTACCGGGTCGGGTTTCTGACCATTGGCAGCCGCGGCAGTCCCTTGGTCGCGGCAACAAAGGCGCGTCTGGCGCGGGCTCTTGCCGATCGCGGCTATGCGCTCGGCACCAACCTCGCCATCACCAGCCGTTTTGCCGAGGCGCATCGAGAGCGGCTGCCTGCGCTCGCCGGGGAATTGCTGCACAGCCGGGTCGACGTCATCCTGGCCCAGGGCTTTCTCGCGGCGCGCGCCGCGAAGGACGCCACGACGGCGGTGCCGATCGTCGTCAGCGATGCCGGCGATCCGGTCGAAGAGGGGCTGGTTGCCAGCTTTAGCCGGCCGGGCGGAAACATTACCGGAATTTCGGACATGTCCGCCGAGCTTTCCGCGAAGCGCCTGGAGCTGCTCAAGGAGTCGGTTCCCGGATTGAAGCAGGTGGCGGTGCTGTGGGACACCGACGACCTGGGCATGACCGCCCGCTTCGCGGCGGCGCGCTCGGCGGCTTCGACGCTCGGTCTCGCCGTCCAATCGCTTTTTGTCCGCGACCAGGTTGATTTCGACGCGGCATTCGCCGAGATGAGCCGCAACAGGCCGGACGGCATATTCACCGTCACCGACGTTCTTACGATCCTCAGTTGGCGGCGGCTATTCGAATTTGCCGCCGCCCATCGTTTGCCGGCCATCTACGAATTCGGCTTTCTTGCCCGGGACGGCGGGCTCATGTCGTACGGTCCGGACGGCAAGGAAACGACCAGGCGGGCCGCCGATTTGATCGATCGTATCTTCAAGGGCGCGAGACCCGCCGATCTGCCATTCGAACAGCCGGCGCGCTTTCGTTTCGTGATAAATCTCAAGACCGCGAAGGCGCTCGGCCTCGCGATGCCGCAGCAATTGTTGCTGCGCGCCGACGAGGTGATCGAATAAGGAGGGGCGATGAAGATCCCGATCTACCAGCTCGACGCCTTTTCCGAGCGCCCGTTCTCCGGCAACCCGGCGGCCGTCTGCCCGCTCGCCGGCTGGCTTCCCGAAGCGACGATGCAGGCGATCGCGACCGAGAACAATTTGTCGGAGACCGCCTTCTTCGTGCCGGAAGGCGAGCGCTACGGGCTGCGCTGGTTCACGCCGGTGAGCGAGATCGATCTGTGCGGCCACGCGACGCTGGCGACCGCCCATGTCGTCTTCCGCTTCCTCAAGCCCGGCACGCGCCATGTCGCCTTCCGCACCGAAAAGGCGGGGGTGCTCGAGGTGACGGGGGAGGATGATCTGTTGGCGCTCGATTTTCCCTCGCGGCCGCCCGAGCCCTGCGCCGCGCCGCCGGCCCTCGCGGAAGGCCTCGGCCGCGCGCCCGAGGCGGTTTTGGCCGCCCGCGACTACCTCGCCGTTTTCGGCAGCGCGCAGGAGGTCGCGGCGCTCGAACCCGATTTTAAGCGTCTCGCCGGTCTCGACCGCTTCGCCGTCATCGTCACCGCCCCGGGCGAGGGCGGCGTCGATTTCGTTTCGCGCTTCTTCGCGCCCGCGAAGGGGGTCGACGAAGATCCGGTGACGGGCTCCTCGCATTGCACGCTGATCCCTTATTGGGCTCGGCGCCTCGGCAAGAGACGTCTGGAGGCGCGGCAGGTGTCGCGGCGCGGCGGCGCGCTCCTCTGCGAAGACCGCGGCGCGCGGGTGACGATCGCCGGCCGCGTGGCGCTCTACATGACCGGCAACATCGAGATTTGAGGCGAGGGATGGCGAAGAACTACCGGATTGCGGTGATCGCCGGCGACGGCATCGGCCCCGAGGTCATGCCGCAGGGAATCGCCGCGATGGAGCGGGCGGCGCGGGCCTACGGCTTCGGGTTTTCCTGGACAGAATTCGACTGGAACTGCGAGCGCTACAGCAAGACCGGGCGCATGATGCCCGAGGACGGGCTCGACCGGCTGCGCCTCTTTGATGCGATCTACTTGGGCGCGGTCGGCTATCCGGGCGTCCCCGACCACGTCTCGCTGTGGGGCCTTCTGATCCCGCTGCGCCGCAATTTCCAGCAATACATCAACCTTCGCCCGGTGCGCCTTCTCGCCGGGGTGGAAACCCCGCTCAAGGACCGCCGTCCCGGCGACATCGACTTCTACGTCGTGCGCGAGAACAACGAAGGCGAATATTCCGAGATCGGCGGCCGGCTCTATTCCGGCACCGATTTCGAGATGGCGATGCAGCAGACGGTGTTCACCCGCCGCGGCTGCGA
>DASYYD010000126.1:0-11431 GCA_035934195.1 Allostellaceae bacterium | reverse complement strand
CGAAGACCTGCCGCGCGCTCGTCTCGCCGCCGCAGCGCTCCGCCTCGGGCAGGGCCGCGAGGGCCTCCGCATCTGCCATGTGCCGCCACAGCCATTCCGGCACGCCCTTTTCGGGGATCGCGCGGCGGCGCGCCGGCACCCCGGCCTTGCGAAAATACTTCTGCGCGAGGATGTCGCAGGCGACCTGGCTCCATTCCGCCGGCACCTCGATCCCCTCGGCGGCGAAGACGACGGAGCCGTCGGGGTTGCGGATCTCGCTCGCCGCGGTGCGGAACGGCACCGCCGCGTAGGCATCTTCCCCCGGATTTGTAAAACGCCGCGCGATACGCATCTCTTCCCCCCGATTTGCGCGGCCCGCCAGTTTCTCTACATCTAGCGGGTCAGGACCGTCGAACCGCGAAATCTAGGCCATGCGGTCCGTAGAATCAAACACATTTTGGGCCGGATGTGTTGACCCCTACCATATGTTGCGTCTGCGCCACGATACCCGCTCGAGGCCGCTCGGCGGCACGCTCGGCGCTTTACGGGCGGCGGGCGGCGGTGCGATAGTCCGCCGCCGCCGGGTTGCGCGGCGGAGACAGTGTTGAGGCGATGACGTTCGGCACGCGACTATTGACCTGGTTTTGCGGCGAATATGTCGGGACCGACAGCCTCGGCAACCGCTATTACCGCGAGAAGGGCAGCCGCGAGCGCCCGCGCGGCGGCGGCCGCGCCAGTCGCGAGAAGCGCTGGGTCGTCTATAAGGGCGAGCCGGACGGCTCGAAGGTGCCGTCCGAGTGGCACGCTTGGCTGCACCATACGGTGGACGAGGTGCCGCGCCCTGGGGCGTGGCCGCGCTATCCCTGGGAAAAGCCGCACGAGGCCAATCTGACCGGCACGCCCTTGGCCTACCACCCGGCGGGCTCGGTGTTGCGCGGCGGCCGCCGCGCCCCGGCGACCGGCGATTACGAGCCGTGGCGGCCGGACGAGCCGTGACCGCCGTCGCGGGAGGCCGCCGTTGAGCGGCAACGTCATCGAGACCGTGATGGGCGCCGTCGTGTTGGCGGTCGCCGCGTTCTTTCTGTTTTTTGCCTATTCGACGAGCCAGGTCAGCGCCGTCTCGGGCTACGAGGTGTGGGCTCGCTTCAGCGCCGTCGACGGCATCCGCGACGGCAGCGACGTGCGCATCGCCGGCGTCAAGGTCGGCACGGTCACCTCCGAATCGCTCGATCCGAAGACCTATCTCGCGACCCTCTAGATGAACATCGACCCCGCCTACAAGCTGCCCGACGACACCTCGGCGGCGGTGGTTTCCTCGGGGCTCCTCGGCGACAAATACCTCTCGCTCGTTCCGGGCGGCTCGGACAAGGTGATCCCGCCGGGCGGCCGCATCAAATTCACGCAATCCTCGGTCAACCTTGAAAACCTGATCGGGCAGATGATGTTTTCCCCGCAGGGCGGGCAGAACGGCGGACAAAAGGGCGGCGAGAAGAGTGGCGACGACAAGGGACCGGGCGCAGCCCCGAGCCTGCCGCCGCCGGCAGGTTTGCCCGCCAAGAAGTAGTACGGCATCGCGGGAGTTGGCATGGTCGAGGACAAAGACGGCAGGTTCCCGGTTTGGCGCACGCCCGAGGGCGAGCCGGTCGCCTGCGTCGAAAAGATCAAGGTGCTGAACGAGAACCTCGACGAGCTGCGCGAGCTGGCGCAGGACGCGCTCGAAGACGCGGTGCTGATGGGCTGCGACGAGCGGCAGATCCGGCAGGTGCTGGCCGGCATCGTCGGCGATCTCGTCAATCCCTACCGCAAATGAGGCGGCTGCTCGCCGCGTTTCTGTTCGTGCTGCCGCTCTCCGCCCGGGCGGCGATGATCGCCGAGCCGCAGGCGCTGCTCCTCGGGCTCGACAAAATCACCGCGCGGGTGTCGAAATTCGTCGCGCCGGTCGGCACGCCGGTGCGCTTCGGGACCTTGACGATCCTGGTGCGCGATTGCGAGAGAAACCCACCCGAGGAGCGGCCGGAGAGCGCCGCCTTTCTGGAGATCGACGAGAGCCACCCGGGACAGGCGAAAAAGCGCCTCTTCAGCGGCTGGATGTTTTCGTCGAGCCCGGCCTTGTCGGCGCTCGAGGACCCGGTTTACGACATCAATGTGCTCGACTGCAGAGTGGCGAGCGCCGCTGCGCCGGCGGCCGTCCCCTCGCCGAAGGGTTCGGCGGGAAATACCGCCGTGCTGCCGAGCGCCTCGCCGAGCAATCGGCGGTAACGGGCGCGGGCAATCTCGATGCCGCCGAACTGCGCGAGATGCGGGGTCAGGAACTGCGTATCGAGCAGGCGGTAGCCGCCGCGGCGCAGCCGCGCGACGAGGTGGACGAGCGCGACTTTGCTCGCGTCGGCCTCGCGGCTGAACATGCTCTCGCCGAAAAACGCCGCCCCGAGCGAGACGCCATACAGGCCGCCGACGAGGGCCCCATCCCGCCAGGTCTCGACGCTGTGCGCCGCCCGCCGCCGGAACAGCTCGGTATAGAGACCCACGATCTGGTCGTTGATCCAAGTGTTGGGGCGCTTGTCGCTCGCCTCGGCGCACCCTTCCATGACCGCCGCGAAGGCGCTGTCGGCGCGGATCTCGAAGCCGCCGCGGCGGACCACCCGGCGCAGCCGGCGCGGCACGTGAAAGGCGTCGAGCGGTAGGATGCCGCGGCGCCGCGGGTCGACCCAGAACAGTTCCGGATCGTCGGCGCTCTCGGCCATCGGGAAGATGCCGGCGGCATAGGCGGCGAGCAATATCTCCGGGGTGAGCGGCGGCGGCAATCGTTCAGCCCGGGCGGTCGATGAAGCGTTCGAGCCAGCCGATGTCGTAATCGCCGTCGATGAAACGCGCCGCCTCGACGAGGCGCTGGTGCAGCGGGATCGTCGTGTCGATGCCGGCGATCACATATTCCTCGAGTGCCCGGCGCACGCGCATCAGGCATTCGTTGCGCGTCTTGCCGTGGATGATCAGCTTCGAAATCAGGCTGTCGTAATAGGGCGGGACGCGGTAGCCCTGGTAGAGCGCGCTGTCGACGCGCACGCCGAGGCCGCCCGGCGCGTGGTAATCGGTGACCCGGCCGGGCGAGGGGGCGAAGGTCTTCGGGTTCTCGGCATTGATCCGGCACTCGATCGCGTGGCCTTCGAGCCGGATGTCGGATTGGCGGTAGCCGAGCGGCGCGCCGGCGGCGATGCGCAGCTGCTCGCACACGATGTCGATGCCGCTGATCATCTCGCTGACCGGGTGCTCGACTTGCAGCCGGGTGTTCATCTCGATGAAATAGAATTGCCCGCCCTCGTAGAGGAATTCGAGGGTCCCGGCGCTCTTGTAGCCGAGTTCGCGCATCGCGCCGGCGGCGAGGCTGCCGATGAATTGGCGCTCCTCGAGACCGAGCGCCGGCGAGGGCGCCTCCTCGAGCACCTTCTGGTGCGAGCGCTGCAACGAGCAGTCGCGCTCCCCCAGATGCACGACCTCGCCCTTGCCGTCGCCGAGGACCTGCACCTCGATGTGCCGCGGCCGCGCGAGGAAGCGTTCGAGATACACCGCGTCCTTGCCAAAGAACGCCGCCGCCTCGCCTTGCGCGATCGGCAACAGGCGCGCCAACTCTTCTTCGCTGCGGGCGATCTTCATGCCGCGGCCGCCGCCGCCGCCGGCGGCCTTGATCAGCACCGGGTAGCCGATCTCGCGCGCCGCCACCGCGGCCGCGGCGAGATCGCGCACCGGCTCGGGCGAGCCGGGAACGGTCGGAATGCCGAGGCGGGAAACGGCCGCCTTGGCGCTCAGCTTGTCGCCCATCAGCCGAATGTGCTCGGGCGAGGGGCCGATGAAAGTGAAGCCGTGCTCCTCGACGATTCCCGCGAAATCGGCATTTTCCGACAGGAAGCCGAGCCCCGGATGGATCGCCTCGGCGCCGGTGATGCGGGCCGCCGAGACGATCGCGGCGACGTTCAGATAGCTGTCGCGCGCCGGCGGCGGCCCGATGCAGACCGTCTCGTCGGCCAGCCGCACGTTCATCGCGTCCGTATCGGCGGTCGAATGCACGGCGACCGTCTTGATCCCCATTTCCCGGCAGGCGCGATGAATCCGCAGCGCGATCTCGCCGCGATTGGCGATCAGCACCTTCTCGAACAACGGCTCACTCGATCAGCATCAAGGCCGCGCCGTATTCCACCGGAGCGCCGTCCTCGACGAGGATGCGGCGAACGTGGCCCGGCCGCGGCGCGCGGATCTGGTTCATCACCTTCATCGCCTCGATGATCAAGAGCACCTGGCCTTCGGCGATCTCGTCGCCGAGCTTGACGAAAAGCGGCGCTCCCTGCTGCGGCGCCAGATAGGCGGTGCCGACCATCGGCGCGGTCACCACGCCGGCCGAGGGCGTCTCCTCGACGGCGAGCGGCCGCGCCGCCCCATCGAGCTTGGCGGTCTCCGCCGCCGGCGGCGGCGCCGACACAGGCGGGGCCGCCGTATTGCGCGCGACGCGGATCCGGCAGTCGCCGACGGCATACTCGATCTCGCTGAGGCCGGTCTCCTGCAACAGCGCGGCGAGCGTGCGTACCAGTTCGGGATCGGGTGTCAGCGGCGGCTTCTTGCCCCCGATTCTCACCGCGCGGCCTCTCCCGGCTCGGTCCCGACGAGGCGCGCGACCGCTTCGAGCGCCAGTTCGTAGCCGTGCGCGCCGAGCCCGCAGACGACGCCCTTCGCGGCAAGGCTGACATAGGAATGGTGGCGAAAGCGCTCGCGCCGAAAGATGTTCGACAGATGCACTTCGATGACCGGCAGATCGGCGGCCGAGAGCGCGTCGAAGAGGGAAACCGAGGTGTGGGTCAGCGCTCCCGCGTTGAGGATGATGCCGTCGGCGCTTTCACGCGCCTCCTGGATCCAATCGACGAGCTGCCCCTCGTGATTGGTCTGGCGGAAATCGATCTCGAGGCCGAGCGAGGCGGCGCGGGCCAGGCAGCGTTCTTCGATGTCGGCGAGCGTATCGTGGCCGTAGACGCTGGGATCGCGCACTCCGAGCAGGTTGAGATTAGGGCCGTTCAACACGAAGATCGTGGGCAATGGCGCACTCCCGAGGGGGGCATGCGCGAGTTATAGCATGCAAAAACCGCAGGGCAAAAATGCAGCCTTCGAAGGGCCGCAGGAGCGCTGTGATCTACCTCACATTAAATTCCAGACCCCCTGCCCATCTAGGCCAGCGGTCGGCAAGCGGTTGCTCGGAGTGGAGCAATACGGGCCGATGCGAAGGAGGTCTCTAGCATGGCGCAGATCATATTGTACGCCGACGCCAATTTCGGCGGCCAGCACACCCACCTATTCGAGACGACCCCTGATTTCGCGCAACTCCATATCGCCGACGCCCATACCATGCCCGACGACGAACTAACCTGGGACGATCGGGTATCGTCCTTCGTCATCGTCGGCGGCGTATGGCAGTTCTTCAAAGACACCAACTTCAAGATCCCGCAGGGCAATCCCGGCGGCCTCGGGCCTGGGCTCTACCGCTGGGTGGAGGCAGTCGGGATCGACAACGATTCGCTGTCGTCGGTCCGGCTCATCAAAGAATAGCCGAGGCGGCGGCGATCGGCGGAGGGAGCGGGGCGCTAGAGCGCGACCAACTCCGCGTGCTCGGCGACGAGCTTGCGGTGGAGCTCGGCGAGCAGCGGCTTCGTGTTGGCGAGGCCCTTGGCGATCGCGGCGCCGGCGACCGGGGTCAGCGATACCGCCTTGTGCTTCTTGATCGTTTCCTCGGCGAAGAAGCCCCAGCGGATCAGATTGCCGACTCGCTCCCTGATCGCGAGATGGCCGAGCCGCAGCATTTCCCACATTCTGCTGTTGATTTCATCGACGACGAGGGCGTGGGGCGGAGGGTCGTCGCAGCCGAATTCGCTGCGGGACCACAGCAACATCACGATCGCCCAGTACTGATAGGTGATCAGATGATCGACCGCGTCGTTCAGATAGGCCGGGGTCAATCCTCTCCAGCGCGCCACCAGTTCGCTCGTTTCCCGCCAGTGCCGATCGTAGCTGCCGAAAAAGGCGTAGATCGCGGCGATCGTGGAGGGGCTGCCGGAAACACCGGCGCGCTCCTTGCCGCCGAACACCGCGCACACTTCCGCTATCGTTGCGGCGCAGTGGGCGTCGAAATGCGCGCGCAGCTTTTCGGTGGGGGCGACAAGGCAGCTGGGCGAGCCGGCGCAGGGTTGGTTCGACGGGTCGACGATGCGCACGAAACCGTCGCTCTCGCAGTCCTTTATGCGCTCTATGCAGGTGCGGATATCGGTGCCGTAGGTGCCGTAGAGCGTGCGATGGATCGAGCGGCACGAGACACCTTCGCTCGGCGAGGTGCGCGCGGCGAAGATGACATGCCAGTGTGCGCGCTTGTTCAGCCCTGGGAAATTCGCCTGCCAAATTTTGTGATAGCTGTCGAGAAACCGCGCAACGATGCGCTCGTCGGATTTGAACTCGGCGTAGGGAGACGGCAACGCGATCCTCCTCGACGGGCGAACGTAACGGGATATTGCCGGAATGTCGATAGCTCTTTCGACGCAAGATCCCGAGGCATTTTCGCGGCAATCAGCCAATGGAATCCTGCGGCTCCTTGACCTGCGGCTGGCGGGCGGCGAGGCTGGCGGGCGCAGGAAACGGGGAGGACGATCATGAACCGTGCCGAGCAGGCGCAGAAAGCCGAAGCCTTTCGCGCCCTTCACCGCGGCCGGCTGCTGCTGTTGCCGAACGCCTGGGACGCGCTGAGCGCGCGGATTTTCGTCGAAGCCGGGTTCGAGGCGATCGCGACGACGAGCGGCGGGGTCGCCTGGGCGCTCGGGTATCGCGACGGCGAAGAGGCCCCCTGGGACGAGGTCGTCGCGCAGACCCGGCGCATCGCCCGGGTCGTGTCCGGACCGGTGACAGCCGACATCGAGGCCGGGTTCGGGGAAAGCCCCGAAGCGGTCATGCGCTCGGTCGGCGACATCATCGAGGCGGGGGCCGTCGGCATCAATCTCGAAGACGGGAGGCTGAAAGGGCCCGCCCCGATCCGCCCACTCGAGGACGCCGTCGCGCGGCTCGAGGCGGCGCGCGAGGCGGCGCGCCGGGCGGCGGTGCCGATCGTCATCAATGCGCGCACCGATCTGTATTTGCGCAACATCGGCGAGGAGGGGGAGCGCTTCGAGGAAGCCGTCCGCCGCGGCAAGGCCTATCTCGCCGCCGGTGCCGACTGCTTCTATCCGATCGGCCTGCGCGACCGGCCGACGATCGCCCGGCTCGTCGGAGCCCTCGGGCGCATCCCGATCAACGTCAATGTGCGCGCCGGCTCGCCCTCGGTCGCCGAACTCGAGGCGCTCGGCGTCGCCCGCGCCAGCACGGCGACCGTCGTCACTTTGATGGCGATGGAGGCGACCCGAAAAATCGCCGTCGAGATGCGCGAGAGCGGCCGCTTCGATGCGCTGGCGCCGTCGATCACCCACGCCGCCGCGCAGCAGATGTTCGCCCTCTGAGAGCGGACCATGGCCCGCGTCCGCGACATCCCCGCGAGCGAACTCGCCCCCGACCTCGCGGCGACATACGAGGAATTCGCCAGCCTCTACGGCCCGTTCCGCAATCAGGTCGCGGTCTTTGCGCATGTGCCGGCGGCATTGCGCCACCTGATGGGGATGCTGCTCGAATTGCGGGCGGCGAAGAGCTTGCCGAAGCGCTATCTCGAACTCGCGATCGTCGCCGTCTCTCGGCTCAACGCCTGCCATTACTGCGTCGCCCATCACGAGCCGTTTCTGATCGTCGAGGGACTGTCGCCGGAAGGCGCCGCGCATGTCCTCGACTGGCCGGATCACCCGGAACTCGACGAGGTCGACAAGCTCGTCGTCGAATACGCGATCGCCGCCTGGGAACACCCGGCCCGCATCGGCGACCAGCTCTTTGCGCGCCTCAAACGCCACTTCAGCGAGCCGCAGATCGTCGAGTTGACCTTGCGCATCACGCTGTGCGGCTTTTTCAACAAGTTCAACGACGCGCTGAAAATCGAGGAAGAGCTCGAAGTGACGGCCCGGGATTGACGCCGGGGTCGTCCCGGGAGGCAGCCGGGAGGCAGCCGGGACCCACGCCTGCGGCAGATACCGGCTGGCGCCGGCAGGACGAGGAAGGCGTTGGGGCGATATAGAACATACCCGGCCCGGGAACCGGGCGGGTTTCCCCGAGGTTGTACTCTCTGACCGACGGCGAAAGCGCCACGATGGCTGCCGACGCGCGGTCTAGGCCGCGAGGGGAAGCCGCGCTCCCGGATGCTCAGAACAGCGATCGTCCGCATTATCGCCTTCTGCACCCGCTACCCGCGTTGGGTAATCGCCGCGGCGCTGCTGTTGAGCGCGGTCTCGACCGTCTACTCGGTCCGGCATTTTGCCATCCAGACCGACGTCAACCGGCTGTTTCCGTCCGATCTGCCGTGGACCCGGCGCGCCTTCGAATACATGCGGGCGTTCCCGCAAGCCGATATCCTCGCCGTGGTCGACGCGCCGACCTCGGAACTCGTCGAGCGGGCGGCGCGGCGCCTTGCCGATACGCTCGCCGAGCGCAAGGACGTGATCCGCGCCGTCTATGAGCCGCAGGGCGGCAGTTTCTTTACGCACAACAGCCTTCTCTATCTGCCGCGGCCCGAGCTTGCGCGCCTCTCCGGCGCGCTCTTGCAAGCGGATCCCCTGCTGGCGCAGTTGAGCGCCGATCCGAGCCTCAGGGGCGCGCTCGGCGTCCTGTCGGGAATGCTGATGGGGGTCGAGGGCGGCACCGTCGGGCTCGCCGATTTGGTCCGGCCGATGACGATGGCGGCCGATACCGCGGAAGGCGCGCTCGCCGGCCGGCCGGCGAGTTTCTCGTGGCGGGCGCTCGCGACCGGAAAGGCGCCTTCGGTCGGCGAGCTGCGCCGCTTCATCGAAATCGTCCCGGTCCTCGACTACAAGGCGCTGGAGCCCGGCCGGGCGGCAACCGATGCCGTCGAGGCGGCCGCGAAAACCCTGAAGCTCGCGAGCCGCGACGAGGCGCGGGTGCGGCTGACCGGGCTCGTGCCGATCAACGACGACGAATTCGCGACCCTCAGCCGCAACGCGATAATCGGCATCGCGGCGGTCCTACTCGCTGTCCTTTTCATCCTGCGCCTGGCGCTGCGCTCGCCGCGCATCATCCTCGCCGTCGTCGCGAGCCTTGTCGTGGGTCTGTCGCTGTCGGCCGCGCTCGGCCTCTTTCTGGTCGGCGCGCTCAACGTGATCTCGATCGCCTTCTTTGTGCTGTTCATCGGCCTCGGCGTCGATTTCGGCATCCAGTTCGGTGTGCGCTACCGCGCCGAGCGGTACGAATTCGGCGATCTGCACCCGGCTTTGTTGAGCGCCGGGAGAAAAGCCGGTGTCCCGTTGGCGCTCGCCGCGGCGGCCACGGCGGTCGGCTTTTCGGCGTTTTTGCCGACCGCCTATCGCGGCCTTTCCGAGCTGGGCGAGATTGCCGGCGGCGGCATGATCGTCGCCTTTCTGACCAGCATCACGCTGCTGCCGGCCCTGTTGCAGGTGCTCAATCCGCCCGGCGAGCCGCACCCGATGGGGTTTGCCGCCTTGGCGCCGGTGGACCGGTTTCTCGAGCGGCACCGACGCGCCGTCGTCGGCTCGACCGTAGCGGCCGTCGTGCTCGCGGCGCCGCTGTTGTGGTTCCTGCCGTTCGATTTCAACCCGTTGCATCTGCGCGACCCGAAGGCTCCCTCGGTCGCCACCTTTCTCGAACTGCGGAAGGACCCGCGCGCCGGGGCCAACGCGATCGACCTTCTGGCGCCGAACCTCGACGCGGCAAACGAGATTGCCGGCCGCCTGGCGGCATTGCCGCAGGTATTGCAGGTATCGACGCTGTCGAACCTGATACCCCGCCATCAGCACGAAAAGATCGCGACCATGGGAAAGGCCGCGATCGCCCTCGACAACGCGCTCTACCCGCAACACACGCCGCCGCCGCCGAGCGACGCGGACAACGTCGCGGCGTTGAAGCGCACCGCCGGCGACCTCGCGAGCCTTGCGGCGACGCATAAGGGGGCGGGAGGCCGGGCGGCGGGGCGGCTCGGGAAGGACCTGGAGCAGCTCGCGAAGGCTTCGCCGGCCGTGCGCGCGCGGGCGCAGGACGCGGTGGTGAAGCCGCTGGCGATCTCGCTCGACGATCTGCGGCAAGCGCTCGATCCGCAATGGGTGACGCCGAAGGCGATTCCGCCCGAGGTCGCGCGGCAATGGCTGACGCCGCGCGGCCGGGCGCGGGTCGAGGTGCTGCCGAAGGGCGATCCGGACGATACCGCCTTGTTGCGCCGCTTCGTCGCCGCCGTGCTCGCCGTCGAACCCGATGCGACCGGTCCCGCCGTGCAACTCTACGAGGCCGGCAACACGGTCGTGCGGGCGTTTTTCGAGGCGGGCGGCTTCGCGCTGCTCGCCATCGCAGTGCTGCTGTGGATCGCCTTGCGGCGGATCTCCGACGTGCTGTTGACGCTCGTCCCGCTGGTCATCGCCGGCGTCGTCACATTGGAGCTCTGCGTCGTCTTCGGCTTGCGCTTGAACTTCGCCGACATCATCGCGCTGCCGCTGCTGCTCGGCGTCGGGGTCGCGTTCAAGATCTACTACATGACCGCGTGGCGCAGCGGTAAGACCGCGCTCGTGCAGTCGAGCCTGACGCGGGCGGTCATCTTCAGCGCCATGACGACGGCGACCGCCTTCGGCAGCCTGTGGCTGTCGAGCGATCCCGGGACCTCGAGCATGGGCCAGCTGATGGCCCTGGCGCTCGCCTGCACGATGGCGGCGGCTGTCTTGTTCCAGCCGGCCCTGATGGGTCCGCCGCGGCAACGAGCCGAGGCGCCGCCAGCGGCGGGGTCCGAGCCGCCCGCGCCGGTTGCCGACGCGGCGGCCGATGCGGAGCCGGTCGCGGCCGGCGCGTTCGAGCGGGCCCGGAGGCGGCGATGAGCGCCGGCGCCGAGCGCCGCCGGATGCGATCCGGGGCGAGCCTCGCGCTCGACAATCTGCGCGCGGTCGTCATCCTGCTCGTCCTCTCGTTCCACTCGGCCCTCGCCTATCTGAAGTTTCTGCCGCAGCGGCCATATCCGTTCGATGCTCCGCCCTACGGTTGGGCGGCGATCCCGATCGTCGATCCGCAGCGCTGGCTCGGCCTCGACATCTTTTGCGCCTGGCAGGATGTCTTTCTGATGACGCTCTTCTTCTTCCTGTCGGGGCTGTTCGTCTGGCCGAGCCTCACACGCAAGGGGCCGGGCCGCTTTCTGCGCGAGCGGGTGTTGCGGCTCGGCCTGCCGTTCGCCGTCATCGCCGCGTTGCTGATGCCGGCGGCGGCCTATCCGAGCTATCTGCAAAGCGTCGGCGATCCCGGCCTCGCCGCCTTCTGGCGGCATCTCTCGAGGCTGCCCTTCTGGCCGAGC
>DASYYD010000099.1:0-2897 GCA_035934195.1 Allostellaceae bacterium | reverse complement strand
CGGCCCGGGCCGCGGCGGGAGCGGAGGCCGCCGCGAAGGGCGCGGACGTGCTCGACCGTGTGCTCGAGCGGCTCGCGCCCTGGCTCGATCCGCTCGCTCCCGCCGAAGCCGGGGTCGAGCAGCCGCGCTCCGCGCACGCATGATCACGGGCGCTCCCGATTTTTGGAGTCGCCCTCCTGGGTTCGCAGCCCGGCTTCTCACCCCGTTCGGAGGAGTTTGGCATGCCTTTGGGCACCTGCATCGGGCATTCTCGCATCCCTACCAAGCGCCGGTTCCGGTCATCTGCGTCGGTAATCTCGTCGCTGGCGGCGCCGGCAAGACCCCGGTCGTGCTATCGCTCGCCGATTGGTTCACCGCGCGAGGAGTAAGTGCAACCGTCGTAACGCGCGGTTATGGCGGCACACTTGCTGGGCCGCTGCGCATAGATCCGCAGCGTCACGTCTCGCGGGAAGTCGGGGACGAGGCGCTCTTGATCGCCGAGCGCACCCCGTGCTGGATAGCCCGCAACCGCGCGCAAGGCGTCCGCGCCGCGGCCTTGAGCGGAGCCGACACGATCCTCCTCGACGACGGGTTCCAAAATCCGACGGTGGACAAGACGTTGTCGCTGATCGTCGTCGATGCCGCTTACGGGTTTGGCAACGGGCGGGTCATTCCGGCCGGCCCGCTGCGCGAAGGCCTGACGAGCGGCCTCGCCCGGGCCGCCGCGGTCGTTCTCATCGGTGTCGGCCCCGTACCGGCGGCGGTCAACGACCGGCAACAGATACTGCGGGCCACCCTTGAACCCTTAGAGGGATGGCGATTCGCCGGCCGACCTCTCGTCGCTTTCGCCGGGATCGGCCGGCCGGAAAAATTTTTCGCGATGCTGCGCGGCATCGGCGCGCAGGTTGTCGCCACGCGCGCCTTTCCCGACCACCATCCCTACATTGTCGACGAAATCGACGCGCTGCGCCGCGCCGCCGATCGAGCCGGGGCCCAGCTCGTCACGACCAAGAAGGACATCGTGCGCGTGCCGCCGGACTTGCGCGGCGGCATCGAGGTGCTCGAGGTCGAGGTCCGCTGGACGGATCCGGCGGCGCTCGAAAGGCTCGTGGCGCCGATCGTGCGAGCGGCCAGCGGGCATGATCGCGACCCGGCGGCGCAGGATCGCTGACATTACGCTCAACCGGCAGGCAGAGGCCTGGGGCGCGCGGTTGCTCGCCGGCTTTTTCGGCCTGCTGCCGCTCGATCTCGCCTCCGCGTTCGGCGGCGCGGTTGCCCGCCTCGTCGGCCCCCGCCTCGGCATAACGAAGCGGGCTCGGGATAATCTTCGGCACGCGCTTCCGGAACTAACGGAGGAGGAAATCTCGCGGATCGTCGAGGCGATGTGGGACAATCTCGGGCGCGTCGCAGCGGAATACCCGCATCTCAAGGAGATTCGCGTGTTCGCGCCGGGCGGCCGGGTCGAGACGCATGGGATCGAGCACATGGACCGTGCAGTCGCCGCCGGCCGACGAATGATCCTTTTCTCCGGGCATCTAGCGAACTGGGAGATCGCCGCGCTCGCCGCCGTGCAGTATGGGATATCGGTTGTTCAGATTTACCGCGCCGCCAACAACCCGCTCGTCGACCGCATGGTCCTCGAGTTTCGGGGCGAGCCCGCCGGTTTCGCCGCTAAGGGCAGCGAGGGCGCCCGTCGCGCCATCGCGGCCCTGCGCGAGGGTGTTCATCTGTCCTTACTTGCCGACCAGAAGTTGAACGACGGCATCGCTGTGCCGTTTTTCGGCCGTCCGGCAATGACGGCGCCGGCGCTCGCCGCGTTGGCGCTGCGCTTCGATTGCGACGTGCTGCCGACACGGGTCGAACGGCTTTCGGGCGCCCGCTTTCGCCTGACGGTCTTTCCGCCTCTTCCGCTCCCACGAAGCGACAGGCGCGAGGCCGACATCGCGCAGCTGATGGCCGCGGTCAACGCCACGCTCGAAGAGTGGATCCGCGAGCGGCCGGCGGAATGGCTGTGGCTGCACCGCAGATGGCCAAGCTGAGAACGACCCCTACAGCAGCCGGCCCTGCCCAGAGGGAGGCGGCGGCTGACGAGGCACGCGCCGTACCTTCTTGCCCGCGACCGCGGCAACCTTGGCGTCGTGAAACTCGAGTTCCAGGGCCGCGCCTGAGGTGACCGCCTCGCCGTCGGTAACGACCCGCGCGGCGGCATCGCGAACGACGACATAACCGCGCCTCAGTAGGCTGCGATGCCGCTCCGAATGAGTTGCGAGGCGCCCCGAGAAATTGTCGAGTGCTTCGGCTTTGCCGCGCAGAACGCGGGTCGCTGCATCGTTGAGGCGCAGCGTCGCTTCGGCGAACCGGTCACGGTTGCGGGCGATATCGGCCGTCATCCGCTCACGCTGCAGCCGGGCGGCGAGCTGAACGAGCCGCTCGCGCGACAGATCGAGGCTATGCCGAACACAGCGCTGCAGCCTTTGGAAGCCTTGCCCGGCGGCGCGTCGCGCCTCTTCGAGCAGCATCCCCGGATCGGCGAGCCGCGTCGTCGCGAGGAGGAGCCGCTGACGAGCGGCGCCGAGTTCCCTGCCGGCGGCAAGTCGCAGCCGATCGGCACGGTCGTCGAGTCGCTGCTCCGCGGCGCCGATCAGGTCCTGCGGTCCGGGCAGCCCGCGCGCGAGCCCGCTCAGATGCAGCCGACGTTCGCCGAACAATCGGGCGATCCCGCCCGAAAGCCTCGCCGCTTTACCGGCGATCTCGGCGAGCAGGTCGAGACGAACCGGGACCGCCATCTCGGCCGCCGCGGTCGGCGTCGGCGCCCGCACGTCGCTCGCGTAGTCGATCAGGGTCGTGTCGGTCTCGTGCCCGACCGCCGAGATCAGCGGGATCGCCGATAGAGCCGCCGCGCGCACGACGATCTCTTC
>DASYYD010000091.1:0-9668 GCA_035934195.1 Allostellaceae bacterium | reverse complement strand
AATCGTGGCGCCGGCTTCGACGGCGCTGTTCACCGTCGTTATCGTCTGCTCAATGGTTGATTGCTGTCGTGCGGCCGCTTCGAGCGCTGCTTCGATTTCCGCACGAAGGCCTGCGGTCAACCGCCTCAAGTGCTCGTTATCCTGACTCGCTTGCGCGTCCTGCGCGTCGCGAAGCGATCGCGAACGCTGCCATGCTGAAACCCAGACCGCGCCAACGATAGCAAGCGCGGCGAAAACCGCCTGGGCCCACGCTGGAGCCAGCGGACTTGAGAGCCAAGTTGGCAAAGCCCTGCCCAATCACTGCCGTTTAAGTTCTGCTCGTGCGTCTAACTGAGCGCGGACACGCAAAACCCGCCACCCCAGCGCGGTTCCATCATCCCGCCTTCCGCTCGTCGAGGGCGCGCAAGGCGGGCTCGGGGATGCGGTCGAGAATCCGCAACAGCGCCTGAAGGACCGGGTCGGCCGGTGTCTCGTCGCGTTCCCAGGCGCGGACCGTTGCCACCGACACGCCGAGCTTTCTCGCGAATTGCTGCTGCGTGAGCCCGAGCCTGCGGCGGATGTCGCGCGCTTCCAGAAGCGGTTGCAGGGTTTCGGTAGGAGGCGCGAGGTCCGGATCCTCGGCGATCATCCGCTCGATGTCCGCGTCGGCGAAGCTGTCGAATTTTTCGCGGTCGATCCAGCCCTTCTCCGCATTCGCCTGCCGGAGCGTCTTGCGCGTCATCATCAGAACCTCTCGTTCCGGCGGGCGGGCCCGGCGGAAATCATACGATATCGGCCGTCTCTTCGGGTGTAGACAAAGGTTATCCAGCGATCCTCGACCATTCCCGTTGCGACGATGCGCGGTTCCGACCGCGGCCGCGGATCTATGGCCCGCCGTACCGGCCCGTTGAAGATGCGGATTGCGAAGATGAAATCGAACCCGTGCTTGAGCCGGTTCATCGCAGTTTTTTGCTCATCCCATTCGAATTCCATCAATCTGCATCATACGCGAACGGCGCGCTCGCCGTAGAATCACTCGCGACACCGGATCGAGGCGATGACGACGCGTGAAGAAGCTCCAGCGATGACGCCGCTTCCGGCCGCCGCGGCGCCCGGCTGGCGGCAGATCGCGCGCGGTCTCTACGCGAACGCGCTCGACATCTTTCCGCCGGAAGCGTTCGAGGAAGACGTCGTGCGTCGGCGCTTTCTGGGGCGCGAACAGATCATCCTCTCCGAGCCGCAGGCGATCCGCCGTATCCTCGTCGACAACCCAGAGAATTACGGCCGCACGGCGGCGACGATGCGCATCCTGCGGCCGGTGCTGGGCAACGGGCTGCTTCTCGCCGAGGGCGCGGAATGGCGCCGCCAGCGCCGCATCCTCGCGCCCGCCTTCGCGCCGCGCACGCTCCCGCTCGTCGCCCGTCATGCCGCGCTCGCCGCCGAGCGGGCGGTCGAGCGGCTTGCCGCCGCGGAGCGGCCGATCGACCTCCTCGCCGAACTCCAATACCTGACCCTCGAGGTCGCCGGGCGGGCGCTGTTTTCGCTCGAAACCGAGCGCTTCGCGGCGCCGATGCGCCGGCTGCTGATCGATTACGGGGCCGATCTCGGGCGGCCGAGCCCGCTCGACATCATATTGCCGCGCTGGCTCCCCTCGCCGCGCGACTTCCTGCGCCGGCGGTTTCGCCGCCGCTGGCGGGCGCTTTTGGCGCAGATCATCGCCGAGCGGCGGCGCCGGGGCCCGGCCGCGCCCGGCGACCTCTTCGACCTGATCGCCGCGACGCGCGACCCGGAAACGGGCGAAGGCTTTTCGCCCGCGGGGCTCGCCGACGAGGTCGCGACCCTGATCGTCGCCGGGCACGAGACGACGGCGCTGGCGCTCTTCTGGTCGCTTTATCTGCTCTGCGAGGCGCCCGCGGCGATGGCGCGGCTGCATGCCGAGGCGGCGCCGCTCGATCTCGGGCCGGAGGGCGCCGCCGAGAGCCTGCCGCGCCTCGTTTATACGCGCGCCGTCGTCGAGGAGGCGCTGCGGCTCTACCCGCCGGCCTTCGCGATCGCCCGGCAGGCGCGCGCGCCCGACCGAGCCGGCGGCATCGCGATCCCGGCGCATGCCGTCATCCTGATCGCGCCCTGGGTCTTGCACCGCCACCGGCGCCTCTGGCACGAGCCGGAACGCTTCGACCCGGCGCGCTTTCTCCCCACCGCGCCGCGCCCCGACCGGTTCC
Organism: Allostellaceae bacterium; assembly: GCA_035934195.1. Taxonomy (GTDB): domain Bacteria; phylum Pseudomonadota; class Alphaproteobacteria; order ATCC43930; family CGMCC-115725; genus AP-15. The sequence continues at coordinate 7,467 of DASYYD010000091.1, read as the reverse complement.
GCTACCTGCCCTTCGGGGTCGGCCCCAGAACCTGCATCGGCGCGCAATTCGCGCTCGTCGAGGCGAGCCTCGTCCTCGCCCGGCTCGTGCAGGCCTTCGCGATCGAGCGGATCGGCGAGGAACGCGTCCGTCCGGTCGGGGTCGTCACCACCCGCCCCGACCCCGCGCCGCTCTTTCGGCTGCGCCCCCGCGACGGAACTTCGGATCGACGCCGGCCGTACCCTCGGTAGGAGGTAGGGTCATGAAACAAACCATTTTCGCCGCCACGGCTGCCGCCGTCGTCGCGCTCGGCGCGACTTTCGCCGCCGCCCAATCGGATCAGACGAACAAGAAGAACTCGGCCGTACCGGCCGAGCAGACGCAGACGAGCGCGCCGCACAGCTCGACAAAGGCACGCAGCGATGCGACGCAGCCGCGCCGCGACGAGCGCGCTGCCGGCGAAGAGAAGCGGCACGAGAGCAGCGCCGCCGAGCAGTCGCAAACCAAGAAAGCGGCGCAGACTCCGTCGGCCACGGCGCAACCGCAGGCGACACCGAGCCAGCCGAAGCGCGAGGAGCGCACGACCGGCGAACGCGAGCGGACCGAACGCGGCACGGTTTCGCAGGCACAGCCGAACCCCGGGCCGGGCGCCTAGACCGAGCGCGAGCGGACCGAGCGCGGCGCGGCATCGCAGGCGCGGCCGGGCGAGGCCGTCGTCGTCGGCAAGCCGGCCGCCATTTCGGAGCAGCAGCGCAGCCGGTTGGTGGAACGCTTCGCCGCAGCGCCGCCGCACCGGGTTGAGCATTTCGGCTTCCGCGTGTCGGTCGGCGCGGCGGCGCCGCGCTCCGTGCGGCTCTATCCGCTGCCGGCGGCCGTCGCGGCTTCAGTGCCGCAGTTCCGCGGCTACCGCTACGTCGCCGACCGCGACCGGATCGTCATCGTCGAGCCGCGAACCTTCGCGATCGTGGCCGTGCTCCCGTTCGCCGAGGGCTTCATGGGAGCCGGCGCCGCGTTGTGGTAAGCTTACGGCAGGAAATCAGGAGCGGTGCGCGTCATGCGGGAAGTCGATGCCTCCGAGGCGAAGACCAAACTGTCGAGCCTTCTCGACGAGGTGGAACGCGGCGAGACGATCCTCAACCGCCGCCGCGGCCGCCCCATCGCGCGCGTCGTCCCGGAGCCCCGGCGCCGGCAGGAGGAGATTGACGCCGCCATCGCCGACATCGAGGCGCTCGGGAAGGAAATCGCGCTCAAATCCGGCCGGACGCTCTCGACGGGCTCGCCGTCGAGCCGCGGCTGCGGTCGTTCGGTCTTGGCGCCGAAACAGATAAGCGACACCCGGACAGCGACGCCCTTGACGACCCGTTTCTCGTCGTCCCAAGCATCGAAGATCCTGCCGTCCTTGACGATGGTGTCGAGCACCCACCGAGTGGCGCCGCCGCGCATTGAATTAGCTACAGTCGCGTTTGCCGCAATAGATCTCCGCCGAAAATCGACGCCTTGCCGGAATCTTCAATCGCTGCGGCGATCAGGTCATACAGCCTGCGGTCGTCACTCGATTGCGAGCGGAGGAATACCATGTCGTCCTCGCTCAACTGAGACGATGAGACATAGTTTGTCGATGCGTTGGCGCGCGTCGAGGTAGTGACGCCCCATTTCGCCGCCAGCCAATCTTCGTATTTGACGGTCGTCGTAATCTCGACACGATATTGCGCCAACCGTTCGATTACCTGTTCGGCACTACCGCCGCCGAGCCAATAGCACAGCGAGTTGGGCGACACGATCTCGGGCATATGAAGAGCGCGTCGGGTAATCTCGGCGACGAAATCGGGGGTCACCTCGGGCGGCAGGTCGCGCAGATCGAGCACCGCCATCCAGTCTTTGACATCCGGCGGAATTTCGCCGTCCCTCGCGCCGGCCTGCATCCTCGTGAACATGTAGTTGAGCGCCGAAACGGCGATCTCCAACGGATCCCGCACGACGGTGAAGACCTGGTCGTCGGGGCGCAGCAGGTTCTCTTCGGCGTAATGGCTCAATCGCAGATGCCCTGCCGCGGCGATCGAGTCGGAAAACGGCGTCTCGCGAACAAAGCGCGCCAGGTTCAGGAAAAGTTGCTCGCGTGTCGTCCAGCTTGCAGCCTGCCATTGGGCGGCAATTAGCGGAAACCGCGCCGCAAGGTGGGATGATAAACCGGTCCCCGCACATTTCGGGATGTGGATGAAGACCAGCCGTCGCTTCTCGGGGAATGCGCGCAGCAGAAATGCGACGACATTCTCTTGCAATTCCGCTGAACACAGCAAGCCGTTGAGGTGGTCGCGGGCGATCTGCTCACGCCGTTCGCCGGGCGGGACAGGTGATGCGCCGCGATCTCCAAAGACACAATGCTCGAGATCGCTCGGCCGCACACCCCTGAAATCTATCCGGCATAACAACTCGTAAAGCCCGACATCCTGTTCGTACAGAGCAAGAATACGCAGGAGGGAGGCGGGGTCGGTGGGCGCGGGAAGTACAAGGGAAGTCGCTCGTACGACGGTAGAAGGGGGGCGCGGCCCTTGCTGCAACAGCACGTCGCCGCGGGCGAGTGGTTGCCCGGAGTCGGCAAACCTGATGGCGACCCCCCAATTGCGGGTTTCATCGAGCGGCGGCGTGAACTTGTACGAGAAGCCGTGTCTCCCGTTCCCGTAAATCCCTAACTCCGCCAAGTCGTCTCGCAACTCATCGCAAGGGATGCACGCCATCTTATCGCCGTTTAATAGAATTACGACATCAATAGCCTTATCCGGGGAAAGAAGATCGGCGGCCCAACCGTCGATCTTCTCCCTCGTTATTTGGTCGACATAGCCACGATACGACATTACCACCCCATCCCTCGTGCCCGGCGCAAATATCCCCAGTAAAGGCCCGCAGCGTAAGCGTAGTGTAAGGGTAGTGTGAACGTCAATCGCGCGGGGTGGAAGAGCCGCACCATATCGGCGGGCCGCCGGCTGCCCCCCAGGGTCCGGCGGCGATCATTTTCCATGTTGCCGCGAGAAGGACGTGGCGATGACCGCGAAGGAGGTGACGCTCCCGCCCGACGCGGCGAAGTGGTATCGGACCGCAGGCGATAGGGAAAAGCCGGAACCTCGGAAAGAGTTTCCGGGACGCTCCCTGCCGGCGCGCGACGCCGGCGAGGAGAGCGCGGCGACGCTCGCTTTCCGGCCGCCGACACGAATCTATTCCGGTCTCTAAGCGGCGGCGCGCGACTTCACCCCTGTCGAGCAACGTCGATCAACCACCGACCGGCCCGACAGAGATCGCCTCGGGCGATGCCCCGGCGGATCACCGCCAATTCGGAGATAAACTCGCAACGCAACGGCCGCGAAGGACGCTCGGCGACCGCAAAGCCTGCGAGAAGCTCAGCGTCCTCGAGGCTTTCTGTTGGATCAGCGCTTCGAGAACTGGAAGCTGCGGCGGGCCTTGCGCTTGCCGTATTTCTTGCGCTCGACGACGCGGCTGTCGCGAGTGAGGAACCCTTCCCGTTTGAGGAGCGGGCGCAGGCCGGGTTCGTAATGCGTCAGCGCCCGGCTGATGCCGTGGCGCACCGCCCCGGCCTGCCCCGAAAGCCCGCCGCCCTTGACGGTGCACCACACGTCGAACTGCCCGAGCCGGTTGGCGACCGTGAAAGGCTGGTTGATCAGCATGCGCAGCACCGGCCGCGCGAAATAGACGGGGCTGTCGCGGCCGTTGACCTCGATCTTGCCCTGGCCCGGCTTGATCCATACGCGGGCGACCGCGTTCTTGCGCTTGCCGGTCGCATAGGCGCGCCCCTGCGCGTCGATCTTCGGCTTCACATCCTCGAGCGCCGCCGGGATCGGCACCGGCGGCGGCGCCGCCGGGCGCATCGCGGCCATCGCCTGCCTGAGGCTCGCTAGGCCCTGGAAGCTCTGGCCGGGGCTGCGCTCTTTATCTTGCTGATCGTCGTCGGCCATGCTCATGCCCTCGAATTCTTACGGTTCATCGCCGCCACGTCGAGAGGCTGCGGCTCCTGCGCCTGATGCGGATGCTCGGGGCCGGCATAAACCCGCAGATGACCCATCACCCGGCGGCCGAGGGGGCCGCGCGGCACCATCCGCTCGACCGCCTTCTCGATGACCCGCTCGGGGTGCTTGCCGTCGAGGATCGCCCCTTTGCTGCGCCCCTTGATGCCGCCCGGGTAACCGGTGTGCCAATGAAAGATGCTGTCGCGGCGCTTGTTGCCGGTGAGCTTCACCTTTTCGGCATTGACCACGATGACGTGGTCGCCGCAATCCATATGCGGGGTGTAGCTCGGCTTGTGCTTGCCGCGCAGCCGCATGGCGATGATCGAGGCGAGGCGGCCGAGCACCAGCCCGTCGGCGTCGATCAAGAGCCACTTCTTGTCGATGTCGGAAGGCTTCGCCGAGAAGGTCTTCATGCCGAGGGTTCTTTGCGCGTCGCGGGGCCGCTCTCTTAGCCGAAGCTGCCGCGAGACGTCAAGGAAAACCGCTGCAAACAGAGCAGTTTGTCGGTGCGGTATCGTATTACCACGGCGCGGTGGCTTGCGCCCGCCGCGCTCCTTGGTCCACCATCCGGGGCGGCGATGCGAGGGCGAAGGATAACGGCGATGCCTGATGTTCGAGACAACGAGCCTTTGTTGCTCGAAGCGTGTGAGGCAGGCGTCCTGCGGATCACCCTCAACCGCCCCTCGGCGCGCAACGCGCTCTCGAGGGGAATGATGGCGGCGCTCAACGAGGCGCTCGGCCGGGCCGCGCGCGACAAGCGCGTGCGCGTCGTCGTCATCGCCGGCGCCGGGCCCGCCTTCTGCGCCGGCCACGATCTGAAGGAATTGCGAGCCGACCCGCGGCGCGAGACCTACGAGGCGGTTTTCGCGCAATGCAGCGAGATGATGCTCAATGTCGTCCGCCTGCCGCAGCCGGTCATCGCCGAGGTGCACGGCATCGCGACGGCGGCCGGCTGCCAGCTTGTCGCCACCTGCGATCTTGCCGTCGCCGCCGAGGACGCGCGCTTCTCGACGCCGGGGGTCAATATCGGGCTCTTCTGCTCGACCCCGATGGTAGCGCTGTCGCGCGCGGTCGGGCGGAAGCGGGCGATGGAGATGCTCTTGACGGGCAGCCTCGTCGATGCGGCGGGCGCGCGCGAGATGGGGCTCGTGAACCGCGTCGTGCCGCGCGCCGAATTGACCGCGGCGACGAGCGCGCTCGCCCGCGAGATCGCCGGGAAATCGGCGCTCACCGTCAAGGTCGGCAAGGAAGCCTTCTACCGCCAGCTCGAACTCGATCTCGCCGCCGCCTATCGCTACGCCGCCGAGGTCATGACGACGAACATGCTGACCCGCGACGCCGCGGAAGGGATCGACGCCTTCCTCGAAAAGCGGCCGCCGCAGTGGCGGGACCGCTGAGGTGCGGCACGACGCCTACACCGACGACTACCTGCGCGAGGTCTTGTCGGGCGCCCGCACGATCGCGATCCTCGGCGCGAGCCCGCGGGCCGACCGCCCGAGCCACCGCGTCATGGCCTATCTGCAAAGCCGCTTCTATCGCACGATTCCGGTCAACCCCAACGCCGCCGGCGAGACGATCCTCGGCGAACGCTGTTACGCCGCGCTCGCCGAATTGCCGGAGAAAGTCGAGATGGTCGATGTGTTCCGCCGCGCTTCGGCGCTCTCCGCGGCGGTCGACGACGCGATCGCGGCCGGCGCCGGGATCGTCTGGCTGCAACTCGGCCTGCGCGACGATGTGGCGGCGGCGCGCGCGGAAGCGCAAGGGCTGAAAGTGGTGATGAACCGCTGCCCGGCGATCGAGATCCCGCGCCTCGGGCTCCCGCCGAGGCCGAGGGCTTAGGCGCCGGTCAGCCAGTCGAGGCTCTCTTCGTCTTCGAGGCGCATTAGGCGATTGTAGAGCGCGACCGCGCCCTCGCCGAGCCCGGGCCAGGAAAGGCGAAGGAACTTGTCTTCGAGTTCGCCCGGCCCGAGCATTCCGCTCGCGACGTGCTTCTCGAAATGGCGGCCGCCCGCCACCTCGAGTCTGACCGTGCTCGCCCCGGCGGCCTGCCCACCCCGCTCCGGGACGAGGCGGACGCGGCGGCAGAGCGCCCGGATCTGCGGATTGGCGAGCGCCCCGGCGTCGAAGGAGCGCGGGTCGCGCGGATCGCGAAAGAGCGCGAGCGCGACGCAGAACGGCAGGCTGTATTGCGCGAGCATCAGGTCGGCGGGCTCCGCGATGTTGTGCCGCGATACCGTGCGCGCGTCGCCCGTGACCTCGATGCGCTCGACCTCTTCGCCCGAGAAGCCGTGCTCGGCCTTCATCTCGCTAACGGCACGCACCGCCGCATGCGCGGTGGCGTGGCAGGGATAGCGCTTCAGCACCGTCGTCGCGAGGCGGTACTCGCTGCCGAGGCCGCGCGTCAGTTCGCCCTCATCCCACTCTGTGCAGAAGACGCGCAGAAACCCGAACTCGCCCTCGATGACGGTGCGGGGCCCTTGGAACCCGTCTTGCGCGAGGCTCGCGGCGAGGACGCCCCCTTCCGAGGCGCGCCCCAGATGCAGCCGCTTCACCATGCCGCCGTCGCCGCGGGCGAATTCGAGGAGCCCCCCGGCGAGCGAGCCGGCGATGCCGATCGCGTTCGTCATCGCCTCGGCGTCGAGCCCGTACAGGTGGCCGGCGGCGACGGCGGCGCCGAAGGGGCCCGTCGTCCCCGGCGCGTGAAAGCCGCGCGCCTCGTTCGTGTGGTGCGTTGCGCGGCCGATGCGGATCATCACCTCGTTGCCGGCGACGAAGGCGGCGATCAGCGCCCGGCCGCCCGCGCCCTCTTGCTGCGCGACGGCGAGGGCCGGCGGCAGCACGGTCGCCCCCGGATGCGCGCCGGCGCCGGGCCGCGTCAGGCTGTCGAGCTCGAACGCGTGCGCCAGCGCGCCGTTGGCGAGCGCCGCCGCCCAAGCCTGCACGGCAGTCCCGCGGCCAAGGATGGCGCTGCTGCCGCCGGGCCCCCTGCGCTCGGCATAGCGGATGACGATCTCGCTCCACGGCAACGCCGCACCGCAGATCGCGGCCGCGACCGTGTCGGCGATGACCCCCTTCGCCTTTTGCACGATCTCGGCCGGCAGGTCCTCGAAGCGCAGGGACGCCGCATAGCGCGCGAGCGCCACGGTTTCTCCGGCCATCTCTGCTGCTCCTTTTCGGAAGGCTATGGCCCGACCGGAATGCGGGCGACGTTGAACTGCTTCACCTGCAAGGTCCAACCGGAATCGACCGCGATCGACGGCGCGCCGGCGAAGGGCAGGTTGAGGGCGAGGTTCGTCACATAGAGAAAGCGGCCGTCGGGGCTGAAGGCGTCGCTGGCGGGAAACAGCAGGCCCCGGATCGCGCCGTCGGCGGTGAGCCCGTCGAAATCGCCCTTTTTCGCGGCGACCTTGCCGGTCGGATCGACGACCACGACCTCGTCGCCCTGATTGGCGAGCACCCAGAGATTGTCGCT
>DASYYD010000080.1:0-13649 GCA_035934195.1 Allostellaceae bacterium | reverse complement strand
TGCGCTCGAAGGCGATGACCAGCCCCGACGGCAAGATCCGCATCCCGATCAACGAAAGCGCCGACGACAAGTCGCAGATCGCCGAGTATCTGGCGGCCTACCACGGCGAGGGCATCCAGCACATCGCGCTCGCGACGCGCGGCATCTATGCGAGCGTCGAGGCATTGCGCGGGCGCGGGGTATCGTTCATGACGGTGCCGGACACCTATTACGAGGCGGTCGAGGCGCGCCTGCCCGGCCACGGCGAGGACCTGGAGCGGCTGCGGGCAGAGCGCATCCTGATCGACGGCGCGCCCGAGAAGGGCCAGGGCCTGTTGTTGCAGACCTTCACCGAGACGGTGATCGGCCCGATTTTCTTCGAGATTATCGAGCGCAAGGGCAACGAGGGCTTCGGCGAAGGGAATTTCCGGGCGCTCTTCGAATCGATCGAGCGCGACCAGATCCGCCGCGGCGTGCTTTCGGCGGAGCGCTGACTGCCCCTCACCCTCCCGCTGCGCGGGCCCCTCCCTCGCCCCGCTGACGCGGGGCGAGGGACAAGCGCACTCCCTCTCCCCGCCAGCGGGGAGAGGGTCGCGGTGAGGGGCTATTCCGCCGGTTCGAGGGCGCGTTCTTTCTTTTTCGCCTTTTTGCCGAAGCTCGGGCTCTCGGGGTCCTTAAGCGCTTCTTCGCCCTCGGTCGGCAGGTTGTCGAGGTAGTCGATCGCCGCCTGGATGTCGTTCTCCCACATCTCGCGCGGCAGTTCGTAGAGGAACTCGACGCCGTAGCCGTTCGGGTCGTTGACGTAGACGCTGTGCGTGACGCCGTGGTTGACCCGCCAGTTGAACTTGACGCCGCGGCTCTGCAGGTAGGCGAGCTGCTTCTGCCAGGCTTCGCGGCTCGGCATCTGCAGCGCCACGTGGTTGATCGCGACGCGGTTGTCGACGAGCGACCACTCCGAGGGGGGCGGCAGGTTCGGGTTCTCGACGAGCGCGATGTCGTGATGCGTCAGCTTGCCGTCGTGGTCGGCGCTGTAGAAGCGCATCTTCGGCGGCAGCGGCCGGCCGGGCCGGGCGTGCAGCTCGGCGACCTGCTTCAGGCCGACGATCTCGGTCCAGAATTTGTGCGATTCCTCGATGTCGCGGACGTTGAGAACCAGATGATTGATCCGGCACGGGCTCGTCGCCGCGGCCGGCGCCTTTCGCTTCGCCATCGCGCTTCTCCCTGAATTCCGACGCTTATCAGGTACTCTCGGCGAGCCTCGCGCGCAAGGGCGGGGTCAGACGACGCCGTCGCGATAGAGCCGCGCGATCGCCGCCGCGTCGTAGCCGAGTTCGGCGAGGACCGCCGCGGTGTGCTCGCCGAGGCCGGGGGTCGGCCGCAGCTTTTCCGGCTGCGGGTGGCGGCTCATGTGGATGGGTTGCCCGACCGCCTTCAACGGCCCCAGTTTCGGGTGGTCGATCGGCCGCGCGATGCCGAGATGCTCGACCTGCGGGTCGGCAAAGGTTTGGTCGATCGTGTTGATCGGGCCGCACGGCACACCCGCCTTGTTGAGCGCCTCGACCCAATAGGCGTTCGATTTTTGCCGCACGATCTCGGCGATGTGCGCGTTGAGCGCCGGGCGGTTCCGGGCGCGCAGCGGCACGGTCTTGAATTTCCGGTCGGCGGCGAGATCCTGGGCGCCAGCGGCCTCGCAGAAGCGGCGCCACAGATTGTCGCCCGAGGCGGCGATGTTGATGTGCCCGTCCGATGTCTCGTACATGCCGGTGCCGGGCGAGGTCGGATGGTTGTTGCCCTCTTGCCCGGCGACCTCGCCCTGCATCAGCCAGCGCGCCGCCTGGAAGTCGAGCATGAAGATCTGCGCTTCGAGGAGGGAAGTGTGCACCCACTGCCCCTCGCCGGTGCGCTCGCGGTCGAAGAGCGCGACCATGATCGCGTAGGAGAGAAGGAGCCCCGCCGCCGTGTCGTTGATCGCGATGCCGACCCTGACCGGCCCCTGCCCCGGCATGCCGGTGATCGACATCAGGCCGCCCATGCCCTGCGCGATCTGGTCGACCCCCGGCCGGTTGGCGTAGGGCCCGTCCTGCCCGAAGCCCGAAATGCTGCCGTAGACGACGCGCGGGTTCACCTTGCGGACGGCCTCGTAATCGATGCCGAGCCGGTGCTTCACGTCGGAGCGGTAGTTCTCGACGACGACGTCGGCCTCGCGCGCGAGCTTGAAAAAGATCTCGCGGCCCTCCCCGCTTTTGAGGTTGAGGCTCATCGCCCGCTTGTTGCGGTGCAGGTTCTGGAAGTCGAAGCCGTCGCGCCGGCTGCCCGTCGCATCGACGGCCTCGCCCGGCGCCTCGACCTTGATGACTTGCGCGCCCCAATCGGCGAGCTGGCGGGCCGCCGTCGGGCCGGCGCGATGGGCGGTCAGATCGACGACCTTGATGTGATCGAGGGGCAAGGGGCGGCTCGTCATCGGCGTTCTCCGTGGGATCCCTGCCCCTATACTGCCGCCCGGCGCCGCGCCTGGCTACGCCGGAGGGAGGCGGGGATGGAAGTGGGGTTCTTCTTTTGGCCGTTCACGCCGGCGCTCGTCGAGCGCATGGCGCAGGCCGCCGAGCGCGGCGGCTGGGACATGGCCGGCGTCGCCGACACGCCCGGGAACGCGATGGACCCGTGGGTCGCGGCGACGATGCTGGCCCTGCGCACGAAGGGGCCGCGGCTCGCGCTCTGCGTCACCAACATCGCCTCGCGCCACCCGGCGGCGACGGCGGCGGCGATCGCCTCGCTCGACCTGCTGGCGCCGGGGCGCGCCGTGCTCGGGCTGGGGCTCGGGCACAGCGGCACGGCCAATCTCGGGCTCGCCCGCTCGACCCCGGCCGAACTGGCCGACGGGGCGCAGTACATCCGCGCGCTGCTGTCGGGCTCGGCCGCCCGCTGGCGAGACGGCGGCGAGGCGCGGCTGACATGGGCGAGCGGCGCGCCGTCGATCTTTCTCGCGGCCTCCGGGCCGAAGGCGCTCGCCGCGGCGGGCCGTGTGGCCGACGGCGTCTTCGTCAATTACGGCATCGACGGCGCGGCGCTCGCCTATTCCGAGCAGGCGGTGCGGCAGGCGGTCGCCGCTTCCGGCCGCGACCCGGACAAGGTCGAGATCTGGCAGGTGGCCGCCCTCGACTGCAGCGAAGACGAAGCCGCCGCCCGCCGCCGGATCGGCGCGATCCTCGCCTTCATGGCGGCGGGCTACATATTCGGTTCGGGCGATCTCGCGGCGCGCGGGGTGCCGCGCGAACTGCACGCCCCGATCGCGGAATTGCGGCGGCGCTACAGCACCCGCCCCGGCGCCGCCGACGCCGCGCTCGTCGACGAACTGGGGCTCTTCGATTACCTGGCGCGCCGCTTCGCGGTGTGGGGTACGCCGGAGACCTGCCGCACCCGGCTCGAGGAGGCCGAGCGCGCCGGGCTGCGGCGCGTCATGTTCACGGTCAGCCTCGCCGCCGACCCGGCGGCGACGGTCGAGCTGTTCGGCGAGCGCGTATTGCCGGCGCTGCGCTGAACTCTACTGGCCTTGCCCGCCCGGGCCCTGCCGGAAGAAGTAGTCGGCGGCGCGGCGCTGCTGTGGGCTCAGCTGCGCATAGAGGCTCTGCAGCGCCGGCAGCATCCGCTGCAGCCCGGCCGCCTCGGCCTGCACGAAGCGCGCCTGTGCCGAGAGCATCTGCACCGCGTCGGCGTTCTGCGGCGGCGGCTGCATGCTCTGGGCTTGGCGCTGGTTCTCGCGCATGACGTTGGCGAAATTGTTGAAGGCCGGCATCTGCGCCGCGGTCGGGCGGATCCGATAGCGCAGCTGAGCGATGATCTGGTCGGCGCTCGGCGGCTGCTGCGCCTGCTGCTGCTGCGGCGGCGGCTGCCGATATTGCCCCTGGTATTGCTGCTGATATTGCGCCGGCTGGTACTGCGCCGACGCCGCGGCGGGCAGGCTCGCGGCGGTGAAGAGGGCGCTCGACACGAGGGCCGCCGCGGCCGCCCGGCTCGCCCGATCGATGGCGTTCGACATCACGAGGGTCCTCCTGAGAAATCTCCAAGATCAACGGCGCCGATGGGTGAATAGCTCCGTCGGCTACGGATTGCCAGCCCCCGCCCGCTGCACCTTGGCCCAGCTGTCGCGCAACCCGATGGTGCGATGGAATACGAGGCCGCCGGCGCCGGCATCCCCGTCGCGGCAGAAATAGCCCTGCCGCTCGAACTGCACCGCCACGCCCGCCGGCAGGGCGGCGAGCGCCGGCTCGACCCGGCCCTCCAGCAATTCGCGCGACTGCGGGTTGAGATCGGCGAAGATGTCGCCGTCGGCCCCGGGATCGGGGCGGCTGAAGAGCGGCTCGTAGAGCCGCAGCTGCGCCGGCGCCGCGGCGGCGGCGGCGACCCAGTGGATGGTGCCGCGCACCCGGCGCCCGTCGGGCGCGTTGCCGCCGCGCGTCGCCGGGTCGTAGGTGCAGTGGAGCGCGGTGACCTCGCCCGCCGCGTTCTTCTCGATCCTTTGGCAGGTGACGAAATAGGCGTAGCGCAGCCTGACTTCGCGGCCCGGCGCGAGGCGGTAGAAATCCCTGGGCGGGGCTTCCATGAAATCGTCGCGCTCGACGAACAGCTCGCGCCCGAAGGGGATCTCGCGGGTCCCCGCATCCGGGTCGTCGGGGTGGTTCGCCGCGGTCAATGTCTCGCGCGCCCCTTCGGGGTAATTCTCGATGACGAGCCGCAAGGGCCGCAGCACCGCCAGGTAGCGCCGCGCCGTCCGATTCAGCTCCTCGCGGATCGCGTGGTCGAGCATCGCCGGGTCGACGAGGCTGTGGGCGCGCGCGACGCCGACGCGGCGCACGAACTCGCGGATCGCAGAGGGCGGCACGCCGCGCCGGCGAAAGGCGGCGAGCGTCGGCATGCGCGGGTCGTCCCAGCCCTCGACACGGCCCTCGGCGACGAGCCGGGTCAGCACCCGCTTCGAGAGGACCGTGCCGGCGATGTTGAGCCGCGCGAACTCGTATTGCCGCGGCCGCGAGGGCACCGGCAGATTGTCGATCAGCCAGTCGTAGAGCGGCCGGTGGTCCTCGAATTCGAGCGTGCACAAGGAATGCGTCACGGCCTCGATCGCGTCCGACTGGCCGTGCGCGAAATCATAGGTCGGGTAGATGCACCAGGTGCCGCGGGTGCGCGGGTGCGCGGCGTGCAGGATGCGGTAGAGCACCGGGTCGCGCAGGTTGATGTTGGGCGAGGCCATGTCGATCTTGGCCCGCAAGACGCGCGCGCCGTTCGGGAATTCGCCGGCCCGCATGCGGCGGAAGAGGTCGAGGTTCTCGGCGACCGTCCGGCCGCGGCAGGGGCTGTTCCGCCCCGGCTCGGTCAGGCTGCCGCGCATCGCGCGGATCTCCTCGGCCGAGGAATCGTCGATATAGGCCTGTCCGGCGCGGATCAGGTGCTCGGCCCACTCGTAGAGCCGCTCGAAATAATCCGAGGCGTGGTAGAGATGCCGCCCCCAGTCGAAGCCGAGCCAGCGCACGTCCGCTTCGATTGCGTCGATGTATTCCTGCTCCTCCTTCGCCGGGTTGGTGTCGTCGAAGCGCAGATGGCAGCGCCCGCCGAATTCCTGCGCGACGCCGAAATTGAGGCAGATCGCCTTGGCATGCCCGATATGGAGATAGCCGTTGGGCTCCGGCGGGAAGCGCGTCACCACCTCCCGGCGGCGCCCCGCCGCGAGATCCTGCGCGATGATGTCGCGAATGAAGTCGCGACCGCCCTCAATGCTCTCCATGCCCCTCGCCACCCGGCTTCCCGAAGCCCCTATGTGGCAAATCCAAGCGGCCCCGCCAACCCCGCGTTCGTGCTTCGGTTCTTGCAGCGCGGCATCCACGCGCCTATCGTTCGGTGATGGACTACCGACAACGAATTGTCATCGACCCGGCCATACGGTTCGGCAAGCCGTGCGTGCGGGGACCCGCATCACGGTCGGGGACGTGCTGTCGTATCCCGCTTCCGGCATGAGCGAGAAGGAGATTCTCGCCGACTTCCCGCAAATGAAGCGCGAGGACATCCGCGCCTGTCTCGCCTACGCAGCCGAGCGGGAGCGCCGAGTGGTGAGCGCCCCAGCTGCCTGAGCGGCTGCTCTTCGACGAAAATCCGGCGGCCCGCCTCGTCGGAGCGCTTTCGGACGCATATCCGGACTCGGCGCATGTGAGTGAACTGGGCCTGAGCGGCGCTGCGGATTGGACGATCTGGGAGGGTGCGCAGCACCACGGTCATGTGATCGTCACCAAGGACGAAGACTTTGATCGGCTGAGCGTCTTGCATGGGCCGCCGCCGAAAATCATCTGGATCCGCGCCGGGAACTCCTCGACGAAGGACATCATCGGTGTTCTTCGGGCCCGGCAGGCCGAGATCGCGACTTTCGTAGCGGACCCGGAAGCGGCGTTCCTCGCGCTGGCATAGCGGTCGCGCCTAACGGCATCATCGTGCTAACATGCCGCCATCCGTCAGGGAGGAAGGCACGATGCGCAAATACATCATCGAGCGCGAATTGCCGGCGATCGGCAGCGCCGAGCGGCAGGCCTTGAAGGAAGCGGCGCAGAAGTCGAACGCGACCTTGAAGGAGCTCGGCCCCGACATCCAATGGGTCGAGAGCTACGTCGCCGCCGACAAGACCTTTTGCGTCTACCTCGCGAAGGACGAGGCGATCATCCGCGAGCACGCGAAGCGGAGCGGCTTTCCGGCCAACAAGATCACCGAAGTGCGGCGCATGATCGACCCGACGACGGAGAGCGAGGCGTAGTGCACAAACCCCTCACCCCAACCCTCTCCCCGCAGGCGGGGAGAGGGAGGGACCCGCGCCAGCGGGAGGGTGAGGGGCAACCCCCTACTGGTGCAGCTGGTAGAGCTTCGTCACGTTGTCGCGGGTGATCTTCTGCCGCACCCGCTCGGGAATGCCGGCGAGGTTCTTGTCCAGCACCTCGCGCGAATTCGGCCAGATGCAGTCGGGGTGCGGGTAGTCGGCGCCCCAGATGATGTTGTCTTCCCCGATCAGCGGGATGATCGGCTCCAGAAACTGGTCCTGCTGATAGGTGACGTAGCCCTGCCGGCGGAAATAGTCGGAGGGCTTCAATTTGAAGCCGAGCGAGCGGCCGCGGTCGGCGTATTCGGTGTCGAGCCGGTCGAAGACGTAGGGCAGCCAGGTGACGCCGGATTCGCCGAGGACGAAGTTGAAGTCCGGGTATTTCTCGCAGGCCCCCGAGGCGAGGAGCGACACCAGCACCTCCATCGTATCGAGCTGGAAGAGGGCGGAGCGCACGAGCCGGAACTGCGTGAAATATTCCCGCTCCATCTCGGGCGTGTCGGGGGCGCGCAGCGCCTTGAAGCCGGTCGAGTGGAAGGAGATCGGGAAGCGGCATTCGGCCGCCGCCTCCCACAGCGGATACCAGCCGTGGTGATAGAGCGGCGGGCTCATGCGCTTGAAGGCGAGATCGCCCCCGCGCAGGCCCATCTTGGCGCAGCGCCGCACCTCGGCCGCCGCCTCCGCCGGATCGGTGTTGGGGATGATGGCGAGCGGGAAGACGCGGTTCGGGTCGGCGCGCTTCGCGAAATCGGCGACCCAGTCGTTGTAGACCCTGTCGCACCAGGCGCGGATGCCGGCATCGGCGATCAGGTCGTTGATCATCAGGCAGCCGTAGACGATCTCGGCGGCAAGGCCGTCGCGGTCGAGGTCGGCGATGCGCAGTTCCGGCGTCGTCGGGCGCGGCGTCGCGCCGTCATGGGAATTCCACGCGAAGCCGAGATCCTGCATCTCGTCGATATGGCCGAACATCCCCTTCTGGTATTTGAGAAAACCCGGCCCGACGCCGTTCCACATGCCCTTGTCCTGGCCTTCGACGAACCAGTGGAGGCCATCCTCCAGTTCCTCGACGCGCGGCGCCAGCAGCTTCCATTTGCCGGGCGCCTGCGACGCCCACAGATCCTTCGGGCAATAGGTGAGGTCGATGTGGTTGTCGCCGGAGATGAGCTTCGTTTGCATCCGCACGCTCCTTATTGGTGAATTCTATCCTATGATCGGCGACCAGCGCGCGCTATAGGGAATCCGGAGAATGTCGTACCTCTTCGATGCTCTGCGAGCAGCCCTCTTGGCGGGCCTCCTCTTGGCGCCCGCCGTGCCGGCGCGCGCCGCGGGCGCGCTCTGCCGCGGGGAGCTGCGCGACGCGATCATCGATGGCGGCCTGCTCGTCCCCGACGGCGCCCGCTGCGTCTTGCGCCACGTGACGGTCCGGGGAAATCTGCTGGCCGGCCGCGGCAGCGTCCTTCGCATCGCCGATGACGTCGCGATCCTCGGCAACCTCGCGGCCGATCGCTGCGCCTATGTCAGCTTCGAGCCGGCGAGCCCCACGGCCGGGATCACGATCGGCGGCAATGTGGAGATCGAGCATTGCCGCGAATCGAGCGGCAAGCTCTATGCCGCCGGAGAGATCGAGATCGCCGGCAATTTCGTTTGCCACGACAATTCCGCCTCGTGCTTTGTCGTGTCGCTGACGATCCTCGGCAACGCGCTCGTGCTGCGCAACTCGGGCGGCCTGTCCTACGTCGAGGGCAACACGATCGGCGGCGATCTCGAGTGCCGCGGCAATGCCGGGGTCATCGATTACGGGCAGCCCAACAGAGTAGGGGGAAAGAAGCTCGGCGAGTGCGCCGCTCTTTCGGACTGGCCCCGGATCAATTGACAGGCCTTGCGGCGGGATCGATCCTCGCTCCGAGAAGCGAGGGAGGAGATCCGCGATGGCGATCGAGGTACAGCCGATCTGCCCCGGCTTCGCCGCCGAGGTGAAGGGGCTCGACGCGGCCGCCCCCCTCGCCGAGGAGACCCTCGCCGAGGTCTGGCGGGCGATCGACCGCTATGCCGTGCTCGTGTTTCACGACCAGCGGCTCGAGGACGAAGCCTTGCGCGCCTTCGCCGCCCGCTTCGGCCCCTTGGAGATCGGCCGCATCGCGGCGCGCGGCGGCAAGCGGCGCCTCCGGCTGCCGGAGATCGGCGACATCTCGAACCTCGACGAGGAGAACCGGATCCGCGCCCGCGACGACCGCCGCCGGCTCGACGGCCTCGGCAACCGGCTGTGGCATACCGACGCCTCCTACATGCCGGTGCCGGTCGTGCTCGGCATGCTGCACGCCGTCGCCGTGCCGCCGCCCTCGCCCTTCGGCGGCGGCGAGACCGAATTCGCCGACATGCGCGCCGCCTGGGACGCATTGCCGCCCGAGACGCAGGCGGCGCTCGACCCGCTCGTCGTCGAGCACGACATCTTCTGGTCGCGCGGGCTGATCGGCGTCACCGAGTTCCCAGCGGGCGAGCGCGAGCAATACCCGCCCTCGCGGCAACGCCTCGTGCGGCGCCACGCCGGATCGGGGCGCAAGACGCTCTACCTCTCGGCGCATGCCTCGCACGTCGTCGGCTGGCCCGTCGCGGAGGGCCGCATCCTGCTCTACGACCTGACCCTCCACGCGACGCGGCCCGAATTCGTCTATGCGCACAAATGGCGGCGGGGCGACCTCGTCATCTGGGACAACCGGGTGACGATGCACCGCGGCCGGGCGCACGACGAGCGGCACCCGCGCGACCTGCGCCGCGCGACGACGCTCGAACTGCATTCGACGCTGGAGGAAGCAGCGTGAGGAGGCTGGATCCGCGCCCGTGCGTCCTTCGACACGGCGCTTCGCGCCGGCTCAGGATGAAGGGTTTTCTTAATGCAAATCTACCTCATGCTGAGGAGCGCCCGGCGGGCGCGTCTCGAAGCGCGTATGAGCGGGCATGCAGCCCCGGCCTACGCCGGGACGACGGTAGGGAGGAACAATCATGGCCGAGATCCTGGGATTGGGCTGCACGCACCGGCCGGTGATGCTGCGTCGGGAGGAGGATTGGGCCTCGATGATGAAGGCCTCCCTCGCCGACCCCGACATGCCGGCCGAGATGAAGGACCCGGCGCGCTGGCCGCCGCGATTGCGCGCCGAGCTGGGCGAGGATTTCGGGGCCGCTTCGGCCGGCCGCGCGCGGCAGGTGTTCCGCCGGCATTTCGCCGAGACGCGCGCCGCGCTCGACGATTTCGAGCCCGACTTCGTCGTCATGTGGGGCGACGACCAGTACGAGAATTTCAAGGAGGATCTGGTCCCGCCCTTCGCGGTCCTCGCCTATGACGGCCACGCGATCGAGCCGTGGAAGAACCGCCCGTGGAACCCGTGGGGCGAGCCGCAGGACAAGCGATTTTCCTATAAGGGCGCACGGGCGGCGGGCAAATACCTGGCCGCCGGGCTTCTCGAACGGGGGATCGACGTCGCCTACGCGTACAAGCCCTTGCACCACCCGCTCGGCCACGCCTTCGCCTATACCCTGTTGCTGCTCGACGACGCGCGGCGCGGCTTTCCCTATCCGATATTGCCGATTTCGGTGAATTGCTACGGCCGCCGCGTCAATGCGGCGCGCGGGCTGCGCCTGCCCTTGGCGTTGCGCGGCAGGATCCGCGATCTCGACCCGCCCTCGCCCAGCCCCGAGCGCTGCATGGCGGTCGGCGCGGCGACGGCCAAAGTCTTCGCCGAAAGCCCGTGGCGCGTCGCGCTGATGGCCTCCTCCAGCTGGTCGCACTCGTTCCTGACCGAAAAGAACTGGCAACTGTGGCCCGACGTCGAGGCCGACCGGCGGCTCTACGAAGCGCTGAAGGCGGGCGATTACGCGGCCTGGCACCGCTACACGACGGACGAGATCGAAGATTCGGGGCAGCACGAGGTGTTGAACTGGTTCTGCCTCTTGGGCGCGATGGAGGCGCTCGGGCGCAAACCCGACCGGTCGAGCTTCATCGAGACCTGGGCCTTCGTCTCGCCCGTCGTCTTCGCGCATTACGCGCCCTGAGCGATGAAGCCCGCCCCCTTCGCCTACCGGCGGGCCGCGAGCCTCGACGAACTGTTCGCAACCCTGCGGGAATTCGGCGACGAGGCGCAGATCCTGGCCGGCGGGCAGAGCCTCGTGCCGATGCTCAACATGCGCATCGCGCGCCCCGCCATCCTCGTCGACATCAACCGCATCACCGCAATCGACTATCTGCGCCGCGAAGACGGGGTCGTCGAATTGGGCGCGCTCACGCGCTGGCGCGGCCTTGAAGATTGGCCCGAGACCGGGGCTGCCTTGCCGCTCCTCGCCGCCGCCTTGCCGTTGATCGCGCATCCGGCGATCCGCAACCGCGGCACCGTCGGCGGCAGCCTCGCGCTCGCCGACCCGGCGGCGGAACTGCCCGCCGTGGCGCTCGCCCTGGGCGGCGAGATGGTGCTCGCCTCGGCCGCTGCGCGCCGCACCGTCAAGGTGGAAGACTTCTTCCAAGGGCTCTACCAGACCGCGCTCGCACCGGAGGAGGCGATCATCGCCGTGCGGCTGTCGGCGCCGCGGCCGGGCGAGCGCTTCGCGATCTACGAGGTGGCGCGGCGGCAGGGCGACTACGCCCTCGCCGGCGCCGCCATCGCCGCCGGCGCGGGCGGCTGCCGCGTCGCGGTTTTCGGGGTCGCCGACCGGGCGATGCTGTCGCCCGCCGCCGCCACGCTCGCCGATGCCGATCCCGCCGCCCCGGCCGCCGCCTTTGCCGATGCGCTCGCCCAGGACATCGTATTCTTGGGCGACCGCGAGCACCCGGCCCCAATCCGCCGCCATCTCGCCGGGGTCGCCGTGCGCCGCGCCCTCGACCGGCTCGCCGCACCCGCATGAGCGAAGAATTCCGCGAGATCCGGCTCACCCTCAACGGCATGCCGGCGGCGGCGCGGGTGCCGGTCCGCCGTAGCCTCGTCGATGCGCTGCGCCAGGATTTCGGGCATACGGGGTCGCATGTCGGCTGCGAGCACGGCAGCTGCGGCGCCTGCTCGGTCGTCCTCGACGGGCTCGTCGTGCGCGGCTGCCTCGTGCTCGCGGCCGCGGCCGAGGGCGCTTCGGTCGAGACCATCGAAGGGGCGAGCGACAGCGGCCGGCTCGCCCGCCTGCAAGAGGCCTTCTACCGGCGCGCGGCCTTGCAATGCGGCTTCTGCACGCCGGGGATGCTGTTGACGGCGGCCGAGCTGCTCGCGCGCAACCCGCGCCCCAGCCGCGCCGAGATCCGCCATTACCTCGCCGGCAACTACTGCCGCTGCACCGGCTACGAGGCGATCGTCGACGCGGTCGAGGCGGCCGCGCGGGGATAGGCCTTCTCGCTGATTGCCGGTTTCGATACGATGCGCCGGCCGGATCGAGATTGCTTCGTTTCGCTCGCAATGACACCGTAAACTGCCGTCATTGCGAGGAGCGCAGCGACGAAGCAATCCCGCAGGGAGGGACGCCGATGCTGTTGAAGAACGCCTGGTACATCGCCGCCTGGGCCGACGAAGTGAGGGACGAGCCCGTGGCGCGGCGCATCTGCGACGAGCCGATCGTCCTCTTCCGCGACCGCGAGGGCCGCGCCGCCGCGCTCGCCGACCGCTGCTGCCACCGCTCGGCGCCGCTCGGCATGGGAAGGGTCGTCGAGGAAGGCCTCGAATGCGGCTATCACGGGCTGGTCTTCGACGGCACGGGGCATTGCGTGCGCATCCCGGGACAGGTGCAAATGCCGGAAGGCGCGCGGGTCAGGAGCTACCCGACCGTCGAGAAGGACGCGCTATTGTGGGTGTGGACCGGCGACCCGGCAAAGGCCGACCCGGCGGCGATCCTCGATTTCCCCTATCACAACGACAAGGCGCGCTGGCCCAACAAGCACGACGTCTATCCGATCAAAGCCAATTACATGCTGATGGTCGACAATCTGATGGACCTGACGCATCTCGGCTACCTGCACGCGAAGACCGTCGGCGGCAACCCCTTGCAGCACTTCCAGGCGGAGATGACGACCGCGCGCACGCCGACGGGGCTCAAATTCACCCGCTGGATGCGCGACTCGGTGCCGCCGCCGAGCTATGTCAAGGCGGCCGGCTTCAAGGGGCGGGTCGACCGCTGCCAGGAGTTCGAGTTTGTCGCGCCGGCGAGTGTCTTGCAGTGGACGGGCGCCGCCGACGCCGGCACCGCGACCGCCGACCCGCAGCGCGATTTCCGCTTCCAGTTCCGCCTCTTCCACGGTTTGACGCCGGAGACCGAGAGCAGTTGCTTTTATTTCTGGTCGGCGGCAAACGGCTACCGGCAGAACGAGCCGGAAGCGACGGAGCAGCTCTACCGGGAGATCGCGCCGACCTTCGTCGAGGACCGCGTCATGGTCGAGGCGCAGCAGCGCCGGCTCGACGAGTTCGGCGAGCGGGGCCTCGTCGACATCGCCTCCGACGGCACGCGCATGCAGATGCGCCGCATGGTCGAGCGGCTGATCCGCGAAGAAGCCCCGAGCCTCGCCGCCGAATAGGAGGGAAGATTGAGCGTCCGCCTCGTCATCACGATCAACGCGACGCCCGGCAAGGGCGCCGAATTCGCGCGCGCCTTCAAGCCGCGCTGCGAGGAGTCGCGCAAAGACGCCGGCTGCCGGCAGTTCGAGATCTTTCAGAGCGTCTTCGACTCCGACAAGTTCGTCCTCATGGAGCTGTGGGAGAGCGAGGCGGCGCTCGCCGCGCACGCGAAAGTGCAGGCCGCGCGCCCGCCCCTGCCGGAGGGGCTGCGCGCCGGTTCTGGCGAGCGCGAGGACTACACC
>DASYYD010000063.1:0-3193 GCA_035934195.1 Allostellaceae bacterium | reverse complement strand
TCGCAGGCGAGCGCGAGGCCGCCGATGGCGCGCGCCGCTTCCGCGGCGGCGGCGATATTCACGTCGAGGAGCGCGACCTTCGCGCCCCGCTGCGCCAGCGCCTCCGCGGCCGCCCGCCCGAGCCCCGAGGCGCCGCCGCTGATGATCGCCGCCTGCCCTTCGATCAGCATCCCCTTTCCTCCTTTGTCGGGGCGCTATAGTGCCAGCTACGACGATCGAGGACGAGAGGAGACCGCCGATGGCAGCCGAGACTTCAGCCACCGCGACGAGCGTGCACCCGCCGGTCAGGGAGGAATGGCTCGCCCGGCGGCGCGAGGAGGTCATCGAGCCCCTTCTGCCGATCGTCGATCCGCACCACCACCTCGTCGACCGGCCCGAGACCGGCCGCTATCTCTTGCGCGATCTGCTCGCCGACATCGGCGCCGGGCACAATGTCACGCACACCGTCTATCTCGAATGGCTGTCGATGTACCGCGCCGACGGCCCGGCCGAGTTTCGCCCGGTCGGCGAGGTCGAGTTCGCCAACGGCGTCGCGGCGGCGAGCGCTTCCGCCAAATACGGCCCCGCGCGCGTCTGCGCCGGCATCGTCGGCTATGCCGATCTCGCTCTCGGCGCCGCGGTCGAGCGGGTGCTGGAGGCGATGGCCGCAGCCGGCGGCGGGCGCTTCCGCGGCATCCGCTACATCTCGGCGACGCATCCCGACCAGCGCGAATGGGGCACTCTCGCCGAGCGGCCCGAAGGCATGCTGATGGATGCGCGCGTCCGCGAGGGGTTCGCGCGGCTCGCGCCGCTGGGGCTCTCCTTCGACGCCTGGATGTACCACACGCAGCTCGCCGAGCTGGTCGATCTGGCGCGCGCCTTCCCGCAGACCCCGATCGTCCTCGACCATGTCGGCGGGCCGATCGGGCTCGGCCGCTACCAGGGCCGGCGCGAGGCGGTCTTCGCCGAGTGGAAGGCGCGCATCCGCGAGGTCGCCGCCTGCCCGAACGTGCACATCAAATTAGGGGGGCTCGGCATGCGCCTTTTCGGCTTCGGGTTTCACGAACGCGACCTGCCGCCGAGTTCGGAGGAGCTGGTGGCCGCCTGGCGGCCCTATGTCGAAACCTGCATCGAGGCCTTCGGCGCGAGCCGCGCGATGTTCGAGAGCAATTTCCCGGTCGACAAGGGAAGCTGCGGCTATGTTGCCGTGTGGAACGCCTTCAAGCGCCTCGCCGCCGGCTGCAGCGCGGCCGAGAAGGCCGCCCTTTTCTCAGGCACGGCGACGAAGTTCTATCGGCTGGGGTAGGCATCCTCCCGCCGGCAAAGGCCCCTCACCCCGACCCTCTCCCCGCACGCCGGGAGAGGGAGGGACCCGCGGCGAAGCCGTGGGAGGGTGCGGGGCAAATCACGCGGCGGCGAGCGAGATGCCGAGCTTTTCGAGATCGGGCTCGGTGCGCGGGGTGAGGACGCCCACCTTGCGCAGATTGCGCACGAGGCCCGAATGCAGGTCACGGCGGAAGTATTTGCGGAAGGCGGTCTCTTCGCCGCCCGCCGCGCGCTCGCGGCGCAGCTGCCGCAATTCGTCGATCTCGGCGCGCGAGAAGCCGAATTCCTCGTAGGCGGCCTGCGGGAAGACGCCGCGCAGGGTGCGGTTCAAGGCCCAGACCGCGAAATCCTCCATCTCGCGCCGCTCGGCCCCGCTCGCCTCGGCGACGAGCTGCGGCAGGGACAGCATGCTGAAGCCCATGTGCCGCGCCTCGTCCTGCACGATGCGCTTGCAGATCTGGCGCAACACCGCGTCCTTCGAGGATTCGGCGAGCATGCGGAAGAGCGAGACGGCGAAGGTTTCGCCGACCAGCTGCAGCCCGATCGTCTTCAGATACCAGGCGCCGGTGCCGAGGAGGGTGTCGAACAATTCCTGCACGTTGCCGGCGAGCGGATAGTTGCGGCCGTCGAGGCGCAGCGCGATGTAGCGGTGCAAGACCTCGTTGTGGCGCGCCTCGTCCACGACCTGCGTCGCCTGGAAGAGCTTTTCGTCCTGGCCGCGGACGTTCTCGACGAGCTGGCTGCACACCAGCATGGCGCCGTGCTCGCCCGCCATCAGCACCGACAATCGCCAGCGCGTCACCGCATGGTTGACCTCGACCCGCTGCGCCGGGGTCAGCCGGTCCCAGAATTTCGTCCCGTGGATATCGACGAGGTCGTCGGCGATCAGGCCGCCGTCGCCTTCGAGCGGCGCCTCCCACTCGATGTCGCTGGCGGCGTTCCACTGGTCGAGCTTGGCCTGCTCGTAGAGCCGCCGCATATCGGCGTGCTCGCCGTCGTAGAGGTGGCGGAAATAGGCGACGTTCTTGATATCGACCTGATGCCCGTACTGCATTCTCGCCTCCGGCGCGGCAGCCTGCCGCACCCTATCGCTTTCTTGTCGTGAACACAATTCAGGGCTGACGCGTGCCGATGAGCTGGACGAGGCGCTCGGGGCTGATCGGCGTCTCGGTGACGAAGACGCCGAAGGGCCGAAGCGCGTCCTCGACGGCCCCCGCGATGGCGGCGATCGCCGGGTTGGTGCCGGCCTCGCCCGCGCCTTTGACGCCCAATGGGTTCAACGGCGAGGGCGTCTCCATGTGGTGCACCTCGACGGGCGGCATGTCGGAAGCGGTCGGCAACAGGTAGTCGGCGAAGGTGGCTGAGAGAGGCTGCGCCTCGTCGTCGTAGACCATGCGCTCCAAAAGCGCGTTGCCGAGCCCGTGCGCGAGGCCGCCGACGACCTGCCCCTCGACGACGAGCGGGTTGATCAGCCGCCCGCAATCGTCGTAGGCGAGGTAGCGCAGCAGCGTCACCCGCCCGGTCGCGATGTCGACTTCGGCCTCGGCGAGATGCGTCGCGTTCGAATAGGTCGATTGCGTCGGCGTGAAATAGGCCGTGTGCTCGAGCCCCGGCGTCATCCCGCCCAAGGTCGAGGAGCCGGGCACCCCGATCGCGTAGAGCGCGATCTCGCGAAAGCTCTTGCGCATCGCGGGGACGCCGCGCACTTCGGCATGGCCGTCGCGCAATTCGAGGTCGGCGGCCGAGACCTCCATCATCTGGGCGGCGAATTCCTTGATCTTGTCGGCGACGGCGATCGCGGCGAGATGCACCGAGGAGCCGGCATTGACCGCCGAGCGGGCGGCGAAGGTGCCCATGCCGAGGGCGATCGAGGCGGTGTCGCCGGTGA
>DASYYD010000060.1:0-6345 GCA_035934195.1 Allostellaceae bacterium | reverse complement strand
CCGGCGCATTCGATGCCGTAGACCGCGCACAGTTCGTCGTTGTCGGAAGTGTCGCCGCTGATCCCGACCGCGCCGAGCACTTCGCCCGTGCCGTCGCGGATCAGGACGCCGCCCGGCACCGGGATGATGCGGCCGCCCGAGGCGCCGACGAGCGCCTGGATGAAGGCCGGGTTGGCGGCGACGCGGCGGGCGAACTCGCGGCCGCCGAACCCCATGCCGAGCGCGCCCCAGGCCTTGCCGCCGGCGATCTCGGGGCGCAACAGGCTCGACCCGTCCTCGCGTTTCAACGCCTTCAGCTGGCCGCCGGCGTCGAGCACCGCGACGGTCAGCGGCTTGAAGGCCCGATCGCGGCCTCTTTCGAGCGCCTTGTCGACGATGATCGAGGCCTGGTGGAGGCTCAGCCCGCTCATTGCCGTTCTCCTCAAACCTGGCGGATCAGCGCGGCCCAGCGGTCGAGGATCGGCAAGGTGACATCGGCCTTCGCCGCCTGCAGCGCGACGATCACCCGGGCGATCCCCTGGTCGCGATAGCGTTTCAGACGATCGAGGTCCTCGGCGGCGCCGAAGATCGTCATCGGCAGGCTCGCCGGATCGCGCCCGCCCTCCTGCGCCATCTCGCGGAACTGCGGCAGGAACTCGGTCACGTCCGGGTATTGCGGGCGGCTGGCGTTCGGGACCCAGCCGTCGCCGTAGCGCACCGCGCGGCGCGCGCTGTGCGGCCAGGCGCCGCCGACGATGACCGGCGGGTGCGGCTTCTGCACCGGTTTCGGCCAGGTCATCATCGGCGGGAAATCGACCATCTCGCCGTGGTATTCCGGCTTCGTCCTGGTCCAGATCTCCTTCATCGCCTCGATGCGCTCGCGCATCAGCTTGAAGCGGGTCTTGAACTCGACCCCGTGGTCGGCGATCTCCTCGGCATTCCAGCCGCCGCCGACACCGAAGAGAAAGCGCCCGCCCGACACCTGGTCGATCGAGGCGACGAGCTTTGCCGTCTGGATCGGGTCGCGCTGGATGACGAGGCAGACCCCGGTGCCGAGCTTGAGCGTCGTCGTCGCGGCGGCCGCCATGGTCAGCGACACGAACGGGTCCATCACGTCGTAATACTGCTTCGGGACCTCGCCGCCGCCGGGAAAGGGCGTCGCGCGCGACAGCGGGATGTGCGAATGCTCCGGCGCCCAGACGGATTCGAAGCCGCGCTCTTCGAGGGCGCGGGCGAGCGCCCCCGCGGCCATCGAATAATCGGTGAAAAACATCGAGGCGCCGAAATCCATGCCGCTTCTCCCGTGTTCCGCTCCGCGGCGGACATTAGCCGCGGCGAGGCGCCCCGGCTAGCCCTCGGCGAGGTTGCCCCAACTCGCGACGCGCTCGATCGAGAGCGCGATGACCGGCAGCCCCGCGATCGCCATCGGCGCGAGCTGCGGGTAGCGCGCCTTGAGCAGCGCCTGGGCGCGGGCGTGCTCGGGGCCCTCGTAGAGGACCTCCGCCGGCCCCCGCAGCATGACCCAGCCGAGCCGCGTCCAATCCTCGTCCCAGCGGTCGACGACCACGGCGGCGCGCGGATTTTCGAGGATATTGGCGAGGCGCTTCAGGACAAGCGGGCGGCGCTTCGGCTTCTCGTCGATGGTGATGTAGAGCCGGCCAGCGGCGACCGCGTAGCACACCGGCACGACATGCGGCATGCCGGCGCGGTCCGCCGTCGCCAGATGGGCCACCCGACGGCCTGCGAGAAAGCGTTCTTCGGTCTGCGACAGCATCCTCGCCACAACTCGATTGCGCCGCGTCATCTTGCGTCGTCCGCGCCGCGCTGCCTATCCTCCTGCGCCCATTTTTCGCGGAAGGTCGATCATGGAAAAGCGGCAAAGCATCGAGGTGGCCGGGGTCAGGCACGTCAACCCGATCCCGAGCGCCTGCCGGCGGGGGCCCTTTCTGGTGACGGGCGCGGTCTCGGGGGCCGACCCGGCGACCGGCAAGGTGCCCCCCGACCTCGACGCGCAATGCGCCCAGATGTTCGACAATGTGCGCCGCATCCTCGCGGCCGCCGGCGGCGGCCCCGACGACATCGTCAAGATGACGGTCTTCATCGCCGACCGCTCGCTGCGCGAGACCCTGAACCGGCATTGGGTCGCCATGTTCCCCGACCCGCAGTCGCGCCCGGCCCGCCACACCCAGACCTCGCGCGACCTCGCGCCGCCGATGCAGATCCAGTGCGACGTGCTCGCGGTCATGGAGTAGGGCGGTGAAGATCGTCGATGTCCGGACGACGCTGCTTCTCGCCCGCTGCGAGCCGCCTTACGCGAGCGCCGGCGGTTTTCTCTCGAGCCGCGGCGCGCTCCTCGTCGAGATCGAGACCGACGCCGGCATCACCGGGCTGGGCGAAGCCGGCCCGGGCGGCGGCGTCACCGGGAACGTGATTGAACGCCTGCTGCGCCCGCTCCTCCTCGGCGAGGACCCGCTGATGATCGAGGCGCTGTGGCAGAAGATGTTCGCCCGCACGCGCCAGTTCGGCCGCCGCGGCCTTGTGTTGAATGCGATCAGCGGCATCGACATCGCGCTCTGGGACATCGCCGGCAAGGTTGCCGGGCTGCCGCTCTATCGGCTCTTCGGCGCCGCCCGCGAACGGGTCGAGGTCTACGCCAGCGGCGGCTTCTACGAAGACGGCAAATCGATCGACGATCTCGCCCGGGAGGCCGAGGGATACCGCGCCCGCGGCTTTCGCGGCATGAAGATGAAGGTCGGCCGCAACCCCTCGACCGGCTCGCCGCTGCGCCACCTCGTCGGCGAGGCCGAGCGCTGCGAGGTCGATCCCGAGGAGGACATCGCGCGCGTCGCCGCGGTGCGCCGGGCGCTGGGGCCGAAGGCGAAGCTGATGGTCGATGCGAACTGCGCCTGGAGCCCCGCGTTCGCGATCCAGATGGGCCGGGCGTTCGAGCCGTACGGGCTCTACTGGATCGAAGAGCCGGTGGCGACCGACGACATCGAGGAGAGCGCCGCGGTCGCCGCAGCGCTGGCGACCCCGATCGCCGGCTACGAGACCGAGACCGGGCTTTACGGCTTTCGCGAACTGATCGGGCGCGGCGCCGTCGACATCGTGCAGCCCGACCTCGCCTGGTCCGGCGGCTTTTCCGAATGCCGCCGCATCGCCGCGCTGGCGCAGGCCCACCATCGCATGGTCGCGCCGCACGCCTTTGCCGGCGCGATCCTCTTCGCCGCCTCGCTGCATTTCACGGCGTCGATCCCGAACGGGCTCGTGCTCGAATTCGACCAGACGGCGAACCCGTTGCGCGACGAGCTCCTGCGGGAGCCGATCCAACCCGGGGCCGACGGCACCGTTGCGCCGCCGCAGCGCCCGGGCCTCGGCATCGAGATCGATCCCGCCGCGGTCGCACGCTATCGCGCCGGCTAGGCGGAGGTCCCCGGCCTATCCGGCCGCGGCGCGCAATTTCGCGAAATAGGCGCGGATCCGCGCGGCATTGACGCCGAGGTCGCTGCGGCCGTGCCGCGCCGCCGAGCGCATGTCGACGCGGCTGCCCGCTCCTGCCGCCGTGACGCGCACCACGATGTCGTCGGTGAAGCCCATCCAGAAACTCCGCTCGCTCGCCTCTATCCGGCCCTCCTTCGGGTCGGTGGCGACGATCGTCCAGCGCATTTCCTTGGCGGTCGCAAGCGCCAGCGCGAAGGCCTTTTCGGGGGCGAGCGGCAGCGGCAGCGGCGCGATGTCGGGATATCCCCGCTTTTGCAATGCCGCGGTCTTGGCGCCGCCGTAACGCGCGGGATTGCCGCCCTCCGCCGCGCGCGCCGACAGGACGGCGATGAAGGCGGGCGGGTTCTGCGTATCCGTCGTAATGTCGTCGATCGGCGGCACGCTGCGCGCCAGCGCGCGGTAATGCCACGGCACATAGGCGGTTATTCCGCCGGCAATGAGGGCGGCGAGCGCGGCCGCGATGCCCCGCGCGCCGAGCGCCGAGCGCCCGACGAGCAGCGCAAGCGTCGAGACGGCGGCAGCGGCGAGGCCGAAATAGGCGGAATAGAGCATCAGGCTCAATAATGAGAAGCGGTACGGCCACCAGCCTGCGCGATACCCGATCGGCGCGAGCGCCAGCAACAGCACCGCGATTGCCGCGAGCAAAACGCCGGCATAGCTCGCCGAGCGCGAGGTCCGGCGTGCGAGCGATGTTGTTGCAAGCGTCATTTGCGGTTCCCCGAGAGCAGCCCGACCTAATTCTAGATCCAACAGGCGAGGAGGCGGCGAATGTCGAGTTCACAGGGTCGTGAGGCGGGGCTCGCCGTGCAGACGCTCGCGACGATCGGCTACGAAAAGGCAAGGCTCGACGATGTCATCGCGGCTCTCCGCGCCGCAGGGATCGCGACCCTCATCGACGTGCGCGACCGCCCGATTTCGCGGCGCCCGGGCTTTTCGAAGCGCCAACTCGGCGCCGCGGTCGAAGCGGCGGGGATGCGCTATGTCCACCTCGCCGCGCTCGGCACGCCGCCCGAGGGGCGCGAGGCCGGCCGCCGGCGCGACTGGGACCGCTTTTGGCGGATCGTCGAAGAAAAGCTCGGGCGCAGCGAAGCCGCGCACGACCTCGCGTACGCCGCGCTCTTCGCTGAGGCCGCGCCCAGCTGCCTTCTATGCTACGAGGCCGATTGGCAGACCTGCCACCGGCGCCGGATCGCCGAGATCCTGGCGGCGCGCCACGGTTTCCGGGTCCGACATTTGCGGGTTGCGCCCGATCTCAATGACCCATGAAGCCGCCGCCGACGCCTCGATCTCGCGCCCGGCGAGGCGCTGCAGCCGGGCAAGGTCGCGGATCGCCACGACGTGGCGGTCCACGCTGACGATCCGCCGCTCGCGCAGCGAGCGCAGCACGCGATTGACGTGCACCAGAGTCAGCCCGAGATGGTCGCCGATCTGCCTCATCGGGCTCGAAGCGGCGCTGATAAGCCGGCCCAACGACACCGGGCGCTGGCCGATGAGGCGCGGCAAGGCGACCCGCGTCTCGATCGCCTGCAAGGTCACCCGGCAGATAGAGGTCGATGATCGCGTGGCGGCCCTGCGGCCACTCGCGCGCCCGGTACGCCCAACCGCGGCCGAGGCAATAGACGGCTTCGCTCGGGCGGTCGGGGGCGATGATCTTGGCGCCGGCCTCGATCGGCGGCGGGGACGACAGGCGGAAAGCGGCCCGCAACGCGCGCTTCCCCTGCGCCAAATCGTCGTAGAGTTCGGGGCGGCAGATCGTTCCTGGCATCACCGGCCGCCAAGAGTTGCGATGGAAGTGTGGGCCATCGATCGTCTGCCAGTCCGCCGCGCCGCCCCCCTCGATCTTGCCCCTCCAACGCTCGGCTTTCGGAACGGTTGCCAAAGCGGCTGCGGCAGGGCGTCGCACGCTCGATGCGACGCCGCGCGAGAGCGATGGCGGCGGTCTACTCGTCCGGCGGGGCGCGCCGCCATTTCTTGACCGCGGCGCGACGCGTTTTCGCGGCGAGGCGGCGCTCGTTTTCCGCCGCCGGGGGCCTGGTTGGCCGGCGCGGCTTCGGCGGCGCGGCGGCGCGGCGGATCAGCGCGACGAGCCGGGCGAGCGCCTCTGCGCGGTTGCGCTCCTGCGAGCGATAGCGCCGCGCCGTGATGACGAGGATGCCGTCGCGCGACAGGCGTTTTCCCAGTTGCCGCGCGAGCCGCGCCCGCACACCCTCGGGCAGCGAGCGCGAGCGGGGGACGTCGAAACGCAGCTGCGCCGCGCTCGCCACCTTGTTGACGTTTTGCCCGCCCGGCCCCGAGGCGCGGATGAAGCTCAACTCGACTTCGGCCTCGTCGAGCACGATATCGTCTCGTATCGGGATCATCGTGCCGCCGAATCGGCCATCCGAACATTGCGCTTCACGCCGCAGGGCATGGTAGTGTAAGCGAAAAGAGTTGCCGCGGGCGGCCCCGTCGTGCCCTTGTCGGGTCGGGCCGGCGCGGCGGAGCGACGCGTCGAGACAGCCGAACCGATATATCAGGAGCGAATATGCCGAGGCTCAACTTTACCGCACCGACCACGATCGACGAGGCCGTGCAGGCGCTGGCCGCCGCCCCCGGCCCGGCCAAGGTGCTTTCCGGCGGGACCGACCTGTTGGTGCAACTGCGTTCGGGCCGCACCCGCCCGCAGCTGATCGTCGATGCGAAGCGGATCCCCGGGCTGATCGGCATTCACCAGACCGAGAACGCCTTCGTCATCGGCGCCGCGACCCCCGGCGTCATGATCAGCGAACACGAGGCGTTCAGCCGCGCCTGGCCGGGGATCGTCGAGGGCGTCGACCTGATCGGCTCGCAGCAGATCCAGGGCCGCGCTTCGCTCGGCGGCAATCT
>DASYYD010000032.1:0-11591 GCA_035934195.1 Allostellaceae bacterium | reverse complement strand
GGGCCAGCTCGAAGACGCCGCCGCCGCGGTCGAAAAAGGCCCGCTGTCGCCGGCCGCCCTGCTGCGGCGCGAGGCGCTGCGGCAGGGCTTTGCCGGCGAAGCGCGATGATCAGGGTCGCGCCGTCGGGCGAGGTGCTGGGCGCGAGGGTGACGGGGCTCGACCTGCGCGAACCGCTCGACGCCACCGCGTTCGGCCGAATCCTGATGGCGCTCGGCCGCCACGGCGTCCTCTGCTTCCCCGGGCAACAGCTCGATTCGGCCTCGCTCAAGGCCTTCGCCGGGCGCTTCGGCGGGCTCGAAATCAATGTCGCCGCCGCCTATCAGGACAGCGCGCATCCGGAGGTCATGACGCTGTCCAACATCGTCGAGGACGGGCGCCCCGTGGGGCTCGCCGATGCCGGCCAGGACTGGCACACCGACATGTCCTACAGCGAAGAGATCGCGTTCGCCAACGCGCTCTATGCGATCCGTGTGCCGCGGCGCGACGGCCGGCCGCTCGGCGACACCGAATTCGCCAATATGCGCGCCGCCTATGCGGGGCTGCCGCAGGCCCTGAAAGAGCGGCTCGACGGCATGACCCTATTGCACGATTTCGCGAAGTTCTGGGACCGCATGCGGGCGCGGCCGGGGAGCACGCGGGCGCCGCTCAGCCGCGAGCAGCGGGCAAAGAAGCCGCCCGTCTCGCACCCGATCTTTCTCACCCACCCGATCACTGGGGAAAAGGTGCTCTACGCCAATCCCGGCTACGCGATGCGCATCAACGAGCTGCCGGAGAGGGAAAGCGAGCGCATCCTCGACTTCCTCTTCGAGCACCAACTGCAAGCGAAATACCGTTGGCGGCACCGCTGGAGCGAGGGCGACCTGCTGTTATGGGACGACATCGGCACGCTGCACTACGCGCACCCCGACTACCGGGCCGACGAGCCGCGCCTCATCAAGCGCTGCCAGGTGATGGCCGACCGCATTTTCGACCCCGCGTTCGTCCAGGCGGCGCTGGCGGCAGCGGAATAGTTTTCGGAAGACGAACGCTTTATCGCAGAGGCCGCGAAGGCGGCGCTGAGAACGCGGCGCTGATTTTTAATCGAGCGCGCTCTTGAAGCGGGTGCGGCAGAAGGCGGGGTCGAAATTGCGCTTGTAGGCGGGGGGGTCGGTCGGCTTGACGCGCAACACCACGAAGGCCGTGCCGTTGCCGTCGCGCAACAGGCGCGCGCCATCGGCGATCTCGTCTTCGCGGGCCACCGTGCGGGTGTGCGCGATGCCGCAGCCGGCGGCGATCCGCTCCAGATCGACGCCGAGGCTCGTATGGCTCTTCTGATAGCCGGTCTCGCCGTAATGCCCGTTGTCGACGCACAGGATCGCGAGATTAGGCGGGTTCAAGACGGCGATCGTCGCGAGCGCGCCCAAATTCATCAAGAGTTCGCCGTCGCCCGTCACCACCAGGATGCGCCGGTCGGGGCGGGCGAGCGCGAGGCCGAGGCCGATCATCGCCGCCCCGCCCATGGCGCCGGCCATCGTGTAGCTGTTGGCGCCGTCGCGGGTCAGCGCGGCGACGTCGCGGCTCGTCCCGGCGAGCCCGGCGACGAGAAGGAAATCCTCGTGCCGGCCGACGAGCGCCGGCACCGCATCGCGGCGGTCGAGGATGAATTCGGCAGCGGATTGCGGCATCGCTCGCCTCCCTAGAACTGTTTCGCGCCGAGCAGCTTCTGCGTCAGCAGCACGGCGACCGCGTGGCCGCTCTGGAACACCATCGTCATCGCCGCCTCGGCGGCCGGCACGACCTCTTCCGGCCGTTCGGCGCGCAGGCAGATGACGCCCATCGCCTGCAAGACCGGCTCGACCGCCTGACCCATCGGGAACTGCCACGGGTTGCCTTCGCCGAAATCGCCGCGCATCGAGACGATGGCCAGAAACGGAAAGCGCCCGCCTTTGACGAGCGAGAGCATGTTGATGCAATTGCCGACGCCGCTCGACTGCAGGAGGAGGACGGCGCGGGCGCCGCCGAGATCGGCACCGGCGGCGAGGGCCACGCCTTCCTCCTCGGTCGTCAGCGCCACCGAATGGACGGCCGGATCGGCGAGCGAACGGTCGATCAGCACGCGATGCCCGGCATCGGGCACATAGGCGAATTGCGTGACGCCGCCCTTCTTCAAGCAATCATAAAGCGCATCCTGCCATCGCGCCTCGCCGCCCGCATCCGCCATCGACCCGAGCCTCCCATAGGAACCGCCGCCGAAATTCCCGCGAAGGCGGGCGAAACGCAAGCCTGAACAGGGCGCAGGTGACGCATGACGCGCGGCAGCCTGCCGTGTTAGGCTCCGCGATCGCATTTTCGGGATTGCCGCGATGAAGGTCCGGATCGAATACTGCGTGAAATGAAACTACGAACCGAGGGCCCTCCGTGCGAGGGCGCAGTTCGCCGAGAAATCGGATGCCGAGGTCGAGCTCGTCAAGGGCGGCAGCGGCGTCTTCGAGATCACCGTCGACGGCCGGCTCGCCTTCTCGAAAAAGGCGCTCGGCCGGTTTCCGACCGACGAGGAGGTCGAGGCGCTCGCCGCCGGGCGACCCCCGGGCGCCGCTTAAGCCTTTCCTAACCGCGCCGCCCTTAGCCTGCTCGCGCGATTCTCGGGCGAGGGCCGGCGATGGCGGGGTTCTGGCGGAAGCTCCAGGCGGGGCTGAAAGACGGCGCCGGCCCCGACCGCCGCCGCCTTGCGCTGCTTGCCGGCGTCCTGCTCGCCCTCGAACTGATGGGCGCCGCCTTTCTGGCCGCCGGCACGCATGGGCTGATCGTCCCGCTCGACAAGCCGACGACGACCGATTTCGTCAGCTTCTATGCGGCGGGCGCGCTCGCCGACGAGGGCACGCCCGCGCTCGCCTACGACGAGGCCGCGCATGACGCGGCCGAGGAGCGCGCGACCGAGCCCGGTATCGACTACGTGCATTTCTTCTACCCGCCCATCTATCTGTTGATCTGCGGGCTTTTGGCCCGGCTCCCCTATCTCGCCGGCTTCGCGGCCTTCGGCTTCGCGACGCTCTTGCCCTATCTCTTCGTCATGCGCCGCATCCTCGGCGAGCGGGGCTCCCTGATATTCGTGCCGATCCTCGCCTTTCCGCCGGTGCTGTGGACGCTCGGCTTCGGCCAGAACTCGCTGTTGACGGCGGCCATCTTCGGCGCGGCGACGCTTCTCGTCGACCGCCGGCCGGTCGTCGCCGGGCTCCTCTTCGGCGCGCTCGCCTACAAGCCGCATTTCGGCCTGCTCGTGCCGCTCGCCCTCGCCGCACAAAAGAATTGGCGGGCGTTCGGCGCCGCCGCCCTCGCCGCCGCCGCCCTGACGGCGCTGTCGATAGCGGTTTTCGGCCTCGCGGCCTGGCGCGGATTCTTCCTCGCCGCGCTCGGCTCGCACACCGCCTACGAAGGCGGCGCGGTCGACCACGCCGCCTTCGTCAACCCGTTCGGCGCCGTCCTCGTCCTCGGTGGCGGCATCCGGCTCGCCTATGCCGTCCAGGCCGGGGCGCTGCTCTCTTGCGCCGCCCTCGTCGCCGTCGTGTGGCGGCGCGGCGCGAGCCTTCCGGTGCGCGCCGCGGTATTGGCGGCGGCGACGATCGTCGCCATCCCGGTCGTCCTTTTCTATGATCTGGTACTCGGCGCAGTCGCCGGCGCCTGGCTCGTCCGCGCCGGGCGGCAAAGCGGATTTGCGCCGTGGGAGAAGCTGCTCTTGGCGGTGCTGTTTGCGACGCCGCTCGTCGCGCGCCCTGTCGCGACGAGTTGGCACGTGCCGCTCGGCCCGCTGACCGCACTGGCACTTCTGGCCCTTGCCGCCGCCGCGGCCAAGCGCGAGACCGCCTTCCTCGCAAGCCCTCAGGCGGCGCGCCGCAGCCCGCCGGAATTCCACGTGACGAGGGAGGAGACCGCGTAGTTCCACACCACCCCGACGGCGGCGCCACCGAGCCCGGCGAGCCACCACGCGTGGCCGGCGCCGAACAGCTCGAAAGCGACCCCGACATTGGCGGCCGCGCCGATGCCGCACACGGCGTAGAACGACAACAGCCCGGTCGCGATGCGCCAGCCCCTGAGCCGGCGGTCGCGGTAGGTGAACAGGTTGTTCAGCAGAAAATTGCCGGTCATCGCGACGACCGTCGCGATTCCCTGCGCCGCCGGGAAAGCGACGTAGCCGGAGCGCAGCGCGACCCACAGCGTCGCCAGGTGCGTCAGGATGCCGAGCCCGCCGATCATCCCGAACAACAGGAAGCGCACCGGCACGATGCCGCCCGTCAGCTTGTCGAGGAGCAGCATCAGATATTCCCAGGCGACGAGCGTATCGAGCTTGCTCTCGCCATGGAGGCGCCGGCGGAACCGGTAGGGCAGCTCGGCGAAGGCGAGCGGGGCGGGCGCCGAGGCGAAGATGTCGAGGAGGAGCTTGAAGCCCTGCCCCGAGAGGCCGCGCATCGCCTTTTCGAAGGCGCCGCGCTCGATCATGAAGAAGCCGCTCATGGGATCGGACAATTGCGCCTTGACGACGAGGCGGCCGAGCCGGCTCGCGATGCCGCTGATCCGCACCCGCGAGCGCTGCCAGTCGCCGAGCCCGCCGCCTTCCTTGTGCCGGCTCGCCACGACGACATCGAGCCGGCGCTCCTTGAGCGTCGCGAGCATGGCGGGAATGAGGCTCTCGTCGTGCTGCAGGTCGCCGTCGATGACCGCGACATACGGGGCGGCGCTGGCGAGAATGCCTTCGATGCAGGCCGAAGCGAGGCCGCGCCGCCCCAAGCGCTGCAAGCAGCGAACGTTGCCGCGGGAGCGGGCGATCTCGCGCACCCGATCGGCGGTGCCGTCGGCCGAATCGTCGTCGACGAAGATCGCCTCCCAGCGCACCTCGTCGAGGACCTCGACGAGCCGGTCGACGAGAAGGGCGACGTTCTCGGCCTCGTTGAGCGTCGGGATGACGACCGCGAGCTCGACCGCGCCGGCTCGGCCGGGCGCGGGCTCGGTCGGCAGTGCCACGTCGGCTTGCTGAAAATCGTCCATTCGGCGTGGTCCCGGCCGGGGTCGGTAGCGTGGTCGCCTATCTCGGCCGAATATGGTGAACAATTGGTTTACCGGCCCGGCGCCATCGTCCGGAGCGCCGCCGTTTAACGCTTTCGAAAGCCTTTAGCGGAAAGATCTTCGCCGGGCAATGCCGCCCGAAAGATAACCGTAATGTTGGCGGTTTATGCAAGACCAGGCAGAACCGAGTGGACTGCGGCCGCCGCGGAATACGGCCTCGCGGCGCTCCTGATCGCCGTTACCGCCCTATCGATTGTCGCGATGCCCGGGCCAGCTTGAACGAAATCGGAATCTCTCGCGCAGGTTTTGCCGTGACCGATCATGCTTTGGCATCCCCTCGCGAGGTCGGCGCGATCGACAGTTGCTGGCGCCGCCTGATTCCGTCCTGGCCGCTCGTCGTCGCTGTCGCCGCGCTCGCCCGCCTCCTCGCGCAACCGCAAGCCCTGCTCAACGATCCCGACACCTACCTTCACGTCGCGGCGGGGCGCTGGATGATCTCCCACATTGCGCTGCCGGTGCACGATCCGTTCTCCTACACGATGGCGGGTGCTTCATGGGTTCCCCATGAATGGCTCGCCGAGATCGTACTGGCGGCGATCTACAACATCGCCGGCTGGAGCGGGCTCGTATTGCTGACGGCGGCATGCTTTGCACTAACGATGGCCATTCTGGCGCGCTTCCTGCTGCGCCGGGCCGAGCCCTTCTCAGTCCTGATCATGACGATCCTTGCGGCGGCCTTGGCACAAGGGCATGTGTTGGTGCGACCGCATATTTTGACCTTTCCGCTCCTGGTGCTGTGGTCGGGCGAACTTTTTGCCACGCGCGAAGAGGGGTCGCGCCCGCCGTTTTCCCTGCTGCCGTTGATGATTGTATGGGCCAATCTGCACGGCGGCTTTATGTTCGGTGTCGCCTTGGCGGGGTTCGTCTTGATCGAGGCCGTCCTCTTTCCCGCTTCCGGTAGGAGCCGCTTCGACGAGGCAAAGCGCTGGGGATTGTTCGTGCTCCTGACTGCCGGCGCCGGCTTAATGACGCCCAATGGCGTCGCCGGCTTTCTTCAGCCTTTCCGGCTGCTCGCCATGCCGGCGCTCAAATCTTCCTTCGTCGAATGGCAAAGCCCCGACTTCCAGCATTTTCCAGCGCTCGAAGCTTGCCTTCTAGGTCTGATCGCGCTCGGCTTCACGACCGGCGCCAGGTTGCAACCGATGCGGCTTCTCCTGGTCCTGGGGCTCTCTCACATGGCGCTGCAGAGCGTCCGAAACGCCGAGCTGCTGGGCTTCGTGGCACCGCTTGCCGTGGCGCCGCATCTGGGCCCGAAGATCGCCGACCTTATCCGGGAGCTGCCCACTTCGAGCTTCAGCCGCTATGCGGCGCGACTCTGCGCACCCGCCAGCCGGGCGGCGGTGGCGCTGGCCGTCCTCGTCATGGCCGGCGCGAGCCTTCCCCTGCTGCTTCATCCGATAGAACGCAAGGACGGCCGTCAAACCCCGGCAAAGGCTCTCGCCGCCGCCCGGCGCATGGGTCTTCTCTCGGGCCGCGTCTTCAACAGCGAGGCCTTTGGCGGGTACCTGATCTTCGAAGGGGTGCCGAGCTTTATCGACGGCCGCATTGAGATGTACGGCAATTCCTTCCTTGCACGCTATATGAAGGCCCAATCGGGCGACGCAGCGACCCTCGGAGCACTCCTCGATCGCTACCACGTTACCTGGGCGCTGCTCGCGCCGACCCAAGGGGCGGCGATGCGTATCGAGAGCCTCGACGGCTGGCGGCGCGTCTACGGCGACGCCGACGCGGTAATCGACGTGCGCACCGACGCGCGGCGGTTCCGATAAACCGTTGGTTCCGCCGAAAGCATCAAATTCGAAGAATTAGGCCGCTGGCTTGCTTTCGGATTAACTATTCCGCAAATCTTTTGCTTCACATTGCTCCTCGTAGCCACGCAATCCCTATGGGAGAATCCGATGTTTGCCGTTTTTTCGAAGCTTCTGAAGAACGAGTCGGGCGTGACCGCGATCGAATACGGCCTGATTGCCGCGCTGATCGCCGTCGCCGCCGTCACCGTGATGGGCACGGTCGGCACCAACCTGAGCAACACCTTCAACACGGTCGCCGGCAAGCTCTAACCCCGCCCGATGGTCGGCCGTCGCGCAATGCCGCCTCCCCCAAAACGTTGCGCGCCGGCCGCCATCCGGCACAATATCGCAAGTCGCCGCCGGGCTTCCGGACGGCGGCTTTTTTTGCGCAATGACGCACCCGCCGGCACCGCACGCCGCCCGATCCGCCGCCGGCAAAAAACTGTGAGCGGCGTGTAAGCCACTTAACGGTCTAGAAAGATCCTTGTGCGAAATTCTTCCCCGTAGCGACATTAACTCGACGGAGAGCCCTATGTTTGCCGTTTTTTCGAAGCTTCTGAAGAACGAGTCGGGCGTGACCGCGATCGAATACGGCCTCATCGCCGCGCTGATCGCCGTCGCGGCCGTCACCGTGATGGGTACGGTCGGAACCAACCTGAGCAGCACCTTCAGCACGGTCGCGGGCGCCCTCTAACCCTCGGCAACCGGTATGGCCGCGTTGGTCGGCGCCGATCGGCAGCATTTGCCGACCGGGCGCCGACGGCGCGACAGGATAGCGATTTTGCGGCAGCCGATGTCGCGCATTCGGAGGCACCGCCCGCCCGAGAGAGTTGAGAAATTGACGAGATTGCGGCGCAGGAGACCTGCCATGCCCGACCCATCGACAAGGCCAGCCATAGATCAAGCGGGCGTCACCGCCATCGAATACGCCCTTATTGCAGGCTTGATTTCGATCGTCATCGTGGGCGTGGTGACAACGATCGGCAACAACGTCGCCACTCTCTTCTTCGGCAGCATCGCCGCTAATCTCTAACTTGACGGACCTAGCGGCCCAGTCAATTCAGTTTCGGCTTTGAGGCCGGCAAATTGGCACCCTTGGCAAGCGGGCTGGAAAAGGGCGTGGAAGCCGTCGAGCTGCCGGCGTTGACCTCGTTGCGCGGCATTGCCGCGCTGACCGTGGTCGTCTACCACAGCAGCTTTCTGGCCTGCAACGTCGCTGGCGGCGGGCCGCCTTTCTTCTGGCGGCGGGGCTACCTCGCGGTCGATTTGTTCTTCTTCCTCAGCGGTTTTGTCCTGACGCATGTCTATCGGGGCCGCCTCGCCCATGGGCGAAACTGGGGGAGGATCGGCAGATTTCTTTGGGCGCGCTTCGCCCGCATCTATCCCGCCAGCCTGTTCGTCACGGCAATCTATGTGGTTTGCCATTGCTTCGGCAGGCTTGCTCTCGCGACCGGCATCTCCTTCAAGACACAGCTGATCGCCGCCCTCACCCTGACCCAGGTGCCGTGGCTGCGCAGCATCGCGATCAACGATCCCTCATGGTCAATATCGGCCGAGTGGTACGCTTACCTCATCTTCCCTTTTGCCGTCCCACTGATCCTCCGCCTGGATCGTCGTGCCACAGCTGCGCTTGTCGCCGGCTTGCTGGCAGCGGCGACCGTCGATCAGGTGATCGGAGGTCAGCAGACCTCGGGCTGGCTCGCTCTCTTTCGAGCGTTGCCGGAATTCTTTGGGGGCGTGCTCGTCTACCGCGCCTACCGAGCAGGGGTCTGCGGGGCCGTGTGGCAGGAGGACGCGACACTGCTCGGTGTCGCAGCAACGATGATCGTTGCCTTCTGGGCCGACTTCCCCGACGGGCTGATTGTCCTCTTGCTTCCAGCGCTGCTGCTCGCCGCGGTCAGCAATAAGGGGCGCCTGCGGTTTTTTCTGGATATTGCCCCGCTGCGCTGGCTCGGTGACATCTCATATTCGCTATACATTTTCCAGACGGTACCGTTCATGGTCCTTACGGCGATTTCTCCCGTGCTGACCGCGCACGGGTTTGACGGCGTCCGGTTTGAGGCGCTCGCCGCGCTTTCAGCGCTGGCCGGAGGGATACTCGTGCACCGCACCGTGGATCTGCCGGCGCGCCTCGCGCTGCGCCGGTTGCCGGACGGAGTAGCGACAGTGATCGCTCGAACCGTGCCGTCGCGGTTTGCGCCGGCAGCAACCGCCTCGTCGAGGATCGCAATGCGCCGCGGCTCTTGAAGGCCGGCCTTGTTCGAGCTGGGCTGCATCCAAGCTGGCCCCCGGCACCAGAAAAGGGTTAGAAAGCGATTGAGGGCCGCACCTGCCTTCGCGCCCGGCCGGCGATAACGGCGGCGAGGGCGGCCGCCGTCAGCGGCCCGAGGCCGACCATCGAACGCAGCGCGAGGAACCCGAGCGGCAACAGGAAGACCGCGACGAGCGCCGGCTTCTCCCATGGCCGGAAGCCGTGCTCGAGCCCGTCGCGCACGAGGAAGGCGAGCCCCAAGGTCGGGACCGTCAGATCGTAGGTCTGGCTGTAGGGGGTGACGACGAACGCGGCGACGGCGACCAGCGCCGCCTCGATGCTGGGCGGCGCCCCGCGCGCCGCGACGGTGAGCGCCGCGGCGGCGGCGGCGAGGCCGACGAGGACCTGCGCCGTCCAGGCGGCGCCGGC
Organism: Allostellaceae bacterium; assembly: GCA_035934195.1. Classification (GTDB taxonomy): domain Bacteria; phylum Pseudomonadota; class Alphaproteobacteria; order ATCC43930; family CGMCC-115725; genus AP-15. Next base: position 2,023 of record DASYYD010000032.1, on the reverse strand, counting down.
CCCCGCCCCCAGCGCGCGCAGCATGCCATAGACGCTCTGCAGGTGGCCCCAGGCGACATGCCCCAACTGCCGGCCGGTGCCGAGGTCCATGTCGTTCGCCGAATAGAGCGCCCGCAGAAAGGCGGCGAAGACCTCCCAGCCGAAGGCCGCCGCGGTCAGCGAGACGAGTGCCAGCACCGTCGCGGCGGCGGCGAGAAAGACCCGCCAGCGTCCGGTCACCGCGAGAAAGAGCGGCAGCAAAAGCCCGAATTGCGGCTTGTAGCAGAGCAGCCCGAAGAGGACGCCGCTCGCCACCGGGCTGCGGTCGAGAAGGAGAAGCGCGCCGCCGAAGAGCCCCGCCGTCAGAAGCCCGTTCTGACCCGACCAGAGATTGAAGGCGACGGCCGGGGCGGCGAGCGCCGCGACCGCCGCCGTGCCGCCGGGCAGGATCGCGCGGGCCGCCGCGAGATAGGCCGCGAGCGTCGCGCCGAGCCACAAGGCGGCGGCGGTCCCGTAAGAGAAGAGCCCGAGCGGCGTCACCGCGAGCAGGAAGATCGGCGGATAGAACCAGGGCAGCACATCGATCCGGAACGACCGCCCGAGCGCGTGCTCGAGCACGCGCTCGAGATTGGCCCATTGGTAGGCGGCCGGCGCCTCGCCGTGCAATGCCAGCCGTCCGGCCGCCCAAAATGCCGAAAAGTCGAAGTGGGCCGGCCCTCTGGTCGGCGCGAACAGCGAATAGCCCTGCGCCCAGGCGGCGGCGAGAAACCAGCCGTAGAGCGCCAGCAGAGCGCCGCAGCCGTAGAGCAGCGCCCGATTGTAGAGATAGGGCGGCGGCGCGGCGCTCACGCGTTCTCCGGGCCGAGATCGGGGCGGTTCGACAATCGGCCCGCCGGCCAGCGGCGCAGCGGCCACAAAACGCCGTCGAAGAAGCCCCGCGGCACGTCGCGCGGCAGCAGACCCGCGGCCGGAAACTCGTCGCGCGCCGGGCGCCACGCGGTGCCGAAGATCACGTCGAAGAGCGGCAGTACCTTGCAGAAGTTCTTGTTCAGATGCCTGGGCTCGAGGGAATGGTGGATGCGGTGGTATTGCGGATTGTTGAACAAGAGCGCGAAGCGCCCGAGCGGCAGCCGCAGGTTCAGGTGCGAGGCGCCGTCCGGCAACAGCGCCGTCGCCACCACCGCGAGGACGATCGCGTGCGGGATCTCGAAGAGGATCGCCAGGATCGGCAAAAACGCGGTGGTGATGACGGTCTCCAGCCAGAAATGCCGCGCCCCGGTGACGATGTTGAGCGCCTCGGCGGTGTGGTGCAGCGAATGCATCGCCCACAGGAAGGGGATCTTGTGCTGCGCCCGGTGCCAGAGATAGGCGAAGAGATCGTTGGCCAGGAGGACGAGCGCGAAAGACGGCAAAAACCACCAGCCGTCGGCCCTGAGCGCGATCCAGCCGCCGCCCGCCGAATTGACGATGAAGGCGCCGCTCGCTTTGGCCGCCGGCGCGAAGAGCCCGTTGAGGCCGATGTTCACCGCCGCGAGTTTCCAGTCGAGGATGATCTGCGCCCGCTGCTGGCCGGGCTGCACCGGGCGGATCTTCTCGACGAGCCGCGCCAGCGCGACGAGCGCCAAGAGGCCCGCATAGGTCGCGACGAGGAGGATCAGCGAGGGTGCGAAGAACATCGCGCGCCTACCAGAGCCCCGGCACGATCCGCGCCGTGCGCGCCGCATAGGCGGCGTATTCGGGAAAGATCCGCCGCAACAGCCGCTCTTCGTTGAGCATGCGGCGGATCTGGCAGGCGAGCTGCGCGGCGAGGATCGCCAGCGACGCCGGCCAGACGAATTGCATCGCGGCGCCGAAGATCGCCAATTCCTCGGCGAGGTAGAGCGGGTGCCGGATCAGCCTGAAGGGTCCGCTCGTGACGAGCGCGCGCGCCTCGGCCATGACGCTGAACGAGCGCCCGAGCGCCAGCATGCTGACGAGCGCGAGCGCCGTGCCGCCGGCGATCAGCAGCGCCGAGAGGGCTTCGAGCGCCGGCCCGCGCCGCGCC
>DASYYD010000029.1:0-10210 GCA_035934195.1 Allostellaceae bacterium | reverse complement strand
ACCCAGGGCGGGGTGCGGGCCGCGGCGCCGTCGCGCGGAAAGAAGGCGATCCACAGGAAATAGAGCGCCGTCGGCAAGGTCAGCGGCAGGATGATCTCGAGCAAGACCCGCAACATGGGTTTAACAGCCGGTAAGCACCTCGTAGAGGTTGACGAGCATGCCTGCCGTGGCGCCCCAGATGTTCCTGCCTTCGAAGGGCAGAACAAAAAACGCGCGGCGGTGTTCTGCGAATACGCGTTCGGTGCGCCGATGGTTAGCCGGATCGAGGATGTAGGCGAGCGGCACCTCGAACACCTCGGCGACCTCGCCCGGGTCGATGGCGAGGGACAAGGGCGGGCTGACGATGCCGACCATGGGCGTGATCTCGAAACCGGTCCCGGTGACGTAGGTGTCGAGCCGGCCGATGACCGTTACGCGTTCGCGCGGCAAACCGATCTCCTCCTCGGCCTCGCGCAAGGCCGCCGCCGTCGCGTCGGCGTCCGCTTCCTCGATCCGGCCGCCGGGGAAGGCGATCTGCCCGGCATGCGCGGAGAGATGATCGGTGCGACGGGTCAACAGCACCGACATGCCGGTCGCGCGATCGATCAGCGGCACCAGCACTGCGGCCGGCCTGAGCGCCGAGCTCGGCGGGGTCATGCCGGGGTTGAGATCGTGATCGCCGCGGGTCGCCTGCCGCAGGGCCGCCGCTTCGAGCGGGTCCGCAGTGCCGCCGAAACCGCGCCGCCCCGGCTGGGGACGCCTCGCAAACCGCGCCGCCGCCCACTCTCGTGTCACTCTGCGCTTCCCCTTACCGATGACGCCGCCGGCAGTCGGGCGCGCCCGCGCCGCTCATTCTTCGACGCTGTCGCCGAGCCGAAAGAACGCGCCCCCGCTCCATACCCCGAATTGCCTTGCTCCGGCGGCCGGCTCGTCGCGCCCGAGTTCGACGAGCTCGTAGAACACGGCGCGCGTCAGCTTCGCCTCGAGCCCGCCGCGCACATGAATATAGGGTGCCGGTTCGCCGCTCGCAGCCGTCTCGACGCGCAGCCGATGAAGGGGCCCCGCCGTCACAATGTCGTCGAGATTGGTGCGAAAGATCAGATCCTGCGCGCGGCCCTCGCCGAAGGGCGTCACATCGACCGCGAGAAAGGGGGCATCCTCGACCTCGACCCGGCCGCGCTCGGCCGGCGTGACGAGCGCATAGCCGCCGTCAGGGTCGCGAGTGAGGACGGAAGCGAAGAGCTTGACGAGCGGCAGACGATTGATCGGGGATTCGCGATAAAACCAGGTGCCGTCCCGGGCGATCCGGATGCCGAGATCGCCGCAATCGACGATCGCCCGGCGCGCCGCGGCCGGGCGCGTTCGCAGGGTCTTGCCGGAACCGATCTTGGCCATCGGCCTCGCGTCTCACAGTTTGAAAAGGAACGAATTCCTTGACCGCAACCTTCCCCGCCGGCGCCGGCCCCGCCGACCTCGTCGATGAAGCCGAGGCGCTGGGCCGCCGCCTCGGCCTCGTGCGCGAGCGCATCGGTGCCATTATCTTCGGCCAGAGCCAAGTGATCGAGCAAGCCCTGATCACGCTGCTCTGCGGCGGGCACGCGCTGCTGATCGGCGTGCCGGGGCTCGCCAAGACGCGGCTCGTCGAGGCGCTCGGCATCGTGCTGGGGCTCGAGGACAAGCGCATCCAATGCACGCCCGATCTGATGCCGGCCGACATCCTCGGCTCCGAAGTGCTGGAAGAGAGCGAGACCGGCCGGCGCTCGTTCCGTTTCATCCCGGGTCCGGTATTCTGCCAGTTGTTGATGGCGGACGAGATCAACCGCGCCAGCCCGCGCACGCAATCGGCGCTGTTGCAGGCGATGCAGGAAGGCCGGGTGTCGATCGCCGGCCAGTATCACGCGCTGCCGCGGCCGTTTCATGTGCTGGCGACGCAGAACCCGCTCGAGCAGGAGGGCACCTATCCGCTGCCGGAAGCCCAGCTCGACCGCTTCCTGTTGCAGATTGACGTCGACTATCCCGATCGCGAGGCCGAGCGGCAAATGCTGATCGCCACCACCGGCCTGGCGGAGGAGGCGCCGCGGCCGGCGATGAACGTCGCCGAGCTGATCGCGGCGCAGCGCCTCGTGCGCCGCATCCCGGTCGGCGAGAGCGTCGTCGACGCGATCCTGTCGCTGGTGCGCTCCGGCCGGCCGGGGGAGGCGAAGCCGGGCGGCGCCGGCTCCGAGGATTTGCGCCGCTTCGTTTCCTGGGGGCCGGGACCGCGCGCCAGCCAGGCGCTGATGCTCGCCTGCCGCGCCCGGGCGCTGATGGATGGCCGGCTCGCCCCGTCGGTAGACGATGTGCTGGCGCTCGCCGCGCCCGTGCTGCGGCACCGCATGGCGATCAGCTTTGCCGGCCGCGCCGAGGGCGTCACCGTCGCCCAGGTCATCGACGAGATGTCGGCGCCGCTGCGGTGAGCCTCGGCGCCGCGATCCTGCGAGACGGCGTCGCGCGCCGCCGTTCGGCCGCCGCCCAGTTGCGCGATCGCGCCGAAGCAGCGGCGGCCGCCTTGCCGCCGCTGCTCGTCGCGGCCGAGCGCGTCGCGGCGACGGTGGCGCAAGGCGTGCACGGGCGGCGCCGCATCGGCCAGGGCGAGACGTTTTGGCAATTCCGCCAATACGAGCCGGGTGACGCGGCCTCGCGCATCGACTGGCGCGAGAGCGCCAAGTCCGAGCGGCTCTATGTTCGGGAAACCGAATGGGAAGCGGCGCAGAGCGTGTGGCTGTGGCGCGACCCCTCGCCGTCGATGGCGTACAGCTCGGCCGAATACCTGTCGGTCGCGCCGTGGCCGACGAAGCGCGAGCGCGCCGAGCTGCTGCTCGTCGCTCTTGCCAGCCTCTTGGTGCGCGCCGGCGAGCACCTTTCGGTGCTCGGCAGCGGCAATCCGCCGATCAGCGGGCGCCTCGCGCTGTCGCGGGTCGCCGCGCTGATCGCGCGCGAGGCGCCCGAAAGCAGCGGCCTTCCCGAATTCGAGCCGTTGCCGCGCTTTGGTCAGCTCGTCCTCTTCGGCGATTTCCTCGACCCGCTCGAGGCCGTCAACGCGGCCGTCGGCCGCTTCGCCGCCGCCGGGCTCAGGGGGCATCTCTTACAGATCGTCGATCCGGCCGAGGAAGACCTGCCGTTCGACGGCCGCGTGCGCTTTACCGGCGTCGAGGACCGGGACGAGGTCGTGATCAGCCGAGTCGAGGGCGTGCGCGGCGACTATGCCGAACGCTTCCGCCGGCATCGCCTGGGGCTCGCGGCGATCGCCCGCGCCTTCGGCTGGGGCTTCGGCTTCCACCGCACCGACCGGCCGCCGCACTTGGCGCTGCTCGCCCTTTATGGCGCGCTCAGCGCCGACCGCCGCCGCTGAGAGGCGGGTGGGATGGACGAGATTCGGCCCCGCTGTTTCGCAGCCGTCGGCGGCCCCTCCCCCCGACCCTCTCCCCGCGCGCGGGGAGAGGGAGGGATCCGCGCAGCGGGAGGGGCAGAGCCATGCTGACGATCGGCTCATTCGCCTTCGCCGCGCCATGGGTTCTGTTGGGCCTTGTCGCCCTGCCGCTTCTGTGGTGGCTGTTGCGGGTCACGCCGCCGGCGCCTCGCCGCATCCCGTTTCCGGCGATCCGCCTCCTGCTCGGCCTGGTGCCGCGCGAGGAGACGCCGGCGCGCACGCCGCTGTGGCTCATTCTGCTGCGCATGCTGCTGCTGGTTCTGGTGATCGTGGCGTTCGCCCGTCCGCTGATACATCCGCGGGCCCGGCTCGCCGCCAGTGGGCCCATCGTTCTCGTCGTCGACGACGGCTGGGCCGCCGCGCGCGACTGGCGGGCCCGTGAGGCGGAGCTTGCCGACGTGCTCGCCGAGGCCGAACGCGAAGGGCGGCAGATCGTCCTCGTCACGACTGCGCCGCCGGCGGGCGGCCAACCGGCGCCGCCGCTCGCCCCGATGCGCGCCGCCGATGCCCGCGCCGCGGTGCACGAATTGCAGCCGAAGCCGTGGCCGGTCGACCGGGCGGCGGCGCTCGCGCGGCTGGAGGCGCTGTCGCTGCCCGCCGCCCGCTCGGCGATCTGGGTCAGCGACGGCCTTGCCGAGGAGACCGAGGGCAAGGAAGCGGGCAGCGGCGCGAAGGCCGCCGTGGCGCTCGCCAAATATCTGAAAAGCCGGGGCAGCCTGCGCTATGCCACCGCGCCGGCCCAGAGCGTGCCTCTGCTGCTCGGGCCGCAGAGCGCGGCGGGCAAGGATCTCGGCGTCGTGCTGCTTAGCCTGCCGGCGCCGGCGCCGCGCCTTCTCTATCTCCGGGCGAGCGGCGCCGACGGGCGCCTGCTGGCGCGCCGAGAGGTGCCGATGCCGGCGGGGATGCGCCGGGTCGCGGCGACCCTCGCGATGCCGAACGAGCTGCGCAACAAGGCGGTGCGGATCGACCTCGAAGACGCTCGCTCGGCGGGCGCGGTCGTGTTGCTCGACGATCGCTGGCGCCGCCGCCCGGTCGGCATCGTGACGCCGCCGCGCCCTGCCGGGCAGCCGCTCCTCAGCAACACCTATTACCTGGAGCGCGCGCTTTCCCCCTTTGCGGAAATGCGCCACGGCAGCCTCGCCGAGCTTCTCGGGCGCCCGCTCGCGGTGCTCGTCTACGCCGATAGCGGGCCGGATTCCGGGGCGCAGGCCGAACGGGTCAAAAACTGGATCGAGAAGGGCGGGCTGCTGCTGCGCTTTGCCGGGCCGCATCTGGCGCAGCAGGAGGATCGGCTGCTGCCGGTGCGTCTGCGCCGCGGCGGCCGCACCATCGGCGGCGCCATGTCGTGGGAGCGGCCGGCGCGGCTCGCCGCGTTTGCGCGCACGAGCCCCTTTGCCGGCCTTCCCATACCCGAGGACGTGACGGTGTCGCGCCAGGTGCTGGCCGAGCCCGACATCGATCTCGCCGGCAAGATCTGGGCGCGGCTCGCCGACGGCACGCCGCTCGTCACCGCCGCGCGGCGCGGCCGTGGCTGGATCGTGCTGGTCCACACGACGGCCAATGCGGATTGGTCCAATCTCGCGCTGTCGGGGCTGTTCGTCGAGATGATGCGGCGCATCGTGGCGGTCAGCGAAGGCGTGTCGCAACCGGTCGGCGGGCGGCTGCGGCCGATCGACACGCTCGACGGTTTCGGCCGGCTCGGCCGCGCGCCGCCGACCGCGCGGCCGATCTCCGGCAAGGCGCTCGCCGCGACCCGAGTCTCGGCGCGCCATCCGCCGGGGTTCTACGGCGAGGGCGACGCACGGCGCGCGCTCAACCTTTCGGCCGGGGTCGGCCGGCTCGCGGCCATCGAGGATCTGCCGCTGGGGACGGTTCGCGAAGGTTTCGCGACGAGCCATGAGGTCGATCTACGGCCGCCGTTGTTGACATTGGCGATGCTGCTGGCGCTCGCCGATTTGTTGATCGCCTACGCGCTGCGCGGCCTCTTGTGGCGGCGTCCCGCGCGGGTCGCCGGCGCCGCCCTCTTCGCCCTCCTCGCCCTCGCCGCCAATGCCCGCGCCGACGACGCCTTCGACAAGCGGGCGACCGATAAGCTGCATCTCGCCTATGTCGAGACCGGCGACGCGCGGATCGATGCACTCAGCCGGGCCGGGCTCGTCGGCTTGAGCGAAATTCTGAGCCAGCGAACGGCGGTCGATCCGGCGACCCCGGTCGGCCTCGACATCGAGCGCGACGAGCTGATCTTCTTTCCGCTCATTTATTGGCCGGTCACGGCAGCGGAGCCGCGGCCGTCGCCGCAGGCAGCGGCGCGGATCAACCGCTACCTCGAGACCGGCGGGACGATCCTCTTCGACACGCGGGACGGCGGCGAGCGGGCCTTCGGCAACGGCGCGGCAGCCGAGGCGCAGCTGCACCGCCTCGTCGCCGGTGTCAAGATGCCGCCGCTGGTGCCGATCCCGCCCGATCACGTGCTGACCAAATCCTTCTACCTGCTGCATGAATTCCCCGGCGAGTGGGATGCCGGCAGCCTCTGGGTCGAGCCGGTCTCGGACCACGTCAACGACGGCGTTTCGAGCGTCATCGTCGGCCCCAACGACTGGGCCGGCGCTTGGGCGGTGGACGGCGGCGGGCATCCGATGTTCCCGGTCGTGCCGGGCGGCGAGCCGCAGCGCGAGATGGCCTTCCGCTTCGGCGTCAACCTCGTCATGTACGTCTTGACCGGCAACTACAAGGACGACCAGGTGCACGTGCCGGCGATCCTCGAGCGGCTCGGACAATGAGCGGCAGCGCCTTCCTGCTCGGCTGGACGCCGCTGTTGCCGTGGCCGGCGATCGCCGCTCTCGGCGGCCTCGGGCTCCTGATCCTCGCGGTCGGGGCGGCGCGCCGGGCGCGCGGCATCGTCTGGCGGGCGGTCGCCGTCGCGATCCTCTTGGCCGCCCTCGTCAACCCCTCGCTGATCGAGCAGAAGCGGCAGCTGCACAAGGACGTCGTGGTGGTTGTCCTCGACCGCTCGGCGAGCATGGGCATCGGCAACCGCCGCGACGTGGCGGATAGGGCGCTCGCGGAGGTGAGGAAGGAGTTGGCGGGCGAACCCGGTCTCGATGTGCGGATTGTCCGCGCCGGGCAATCGGCGCTCGGCGCCGACGATCGCGGCACCCGCCTCTTCGCGGCGTTCGACCGGGCGATGGCGAACCTGCCGCGGCGGCGCCTGGCCGGCGTCGTCATGATCACCGACGGCGAGGCGCACGATGTGCCGAGGGGCGACAGAAAGGCGCTAGCGCAGAGGGTCGGCGCGCCGCTGCACGTGCTGCTGACCGGCAAGCCGAACGAGAAGGACCGCCGCCTCGTCGTCACCGCGGCGCCGAGCTATGGGCTCGTCGGCAAGGATGTGACGCTGTCGGTGCGCGTCGAGGACGAGCCGGCGGCGAAGGCCGACAAGCGCGCCGCGACCGAGGAGGCGGAGCTGACCTGGCGGAAGGACGGCGGCGCGCCGCACCGCCGCGTCGTACCGGTCGGCGAGGATGCGCCCTTCGACGTGCCGATCGGTCACGGCGGGCCGAACGTGATCGAGCTGGCGGTGGCGCCGGGGCCGCATTCGCTGACCCCGGTCAACAAGCGCGCCGTCGTCGTCGTCAACGGGGTGCGCGACCGGCTGCGGGTGCTGCTCGTTTCCGGGCAGCCCAATCGCGACGAGCGGGTATGGCGCAACATCCTCAAATCCGACCCGTCCGTCGATCTCGTCCATTTCACGATTCTTCGACCCCCGGAAAAGCAGGACAACACGCCGATCCGGGAATTGTCGCTGATCGCCTTTCCGATCCGCGAGCTGTTCGACGTGAAGCTCAAGCAATTCGATCTGATCATTTTCGACCAGTACAACCGCGAGGGGATCATCCCGCAGGATTACCTGCGCAACGTGGCCCGGTATGTCAGGAACGGCGGCGCCTTCCTCGAAGCCGCCGGTCCGAATTTCGGCTCGCCCTTGAGCCTCGACCGCACGCCGCTCGGCGCGATCCTGCCGACCGAGCCGACCGGCGAGGTCGACGATTTGGGCTTCAAGCCGCGCCTCACCGCGCTCGGGCACCGGCACCCGGTCACCGCCGGGCTCGCCGAGGCCGGGCCGCCCGGCGGGACGCCGGCTTGGGGCCGCCTCTTTCGCCAGGTGGATGCGCGGGTCAAGGCCGGGGTCACGCTGATGCGCGGCGCCAAGGGCGAACCGCTCCTCGTTCTCGACCGGGTCGGCAAAGGGCGGGTGGCGCAACTTCTGACCGACCAGCTGTGGCTGTGGGCGCGCGGCTTCGAAGGCGGCGGCCCGCAAGCGGAATTGCTGCGGCGGCTGGCTTACTGGCTGATGAAGGAGCCCGAGCTGTCGGAGAACGCGCTGCGCGCCAGCATCCTCGACAACCGCCTCGTCGTCACCCGCCAGTCGCTGAAGCCGGACGACAGCCCCGTCACGGTCACCCCGCCGGGCGGCGAGAAAGCGAGCCTTCGCCTCACGCCGGACAAGGGCGGGCGCAGCACCGGCAGCATGTCAGTCAAGGAGATGGGCCTCTATCACGTGACCGACGGCCTGCACACCGCGATCGCCGCGGCGGGGCCGTTGAACCCGATCGAATTCGCCGATGTGCGCACGACCGCGGAAAAGCTCCAGCCGGTCGCCGACGCCACCGGCGGCGGCATCTTCTGGGTCGCGTCGGCAGGCGTGCCGCAGGCCCGGCGGGTGTCGGCCGACGCCTCGGCCGCCGGGCGAAACTGGATGGGCTTTCGCGAGAATGACGACTATACCGTAGTCGGGTTCAGCGAGATGCCGCTGCTGCCGGGCATCGCCGCCCTGCTGTTGGTCGTCGGCGGGCTGCTCGCGGCCTGGCGCCGGGAAGGACGCTGAAAACGCGTGAAAGAATTTCCTAATCGCTTTCCTCTGTCACCCCGGCGCAGGCCATGGCGCAGGCCGGGGCCCATCAATCCGCCGCACGAACCGGGGTAGCGGTTGTGGTGTCCTTGCGATCATCTGCCATTACCAGCTTGCCGAAGGGTGGGGCACGGCCTTCGCCGGGACGACATAACGCGAAAATGGCCAATTTCGGTCTCGACTTGAATTCCTTCGCATGCTCTGAGCTGCGCTCGATAAGCTGAAGCCGGGGGGCCTGGGGTGTTGCAAAAGTTCCTGGCGCCGCTGCATCCGGACGGCATCAAATTCGTGCTCGTCGCCGCTGCGGTCACGCTCGTTCTCTTCATCCTGTGGGCGCCGCTCGGCTGGCTCGCGCTCGTCCTCACGCTGTGGATCGGCTATTTCTTTCGCGATCCATTTCGCGTCACCCCGACCCGCGGCGGGCTGATCATCAGCCCGGCGGACGGGGTCGTGCTGTCGGTCGCGCCGGCGCCGCTGCCACCCGAGTTGGCAATGAGCGAGGACGCGTGGACGCGAATTTCGATCTTTTTGAACATCCTCGACGTGCACGTCATCCGCGCCCCGCTCAGCGGGCGCGTCGCCGACCTCTCCTACGTCAAGGGGCGCTTCATCAACGCGAGCTCCGACAAGGCGAGCGAGCATAACGAGCGCCTGGCGGTGCGGATCGCGCCGCCGGAAGGCCCCGAGATCGGTTTCGTGATGATCGCCGGGCTCATCGCCCGGCGCATCGTCTGCGACCTTTACGAGGGCCGCCAGCTCGCGGCCGGCCAGCGCGTCGGCATCATCCGCTTCGGCTCGCGGGTCGACATTTACTGCCCGGCTTCCTATGTGCCGCTCGTCATCGAGGGACAACGCATGATCGCCGGCGAAACCGTGCTCGCCGACCGCGAGGCCATGGAGCCTGCCCGCCAGGGAGTTGCGCAATGAGGGGAGGGGAGCGGCCGAGGACGCACTCGACGCGGATCAAGCGGCCGCGGCTGCCGGTGCGCCGGCTCTCCGGCTTGTCGTTCAACCGCATGGTGCCGAACATCCTGACCCTGCTCGCCTTGTGCGCCGGGATGACGGCGGTGCGCTATGCGATGAACGGGCATTTCCATGCCGCGGTTGTCGCGATCATGGTGGCGGGCGTCTTCGACGGGCTCGACGGACGCATCGCGCGCCTCTTGAAATCGACCTCGCGATTCGGCGCCGAACTCGACAGCCTCGCCGATTTCGTCAGCTTCGGGGTCGCCCCGGCGGCCGTGCTCTATCTGTGGACGATGTCGGCCCTCGGCAGCCTCGGCTGGGCGATCGTCGTCTTCTATTCGGTGTGCTGCGCGCTGAGGCTGGCGCGTTTCAACACCCAGCTCAGCGCCGACCAGCCCGCCTACGCCGCCGGGTTCTTCAGCGGTGCGCCGGCGCCCGCGGGAGCGGGACTCGTCATGGTGCCGATGTTCATGGCTTTCGGCTGGGGCGACTATGTCTTCCGCTCGCCCTATTTCAACGCCGTCACGGTGAGTGCCGTGGCGCTCTTGATGGTCAGCACGATCCCGACCTTTTCGCTGAAGCGCATCCGCATCCCGCACCATCTGGTGATCCCGACCATGCTCGGCGTCGGCCTCATGGCCGCCTTCGTGACGACCGCGCCGTGGCCGACGCTGACCGTCGTCGGCCTCGCCTACATCGCCTCGATCCCGCTGACGATCCGCGCCTATTGGCGCCTGCGGCGCGAGGCCGAGGCGAAGCAGGCAGAGCTCGCTCAGAGCGACACGGTGGTGCCGCTGCCGCAGCCCTTGCCGCGCGGCGAGGCAGGCGCGCCGAAGGAAGAATGGCGGCATTGAGCCGCCGCGCGCCGGCCGGGCTCAGCTCTGCTC
>DASYYD010000006.1:0-1718 GCA_035934195.1 Allostellaceae bacterium | reverse complement strand
ATCGACGCCGTGCCGCCAGTCGCCCGGCACGAACTCGACCTCGAGGCCGAGCCGGCCCGCCATCTGCCGCCACAGGCTCGCGAAATGGCCGGTCTCGAACATCAGGACGCGGTCGCCCGGCGACAGCGTGTTGCTGAGGGCGGCTTCCCACGCGCCCGTCCCCGAGGAAGGATAGAGGACGACCGTCGCCTCTGTGCCGAAGACGCGCTTCATGCCGGCGACGACCTCTCGCCCCAATTCGGCGAATTCCGGGCCGCGATGGTCGATCGTCGCCGCCGCGATCGCCTGCAACACCCGCTCCGGCACATTGGTCGGGCCCGGGATCTGCAGGAAATGGCGGCCGGTGTGGAGGGCGGTGTTCTTCATGCGCGTGGGCTCCTGGGATCGGCATAATGTCGCGGGAAAGCCGGCTGCCGGCAACCCGCCCCTCACCCCGACCCTCTCCCCGCACGCGGGGAGAGGGAGGGGCCAAGTTCAATTCGGTTCGGCGGCTTTGCGGTTGGCCCTGACTTCGGCGCGCACGCCGCTGCCGGCCATCAGCATCTCGGCCGTGTAGGCGCCGATCGCGCCCAAGGTGCAGACGAGCGCGAGCCCGAATGTGGCGAACGACACCGAGGCGATCGTCGGGTCGCTGACGGCGCCGAGAAAGAGCACGAGGACCGAGGCGCAGGTCGCGGCGCCGCCGACCGCGCCCAAGACGACGGCCGCGTCGAGGGCGACCGAGCGGCGGTGCAGCGTCGGCAGCTGCGCCAAGAGCAGCGCCGCCTCGGCGTCGCCGGCGGCGTCGATCGCTTTCGTCAGCTGCTCGACGCGGTCGGCGACGCGCGCGAGCCGCGTCGAAAAGACGTTGAGCAAGGTGGCGATGCCCGACAGCAGAAAAACCGGCGCCAGCGCCACCTGGATGACATGGGCGACGACGTCGAGCGAGGAGGAAGGCTCGATCGCGCCCGGCATTCCCTCAGCCGAGCCCGTAGAGCCTTGCCGCGTTGTCGTAGGTCAGCGCCCGGCGCATCTGCGGCGACAGGTGCTGCATCTGCCGCTCGATCGCGGCGAGGGAATTGGGCCACACGCTGTCGGGGTGCGGGTAGTCCGACGCCCACAGGAGATGCCCCTCGCCGAAGAACGGGATCAGCGCCATCGCGGCGCAATCCTCCTGGAAGGTCGCCCAGATCTGCCGCTTGAAAAGCTCGCTCGGCTTGGTCTCGAGCTGGATGCCGCCCTTGCCGGCCCAGAAATCCTTCGCTTCCCACAGCCGCCAATGGCGGTAGTCGAGTTCCTGCACGAGCCAGGGGAGCCAGCCGGTGCCGGCCTCGGCCATCACCATCTTCAGTTTCGGATGCCGCTCCAGAATCCCCCAGGCGAAGAGATCGACGAAGGGTTCGAGGAAATTCGCCATGAAGAATTTGGTGTTCTCGAAGACGCTCGCCGGCTTCCCCGCGACGCGGTCGCCGGGCTTGCCGACAAAGACCGTGATATGCCAGGAGAGGATGATTCCGGTCTCTTCGAGCAGATCCCAGAGCTTCTCCCAGGCCGGGTCGTCGAGCTTCGGGGAGATGTTGGCGATCATCAGCGTCACCTGCTTGACGCCGCCTCGCGCCGCGAGTCGCGAGAGTTCGGCGACCGCCGCGTCCGGGGTCTCGGGCAGCATCGGCACGCCGATCAGGCGGCGCGGCGCCGCCGAACAGAATTCCGTCAGCCAATCGTTATAGACGCGGTAG
>DASYYD010000004.1:0-2403 GCA_035934195.1 Allostellaceae bacterium | reverse complement strand
GGCGACCGCAAACACTTGCGGAAAGCCGCGCAGGATCTGCGGCAGGAACAATTCGCCGCCGCCCCAGTCATGGGTGATGAAGGTGAAGCTCCACATCGAGAGGCCGAACAGCGCCAGCCCGAACATCATCAGCCAGCGCGTGTCGAGCTTGCGGGCGAGGAAAATGTAGACGGGCACGCCAACCAGCGAGGCGACACCGGTCGAGAAGATCGCGACGCCCGTCTGCCAGGCGCTGAAGCCGCGCACATAGCCGAGAAACAGCGGGGTCAGGTAGATCGTCGAAAAGATGCCGATGCCGGTCACGAAGGACAGGAAGCAGCCGACCGCGAAATTGCGGTTCTCGAGGGCGCGCAGATCAACGACCGGGCGCGCGACAGTGAGGCTGCGGACGACGAACAGCACGCCGGCGACCGCCGCGATCCAGGCGCAGTCGCGGATCGTCCGGTCATCGAACCAGTTCCAGCGGGAGCCTTCCTCGAGCACGTATTCGAGGGTGCCGAGGGCAACCGCCATCAGCGCGATGCCGGGATAGTCGGCGTCCTTCAGCAGCTTCGGGTCCGGCTCGTCGATCCTGACGAGCAGCGCGACGAGGATCGTGACCGCGGCGCCGGGCAGCAGGTTGACATAGAAGAGCCAATGCCAGCCGAGCGCATCGGTGATCCAGCCGCCGACGACCGGCCCGAGGATCGGCGCGATCGAGGCGATCGTGCCGACCACGGCGGCGGAATAGACGCGGCGCGGCCCCTGGAAAAAATGGAAGGACGAGGTGAACATCGTCGGGATCATCGAAGCGCCGAGCAGGCCTTGCAGGGCGCGGAAGACGATCATGCTGTCGATGTTCCAGGCGAGGCCGCAGAGCAGGCTCGCGACCGTGAAGCCCGCGGCCGACCCGGCGAACAGCCAGCGCGTCGAGAAGACGCGCGTCAGCCAGCCGCTGAGCGGGATCACGATGATCTCGGCGATCAGATAGGCGGTCTGCACCCAGCCGATCTCGTCCTGCGCCGCAGACAGCCCGCCGCCGATGTCCTGCAAGGACGAGGCGACGATCTGGATGTCGAGCAGCGCCAGGAACCCGCCGAAGCACATCACCACGAACGGCAAGAGGCTCTGAAGCCACTGCCTCGTCGAGGCGGCCATCGCGGTCACTCCCCGGTTTGCGCGGAGCGCGTATCGAGGCTGACCGTCGCCGACAAACCCGGCCGCAATTGCCCGAGCCGCGCATCGCCGTCGTCGAGCGCGATGCGCACGGGCACGCGCTGCACGATCTTGGTGAAGTTGCCGGTCGCGTTTTCCGGCGGAATGACGCTGAAGACCGCCCCGGTCCCGGGCGCGAGGCTCAGAACATGGCCGTGGAAGACCTTGCCCGGCAGCACGTCGGCGACGACGGCCGCGGTTTGCCCCTGCTTCATCCGCGCCAGCTGATCCTCCTTGAAATTGGCATCGACCCACAGGCCCTGCGCCGGGATCACGCTGAGCAGGTAGGCGCCGCTCGCGACATAGGCGCCGACCTGCGCATTTCGGTTGCCGACGTAACCGTCGATCGGCGAGCGGATCTCGGTGTAGCCGAGGTTGAGGCGGGCGGTCTCGAGATCGGCCTCGGCCTGGGCGAGCCCGGCCCGGGCTTCGGCAATTTCGTCCTCCAGCACCGTCAGCTGCTGCCGGGCGGCGGCGAGCCCCGCTTGCGCGGCCGCGGCCGCCGATTGCGCCGACTCCTCGAGCGCGGAGGTGCGCTGGGCATTCTGCACCGTCCCGAAGGTGGTCCTCGCCAGGGTGCGATAGCGGACGGCGTCTTCGGCGGCGAACTTCGCCTCGGCGGCCTTGGCGTTCAGATTGGCCTCGGCCTGCCGCACCATCGCCTGTTGCAGCACGTATTTAGCTTCGAGCCCGCGCAGCGCCGCGCGCCGCTCGGCCACTACGGCGCGGGCATGGCCGAGGGCGGCCCGGAAGTCGCGCGGATCGAGACGGATCAATAATTGGCCGGCGCGGACACGCCGATTGTCGCCGACCAGTATCTCGGCGACGAAGCCGGCGACATGCGGCGCCACCGGGGTGACGTTGCCGCCGACATAAGCATCGTCGGTGCTTTCGATGAACCGGCCGTCCGTCCACCAGCGATAGCCGTAGGAGGCGGCGGCGAGCCCCGCGAGCAGCGCCAAGGCGGAAAGCAGCAGCTTTTTCGACGGACGCCGGATGCGGATGCCGATGCCGGCGGGCGGCGTGGCGACGCGATCGAGGCTGGCGCTGGTCATGCCGGGCGCTCCATGGCGGCGGCCCGGGCGTAGCGCCGGCGCACACTCTCGTCCGCCGCCGGGCCGGCGATGGTCCGATAGGGGGGCCGATCGACCGGCAGCCCGGTCTTGCGATCGACCAGCACCGGGTCGGCGGCTTCGCCCGTCTCGGTAT
>DASYYD010000449.1:0-10276 GCA_035934195.1 Allostellaceae bacterium | reverse complement strand
GAGGACGCCCTTGCCGCGCGCCTCGGCCGAGCCGGCGACGCGCAATGCCGCGACGAGGTTCATGCCGGCGTCGGTGCCGAGGGCGCTGGCCGGGCGCTGCGCCCCGACGAGCACGACGGGATGCGCAATCGCGAGCGTCAGGTTGAGGAAAAACGCGGTCTCCTCGAGGGTCGCGGTGCCGTGCGGCACGACAAAGCCGGCAACCTCGGGATCGTTCGCGGCGACCTCGTGGATCAGCGCGCGCAGCCCGATCCACTCCGCCGGCCCGATCGCGGTGCTGCCGACCTGGCGGAAAGTCTGCAGCACCGGGTCGGCGACGAGCCGGCTCTCGGGAAACCGCTCGACAAGCGCGGCGGCGTCGAGCTTTTGCCCGAAATCGGGGTAGTCGAGCACATCGAGGCTCGATGCCCCGAGCGAGGAAATCGTGCCGCCGGTGCCGAGGACCGCTATCCTGGGAAGCGCTGCGCCCAAGGCCGCCCTGTCCTCACGACAGCCAGCGCTTGCGCCGCCGGTAGTGCTTCACGTCGCGGTAGGAGCGCCGCGTGCCGAGCTCGTTGAGCCCGAGATAGAATTCCTTGATGTCGGAGTTCTGGCGCAACACCTCGGCCGGGCCTTCGAGGACGATGCGGCCGGTTTCCATGACATAGCCGTGGTCGGCGATGTCGAGCGCGAGCGTCGCATTCTGCTCGACCAGCAGCACGGTCAGCCCGCGCTCGTCGCGCAGCCGGCGGATGATGCCGAAAATCTCCTCGACGAGGAGCGGCGCGAGGCCCAGCGACGGCTCGTCGAGCAGCACCACCTTGGGGTCGCACATCAGCGCCCGGCCGATCACCAGCATCTGCTGCTCGCCGCCGGAAAGATACCCCGAGGACTGATGGCGCCGCTCGCGCAATAAGGGAAAGGTGTCGTAGACGCGATCGATGTCGCTCTTGATCTCGCTGCGGTCGTGGCGCGTATGGGCGCCGGCGACGAGGTTCTCCTCGACCGTCAGATTTTCGAAGACGCGGCGGCCCTCGAACACCTGGCAGATGCCGCGGCGCACGACCTCGTGCGGCGGCAGCCGGTCGAGCCGCTCGCCGTCGAGTTCGACGCTGCCCTTGGTGACTTCGCCTCGCTCGCTCTGCAGCAGGCCCGAGATCGCCTTCAAGGTCGTCGTCTTGCCGGCGCCGTTGGCGCCGAGCAGCGTCGTGATCCGCCCCTCCTCGGCGAACAGCGAGACGCCCTTCAAAACGAGGATGACGCCGTCGTAGACGACTTCGATGTTGTTGAGCGCGAGCATCACCTCACTGCCCTTCTCGTCATGCCGGCGAAAGCCGGTATCCATGGCAGAAATGGGTCCCGGGTTGCGCCGGGACGACGAAAGTTGGATCGCCGGGGCCTGCCCTCCGGGCCGCGGAGGTTTGCCCGAGGCCCGGAACGACAGGTTGTGCCGGCTGCCTTACTTGGCCGCGACGGAGGCGGTCTTCCTCGCCGTGTCGACGACCAGCTTGCGATAGGCGCGGAACCACGGAGTCTCCTTCTGGAGCCCGTTGCCCTTGACCTGGAAGATCTGCACCCAGCCGCCGCCTTCATGGTCCTCCGGCGTGATCGACAACGGCGGCACGATGCCGCCGAGGGCGAACTTCCGGATCATCTCGAAGCCTTTTTTGACGTCTTCGCGGGTCGGCTTCTGGCCATGCGTCAGCGTCAACGCGTTCCTGAGCGCGCGGACCCACACCGCCGCCGTCAGGATGCCGCGGTTATAATAGACCGTGTTCTTCATCGTCGCCGGCGGGGCTTTGCCTTCCTTTTTGTACATCGCCTTGATCGCCTTGATCACCGGATAGTTCTCGCCGGCGCCGGCGAACTGCATCGTGTAGTAGCCCTGCGCGACGCTCCAACCGCCCGCCGCCATGATATCGGGCTCGCCCGAGGCCCACACCAGTGCCACCACCTTGTTGAGCGGATAGCCATTCTGCTTCAACCCCTTGATAACGAGCGCCGGGGCCTTGCCGAAGGTGTGGTCGATGACGAAGTCGGGCCGATACTGCTGGGCGATCGCCAGCACCTGGGCGCTGGCATCGACGCCCGGCGGCGGCACCGCGAAGGTCTGCATCTGGAAGCCTTCCTGCTTCTGAAGCGCTTCCAGGATCGGCAGCGGTTCGCGGCCGGCCGGGTTGTCGAAGAAGATGAACGCGATCTTCTTGCCTTTCAGATTGCCGCCGAGCTTGTCCTTGGCGAATTTGACGGCGGCCGCGGCTTGCGACCAGTAGGTCGCGGCAACCGGGAACAGGTACGGGTAATAGCTGCCGTCCGCCGAGGCGGCAATGCCGAAGCCGGGCGAGGTCGCCGGCATGTGGTCCTGCTCGAGCCGCTGATTGAGCGCGACCGTCTGCGGCGTGCCGTAGATCATGACGCCGACCGCGCCCTGCTGCTTCGCGCGCTCGTACTCTTCGACCGCCGGCGGCACCTTGTATTCGTGGTCGATCTCGTTGACCTGGATCTTCCAGCCGTCGACGCCACCGCGCGAGTTGATCAGGTCGATGTAGTCGTGAATGCCGGGGCACAGCACGGTGCCGACGATCTGCGTCGGCCCGGTGCGGTCGCACTGCATGCCGATGATGATCGTCTTGTCGGCGGCGGCCTGCGCCGCCCCCACCCAGAACAAGCCCGCCGCTCCCAGCGAGAGCAGCAAGAGCCTTGCCGATGCGGTTCTCATGTCGCTACCTCCCTCTCCGAAGTGATCATGGACGCCACGTTGCTTAGTAGGAAAATGGCCATATGCGGAAATAATTTCGAATATTTCTCCACAAGCGGTTCAGGCCTTCCGGTTCGAGCACCAAGAAAAAAATAATCAACCCACCAAAAAGAATCAAACGTAAATTCGGAATCAAGTTGAGAATCGAGCTCTGCGCAAAGAACAAGCCACCAAAATTCTTGAGGAACAAGCGCGTCGCTTCCGGCAGCACGGTGATGAATATGGCGCCGAAAACCGATCCGAGGATCGAGCCGAGCCCGCCGATGATGATCATCGCCAGGTAGTCGATCGACACGGTGATGCCGAACTGCTCGTAATTGGCGATGCCGAGATAGTAGGTGTAAAGGACCCCGGCGACGCCGGCGTAAAACGAGGAGATCGCGAACGCCTCGAGCTTGTAGCGAAAGGTGTTGATGCCGATGATCTCGGCCGCGATGTCCTGGTCGCGCACGGCGATGAAGGCGCGCCCGACGCGGCTGCGCATCAGGTTCTGGGTGGCGACGATCGCGAGCGCGGCAAAGAACAACAGGAAGAAATAGAGCTGCCGCTGGGTGTGCAATTTCATCCCGAAGACCACCGGCGGCGGCACCTGGATCGAGGCGTCGACGCCGCCCGAGATGTAGTGCACGTGGTTGATCGTCCACTCGATGATGAATTGCGCGGCGAGCGTGGCGATCGCGAGATAGAGCCCCTTGATGCGCAGCGAGGGGATGCCGACGATGCCGCCGACCAGCGCCGCCATCAGGCCGCCGGCCGGGATCGCGATCCAGAACGGCGCATCCATCCGGGTGACCAGGTTGGCGGCCGTGTAGGCGCCGACCGACATGAAGGCGGCGTGGCCGATCGACACCTGCCCGGTATAGCCGACGAGAATGTTGAGCCCGAGCGCGCCGACGACGGCGACGAGTATCAGATCGGTGATCGCCACCATGTAGTCGCTGAAAAGGTACGGCACGAGGAAGATGAAGGCGAGGGCGGTCACCCCGATCGCCCATTGCGCGATCGGCAACGGGTAGAGCGCCATGTCGGCGACGTAGCTCGTTTTGAAGACGCCGGTCTCGCGGTGGAACATCGTTTCGGGCGCCTTCCTTACGGTCTCGTCATTCCCGCGAAGGCGGGAATCCAGCGCTGCGGGGTCCCGTCGCTCGCCCTGGGCCCCCGCTTGCGCGGGGGCGACGAACAACGAAGGGTGCGCAACTTTCCCACCTTACACGCGCTCGATCCGCCGGCGCCCGAACATGCCCTCTGGCCGGACCATCAAGACGGCGATCATCAGCAGATAGGGGACGAAATCCTTGGTGCCGCCGCCGACCAGCGGATCGAGGAAGCCGGCGGCGAGGCTTTCGACGACGCCGACGATGAGGCCGCCGACGACGGCCCCGAGGATCGAGTCGAGGCCGCCCAGGATCATCACCGGGAAGACCTTGAGGCCGACCAGCGCCAACTGGTTGTCGACCCCGAGCATTGATCCCCACAATACCCCGCCGAGCGCCGATACGACGCCGCCCATCGCCCAGGCGAGCGCAAAGTAGCGCCGCACGTTGATCCCCATCGCAAGCGCGACCTGCTGGCTGTCGGCGACGGCGCGCATCGCGATGCCGATGCGGCTTTTCAGGAAGAACCACGCGAAGCCGGCGAGAAAGGCGAGGCTGACCGCGGCGCCGGCGATTTCGATCGGCGGCAGGATCAAGGGCCCGATGAGAACCGGCGAGTTGCCGATCGGCAACTCGATGGCCTGCGTGCCGCCGCCGAAAACGAGCGTCGCCGTGCCGCGCAATACGAAGCCGAGCCCGAGCGTCGCCAGCACCACGGCGATGACCGGGCGGCCGATCAGCGGGCGCAGCACGATGCGTTCGAGCCCGAAGGCGAGCGTGATCATGCCGGCGAGCGCCACCAATGCGCACAGCCACCACGGCGCGCCGGCGAGGCCGGCGGCGCCGACGGCGAGAAAGCCGGCGAACATGACGAATTCGCCCTGCGCGAAATTTATCGCGTCGGTCGCCTTGTAGATCAGGACGAAGCCGAGCGCGACGAGCGAGTACATCGCCCCGACGAGCACCCCGTTCGCCAGCAGGATGAAGAAGAACCGCCAGGGGAAATCAAGCATAGGCCGGTTCCCGCGCCGCCGGCGCCGCGTCCTCGATGTCGACGATCGCGAGCCGCGAGGTGATCATCGTCTTGCGCCCGTCCTCGAAGGTGATCTCGCTCGATACTTCGACCTCCTCGGCGCCGCCGTACAGCGCCTCGACGATCGCGGCATATTTCTCGGCGACGAAGCGGCGGCGGATCTTGCGGGTGCGGGTGATCTCGTTGTCGTCGGCGTCGAACTCCTTGTTGAGCAGGATGAAGCGGCGGATCTGCGCGGCCGCCGGCAGGCTCGTATTGGTCTGCGCGATTTCCGCCGCGACCAATTGCCGGATCTCGGGCTTGGCGCTCAGATCCTGAAACGAGGTGTAGGCGAGGCTTTGGCGTTCCGCCCAGCTGCCGACCGTGCCGCGGTCGATGGCGACGATCGCCGCCACGAACGGCAGGCGGTCGCCGAAGGCGACGACCTCGCCGATGAAGGGGCTGAACTTCAGCTTGTTCTCGACGAATTGCGGGGCGAACGGCGTCCCGTCGGAGAGCCGTCCGACATCCTTGGCGCGGTCGATGATGACGAGATGGCCGCGCGCGTCGAGGTAGCCGGAATCGCCGGAGCGGAACCAGCCGTCCTCGGTCAGCGCCGCGGCCGTCGCCTCGGGCTGCCGGTAGTAGCCGACGAAGAGCCCTTCCGAGCGCACCTGCACCTCGCCGTCCTCGGCGATGCGCACATCCATGCCTGGCAGCATGCGGCCGACCGTGTCGGGGTCCGCTTCGCCGTCGGGCTGCACAGAGACGACCCCGGCGAGCTCGGTGGCGCCCCACACCTCCTTGATGTTGATGCCGAAGGAGCGGAAGAAGCGGAAGGTGTCGGGGCCGAGCGGCGCCCCGCCGGTATAGACGAAGCGGGCCTGCGCCAGGCCGAGCTGGTCGCGCACCGGGCGGTAGACGAAGAATTCGCCGAGCGCGAGGCCGAGGCGCTGCGCCAGAGAGAGCCTGCCGCCGGCGCCGCGGGCCGTCTCGACGCGTTCGGCGAGGCCGCGAAAGAAATCGAAGGCGCGGCGTTTCATCCGACTCGCGTCGGTCGCCCGGATGCGCACCGAGGTCAGCATGTTCTCCCACACCCTGGGCGGCCCGACGAGCAGCCTCGGCCCCAGCTCGCGCAGATCGCGGCCGACCGTCTCCGGCCGTTCCGGGCAGTTGCAGGCAAAGCCGACATAGGGCGACAGCACGAGGGAGAACAGCGACTCGCCGATCCACGCCATCGGCAGATAGGAGAGCATGTCGTCCTTCGCCGTGAAGCCCTCGGCCTCGGTATAGGCCTGCGCGGTGACGATCAGATTATGGTGCGACAGCATCACCCCTTTCGGGTGGCCGGTGGTGCCCGAGGTATAGCTGAAAATTGCCAGATCGCTCTCCGAGCCGGCGTCGATCTCGGCATCGAGAAAGCCGGGCTGCGCGGCGCCGAAGCTTTTTCCTTGCGCCGTGATCTCTTCGAAAGAAAGGAGCGCGGCGCCGTCGTAGCGCTGCATGCCGCGCGGATCGTCGTAGACGACGAGCCGCAGATTGGGCAGCTGCTGCTTCAGCGACAGGATCTTGTCGACCTGCTCCTGGTCCTCGGCGACGACGACCGAGGTCTCGGCGTGGTTCAAGACGTAGAGCAGCTCGGCGGCGATCGAATCCTGATAGACCGGCACCGAAACCCCGCCGAGGCATTGCGCGGCGAGCTGCGCCATGTAGAGGCGCGGCCGGTTGTCGCCGATGACGGTCAGCTTGTCGCCGCGGCGGAACCCGGTGGCCGCGAGGCCGAGAGCGAATTCGCTGATCGCCGCGTAATACTGCGCCCAGGTCAGCGTCTGCCAGATGCCCAGGTCCTTCTCGCGCATCGCCGGCCGGCCGGCCAGGTCCCGCGCGTTGCGCCGCAGCAGCTGCGGCAGGGTCGCGGCGGCGCTCACGCGGCGGCTCCCTCGGGCTCGCGGGCGGTGCCGAGATAGGCGCGGATCACGTCAGGATCGCGCTGCACCTCGCGCGGGGTTCCCTCGGCGATCTTGCGGCCGTGGTCGAACACGGCGACGCGGTCCGAAATATCCATCACCACCGCCATGTCGTGCTCGATCAGGATGACCGTCGCCCCCCACTCCTGGTTGACCTCGAGGATGTAGCGCGCCATGTCCTCTTTCTCTTCCTGGTTCATGCCGCCCATCGGCTCGTCGAGCAGCAGCAGCTGCGGGTCGAGAGCGAGCGCGCGCGCCAATTCGACGCGCTTGCGCAAGCCGAAGGCGAGGCCGCTCGTCGGCTGCTTGCGCAGATCCTCGAGCTCCAGCAGCGAGATCACCTCCTCGACCCGGGCGCGATGCCGCACCTCCTCGCGCTGCGCGAGCCCCCAATAGATGAACGAGGACAAGACGCCGGACTTCATCCGCACGTGCCGGCCGAGCATGATGTTGTCGAGCACCGTCATGCCGCCGAAGAGCGCGATGTTCTGAAACGTGCGGGCGATGCCGAGCGCGGCGATGCGCGACGGCTTGGTGCGGGTGATGTCGCGGCCGGCGAAGGTGATGCTGCCGGTGTCGGGGCGGTAGAAGCCGCTGATCATATTGAGCAGCGAGGTCTTGCCGGCGCCGTTGGGGCCGATGATCGACATGATCTCGCCGCGGCGGACGGAGAGCGAGATGCCGTCGACCGCCCGGACGCCGCCGAAATGCTTCGACACCCCGGCGACGGCGAGGATCGCGCCGTCCGTCGCGCCCTCAGGCTCTTTCGCGAGCTCCGCGATCATCCTCCAAACGTCCTCACCTGCCTGTGTTATCGATTGGGCGCCGGCAATTTGCCAATAACACAAGGAGAATGCAACGTCCCCTTCGACGGGCGCCGAGCGCAGGCGGGTGCGCGCCGCCCTTTGATGCTATGCTGCCGGGCATGCGCGAGGCGGAATCTCTGCCGACCACCGTGCTGACCGGGTTTCTCGGCAGCGGCAAGACGACGCTGTTGCGGCGGGCGCTGGCCTCGCCCTCGCTCGCCGACACCGCCGTCCTCGTCAACGAGATCGGCGCGGTCGCGATCGATCACCATCTTGTGAACTTCGTCGAGGGCAGCATCCTCGAACTGCCGGGCGGGTGCCTGTGCTGCGCGGTGCGCGAGGATCTGGCGCGCTCCCTGCGCGGCCTCCTCGAGCGGCGGGAGGCGGGCGCGGTCAAACCGTTCCGGCGGATCGCCATCGAGACTTCCGGCCTCGCCGACCCGGCGCCCATTCTCTATACGCTCGCCGCCGACCCGGTGCTCGATGAGCGGCTGAAGCTCGCGCGCGTGGTGACGCTGATCGACGCGGTGACCGGCGCGCAAAACCTCGACCGCTTCGCCGAGGCGGCGCGCCAGGCGGCGGTGGCCGACCTCCTGGTTATCAGCAAGACCGATCTCGCGGCCCTTGGCCCCGAGCTGGCGGGGCGTCTCGACGCCCTCAATCCGGCCGTGCCCCGGGCGCTCGCGGCCGAGGCGGGGGATGCCGGCGCGCTGCTCTTCGGGACCGCGGGCACTGCCCGTGTGCCCCTCGTCGAGGGTGCGGGCGCGGCGCACAGCCACGGCATCGACGCCTTCGCGATCGTCCTCGAACGCGCGATCAGCCGGCTCGACTTCGCCCGCGCGCTCGGCGATCTGGCCCGCGCGCGCGGCGCCGACCTGTTGCGGGTGAAGGGCATTCTCGCCTTCGCCGACCTGCCTGCGCGCCCGGCCCTGGTGCAGGCGGCGCAGCACGCCCTCTACGCCCCCGAATGGCTCGAGGATTGGCCCGGCGGCGACCGCCGCAGCCGGCTCGTCTTCGTCGTGCACGAGATCCCGCGCGCGGAAATCCTCGACCGCTTCGCCGCCGCGGCGCCCGTCATTACCCCATCCGCTTGAGCTAGGAGGTTTCGATGTTCGATGCCGTCGTCTCGTCAGGTCTCGCGGTGCTGCCGTCCGGTGCCGAGGAGGCCGATATCGGCGTCGCCGGCGGCAAGATTGCGGCGATCGGCGCGCCGGGCAGCCTCGCCGCGCTCGGGGCCGGCCGGGTCGTCGACGCCAAGGGGCAGATCGTCATCCCCGGCGGCATCGACCCGCATGTCCATTGCCGCTGGCCGGTCATCGTACCGGGCACCACGCAGCACCACATGACCGAGGGCCCGGCGCGGGTCAGCGAGGCGGCGCTGCACGGCGGCACCACGACGATCATCGATTTCGCCTTGGTCGAGGCGGCCGACACGGTGCAGCAGGCGATCGAACGGCGGCAGCAGGAATGGGCCGGCGACTGCCATTGCGACTACGCCTTCCACACGATGATCCAGGGCAAGATCGCCCCCGAACTGTTGCCGCAGCTCGCCGAGGCGGTCGCGGCGGGGCATGCCAGCGTCAAGATCTTCACGACCGACATCACGCCCTCGCGCAAGGGCCGCATGGTCGATTTCGGCGACATCTGGGAAGTGCTCAAGGTCCTCGCGAAGGCCGGCGGCATCGCCGCCATCCACTCCGAGGACAACGACATTGTCATGCACATGTACGAAAAGCTCTTCCGCGAGGAGCGCACCGGCTTCGAGCACATGGCCGAGGTGCACAATACCTTGTCGGAGGATCTGTCGTTCAACCGGGTGATCCGGCTCGCCGCCAACATCGAAGGGGCGGCGCTCTATATGATGCACACCTCGGCGAAGACCGGCGTCAGCGCGATCGCCGCGGCCCGCGCCCGCGGCACGCCGATCTACGGCGAGACGTTGCACCAGTATCTGCTCTATTCGGCCGAGGACTATAAGCGCCCGAACGGGCAGATCTACCACACCTACCCCTCGCTCAAATTCGCCGAGGACCATGCGGCCTTGTGGGCGGCGACCGACCACGGCGCGATCCAGACCGTCGCCACCGACGAGATCTGCTGCCCCTTGCGGATCAAGTTGCAGGGAAGGCGGATCGACGACACGACGGGCGGCAATGCCGGGGTCGAGCCGCGCCTCTCGCTGATCTATACCGAGACGGTCGAGAAGCGGGGCTACGGGCTTGCCGATTTCGTCGGCCTCGTCTCGACGAACGCGGCGAAGATCATGGGGCTCTACCCGAGGAAGGGGGCGCTCGCGGTCGGCTCGGACGCCGACATCGTCGTGCTCGACCCGCGCCGCCGGCACGTCGTGCGCGCGGCGGAAATGCACGAAGCCGACTACAGCCCCTGGGAGGGCCGGGACCTCGCCGCCTGGCCGAGCCTGACCATGCTGCGCGGCAAGATCGTCGTCGAAGAGGGCCGTCTCGCGGGCGGCCCAAAGGACGGGCAGTTCCTCGCCCGCCAGGTGCCCGAGGAGATCCGCAGCCGGCCGGCCGTATAAAGCGGAAGCGGAGCGGCACCGCCGCCCCGCTTCCAGGGCATTGCGGGGCGGCCTACCGGCCCATGCCCTCGGTGGCGTAGGTCCAGCGGCCGTCCATCCAGGCCCAGGTGTCGTTCGGCCG
>DASYYD010000437.1:0-2461 GCA_035934195.1 Allostellaceae bacterium | reverse complement strand
AAGCTCCGCGCCGCTGGAAAAACCGCAAAACAGGCCCTCACCGCCTGCATGCGAAAACTCCTCGTCATCCTCAACGCCATCCTGCGAGACCGCAAACCATGGCAGCCCGCTTGACACCGCAGACAGTCGCTCACCATGAGGTGGTCCTTCATGGCGTAAAGAATATCCTCATCCTGAGGCGCCCCGCGAAGCGGGCCTCGAAGGACGCAAGCCGGTCGATCCGGTCGGTTTTCATTCCGCCGCCTTTGGGGCCGCGGCGGCGCGGTATTCGCGGATGCGCCGCTCCATCTCCGGGCGGAAATGGCGAATGAGGCCCTGCACCGGCCAAACCGCGCCATCGGCCAGGGCACAGATCGTGTGGCCTTCGATTTCGAACGTGATCTCCTGCAAGGTGTCGAGCTCCTCGACCGTCGCATCGCCCCTGACCATGCGTTCCATCACCCGCCACACCCAGCCGAGGCCCTCGCGGCACGGCGTGCACTGGCCGCAGCTCTCGTGCTTGTAGAATTTCGCGAGCCGCGCGATCGCCTTGACGATGTCGGTCGATTTGTCCATGACGATGACGGCGGCCGTGCCGAGCCCGCTTTTGACCGCCTGCAGGCTGTCGAAATCCATCAGCACGGTGTCGCAGACATCCTTTGGCAGGCATGGGGTCGAAGAACCGCCCGGGATGACCGCCAAGAGGTTGTCCCAGCCGCCGCGCACACCGCCGGCATGGCGCTCGATCAACTCCCGCATCGGGATCGACATCGCCTCTTCGACATTGCACGGCTCGTTGACGTGCCCGGAAATGCAAAAGATCTTGGTGCCCGTGTTGCGCGGCCGGCCGATCCCGGCAAACCATTTCGCGCCGCGCTTCAGGATCGCCGGCGCGACGGCGATCGTCTCGACGTTGTTGACCGTAGACGGGCAGCCGTAGAGCCCAACCGCGGCCGGAAACGGCGGCTTGAGCCGCGGCATGCCCTTCTTGCCTTCGAGGCTTTCGAGCAGCCCCGTCTCCTCGCCGCAGATATAGGCGCCGGCGCCGCGATGTAGATAAAGCTCGAAATCATAGCCCGAGCCGCAAGCGTTCTTGCCGATGAGGCCGGCCTCGTAAGCCTCCTCGATCGCCACCTGCAGATGCCGCGCCTCGTTGTAGAATTCGCCGCGGATATAGATGTAGCCGGCGGTAGCGCCCATGCCGGCGCCGGCCAGCAGACAGCCTTCGACCAGCTTGTGCGGGTCGCAGCGCAGGATGTCGCGGTCCTTGCAGGTGCCCGGCTCGCTTTCGTCGGCATTGACGACGAGGTAGCATGGCTTGTCGCTCTCTTTCGGCATGAAGGACCATTTGAGGCCCGTCGGAAAGCCGGCGCCGCCGCGCCCGCGCAGCCCCGATTCCTTGATTTCGTTGACGATCCAGTCGCGCCCCTTGGCGATCACTTCCTTGGTGCCGTCCCAATCGCCGCGCCGGCGGGCGCCGGCGAGCCGCCAGTCGCCCTGGCCGTAGAGGTTGGTGAAGACGCGGTCCTGGTCGGCGAGCATTTCCTCTCCCCTTACCCTTCGCCGCCGATGAGCGTCTTCGGGCCGCTCTTCGGCGCCGATCCTTGCCGGGCTATCGCCGAGCCAGGGGGCGGCGGCGAACCGGCGCGCAGCTTGTCGAGGAGCGCCGCGGCCGCGGCCCCGTCGAGATCCTCGTAATAATCGTCGTTGACCTGCAGGATCGGGGCGTTGACGCAGGCGCCAAGGCACTCGACCTCGACGAGGGTGAAGAGCCCGTCCTCGGTCGTTCCGCCGATCCCGATGCCGAGCTTCTTCTCGCAGGCGGCGACGACGGCGTCGGAGCCGGCGAGCCAGCACGGCGTCGTCGTGCAGGCCTGCAACAGATAGCGCCCGACCGGGCGCAGGTTGAGCATCGTATAGAAGGAGGCGACCTCGTAAACGCGGATCGGCGGCATGCCGAGCATTTCGGCGACGCAGTCCATCGCCGCCCGCGGCAGCCACCCGCCCATCTGGCGCTGCGCCAGATCGAGCAGCGGCAAGATCGCACTCGCCTGCCGCCCCTTCGGGTATTTGGCGATGTGCGATTTCGCCTTTTCGAGGTTTTCCGGCGTGAACTCGAAGCTCGCCGGCTGCTTGAAGGCCGGCCCGGCATTCTCGTGGCTCATCGGTCGATCTCGCCGAAGACGATGTCCATCGAGCCGATGATCGCGACGATGTCGGCGAGCATGTGCCCGCGCGACATGAAATCGGTCGCCTGCAGGAAGGCGAAGCCGGGCGCCCGGATCTTGCAACGATAGGGCCGGTTGGTGCCGTCGGCGACGAGGTAGACGCCAAACTCGCCCTTCGGCGCCTCGACCGCGGTGTAGGTGTCGCCCGCCGGCACGTGGTAGCCCTCGGTATAGAGCTTGAAGTGATGGATCAATGCCTCCATCGAGCTCTTCATCTCGGCGCGCGGCGGCGGCGCCACCTTGCGGTCATCGAC
>DASYYD010000425.1:0-11025 GCA_035934195.1 Allostellaceae bacterium | reverse complement strand
CGACCGGCATCGTCCTCGTCGATCAGCACGCCGCGCACGAGCGGCTCGTCTACGAACGCATGAAGGCGGCGCTCGCCGCGCGCGGCGTCGCCCGCCAGACGCTGCTCTTGCCGGAGGTCGTCGAGCTCGACGAGGCGCTCGCGGCGCGGCTTGCCGCGCGCTCGCAAGAACTGCGCGAATTCGGCCTCGTCCTTGAACCGTTCGGGGCGGGCGCGGTCATCGTGCGCGAGGTGCCGGCGATGCTCCCCGGGCTCGACGTCGGCGGCCTCGTGCGCGACCTCGCCGACGAACTCGCCGAATTGGACGATGCGCTCTCGCTCAAAGAGCGGATAGAGGAATTCTGCGGCACGCTCGCCTGCCACACGAGCGTGCGCGCCGGCCGGCGGCTCGCGCCCGCCGAAATGGACGCCCTCTTGCGCCAGATGGAGGCGACCCCCAACAGCGGGCAATGCAATCACGGCCGCCCGACCTATGTGGCGCTGGCGCTCGCCGACATCGAGCGCCTCTTCGGCCGGCGATAGCAGAAATTCACCACAACGGAGGACACAGAGGAAAAAGGTGTCATTGCGAGGAGCCCGCGGGGCGACGCGGCAATCTCGGCGGGATTGCTTCGCTGCGCTCGCAATGACATCGGCCTCTGTGCACGCCGTGGCTCAGTCGTGACACTCGATTGGAGGGAGATCTATGGGCATGCTCGACGGACGAGTCGCGATCTGCACCGGCTCGGGGCGCGGCGTCGGCGGGGAAGTCGCAAAGCTGATGGCCGCGCACGGCGCCAAGGTGGTCGTCAACGACCCCGGCACCAGCGGCAGCGGCGAGGGCGCCGACACCCGGCCGGCGCAAGAGCTGGCGGACGCGATCAGAGCGGCAGGCGGGGAAGCCGTCGCGAATTACGGCTCGGTCGCGAAATTCGACGATTGCCTCCAGATGGTGGCGCAGGCGCGCGAGGCCTTCGGCGGCCTCCACATCGTCTTCAACGCCGCCGGCATCCTGCGCGACAAGATGTTCCACAACATGTTCCCGGAGGATTGGCAGGCCGTCATCGACGTGCACTTGACCGGCCATTTCAACCTCAACCGGGCGGCGGTCAACCTGTTCCGCGAGCAGAATTACGGCCGCATGATCATGGTGTCCTCGACCTCGGGCCTCTTGGGCAATGTCGGGCAGGCCAACTACGCCTCGGCGAAGCTCGGCATCGTCGCATTGGCGCGTGTCGTCGCAATGGAGAACGCCACGCGCGGCATCACCGCCAATGTCATCTGCCCGTCGGCCGACACCCGCATGACGCGCTCGGTGCCGACCCCGAAGGACCCGGCGGCGGCGGCCTTGCGCGAGGAGCGGCTGCGGCGCAGCCGGGCCGACGCGATCGCCCCGCTCTGCGTCTTTCTCGCCTCGGAGCAAGCGGCGCACGTCAACGGCCAGGTGTTCCACCAGCGCGCCGCCGAACTGTCGCTCTACGGCCACATGCGGCCCCTGCGCATGGTGCACCGGCAGGGCGGCTGGACGCCGGAGACGATCGCCGAGGTGGCGATGCCCTCGCTCGCCCTCGGCTTCACCCCGCTCGACAGCCGCGGCGTCCATTCCGGCCTGCCGATGGAGTAGCTACAGCATCCCGAGCGCGGTTCTGCCTTCGGGCGGCGGGAAGGCGCGGTCGAGGGCGGCGAAATCCTCCCCCGTCAGGGCGAGGTCGAGCGCCGCGCGGTTGTCGCGCACATGCTCGAGGGTCGCGGCCTTCGGGATGACGATCGTCTGCTCTTGCGCGAGGAGCCAAGCGAGCGCGGCGCGCGCCGGGCTCGCATTGTGGCGGCGCCCGACCTCGACGAGCGCCGGGTTGCGCAGCATCGCCCCCTGCCCCAACGGCGTATAGGCCATGACCGGGATCCGGCGCTCCCGGCACCACGGGATCAGGTCCCATTCGGGGCCGCGGCGCGACAAATTGTAGAGAACCTGATCGGCGGCGAGCTTGTCGCCGCCCGGCAGCGCGGCCCACTCGGCGATCTCGGCGCGGTCGAGATTGCTGACGCCGTGGTAGCGGATCTTGCCCTGGCGCTGCAGCTCTTCGAAGGCTTCGAGCGTCTCGGCGAACGGCGCCGAGCCGCGCCAGTGCAACAGATAGAGTCCGCGGCCCGCCGCCGGCTCTCGCCCATGTGCCAGGTGCCCTGCCCCAGCGCCGGCACGCGTTCGTCGCCCGGCAGGCTCACGCTGCGCAATTCCGCCATGTCGCACCCTCCGTCGCCGGTGCGATCACAGCAGAGAGCGGCAGCCGAGACAATCCCCGGAAGCCTTCGCTTCGGCTCACCCCGGCGTAACGGGCGCTGCGTTCTACTCGCAGACCAGCTCGAATACCGTGCCGCCCCGGTAGGCGCCGCCCGCTTGGGTGGTGCCGTAAAGGTTCCCCGATCTGTCCATGATCAGCGGCGCTACCGGGCCCTGCCCGTCGAGGCAATTCGGAGCAGAGCAAAAGCTGTGGAGAACCCTCTCGCTGCCGCCCGGCGCAATCCTGAAAACCGTTCCGTAGCCGAACGCGCCACCGCCGTAGGTCGTGCCGAAGAGGCTGCCGTCGCGGCGCCCCAACAGTCCGGCCCAAGGGTTCCGGCCGTCGAGGCAATTCTCCAGCGAGCAAAATGTGTACAGCACCGTTTCGACTCCCTCTGGCGTCAACTGGAATACCGTTCCTCCGTCCGTCGCGAAGGTGCCGGAACTGCTGTTCTGGGCCGTGCCGTAAAGGTTGCCGGAGCGGTCCGCAATCAGGACCGACGACGGTAAGAAGCCGTCGGCGCAATCGGCAACCGAACAAAAACTGTGGAGCACCGTTTCGCCGCCGGGCCTCAGCGCAAACGCGGTGCCTCCATCATTCGCGCCGCCGACCAGCGTCGTGCCGTAGAGAACGCCCCCGCTGCCCATAAGCAGACCGGCGATAGGAGAGAAGCCGTCCGCAAAGTTCTCAGCCGAGCCGAAGCTGTAGAGGACGCGCTCGACGCCCCCGCGCGTCAACTCGAACACGGTGCCGCCGCCGTTCGCGCCGCCAAGTTCCGCGGTGCCGTATAAATCGCCGGCCGCGTCCATGATCAAGCCGCTTGCCGGACCCCAGGCATCGGCGCATTGCGGCGAACAAAAACTGTGAAGCACCGTTTCCCGTCCATCCGGCATTACCTCGAACAGAGCGCCGCCGGCATTGGCCCCGCCAAAATACGTGGTGCCGTAGAGATTGCCCGAGGCGTCCATAATCACGCCATTGGGATATTGCCCATCGGCGCAGTTCGCGACGGCACAAAAGCTGTACACGACCCTTTCCCGCCCGTCGGGCGTGACCTCGAACACCGTCCCGCCGCCGTTGGCGCCGCCAGCGAAGGTCGCGCCGAAAAGATTACCGGATTTGTCGATGACCAAGCCCGAGAGCGGCTGGCTGCCATCCGTCCCGCCGAAGTCCGCGCCGTTGGCGAAGCTGTGAAGCAGCCTGAACACCCACCGATGAGCGACAGCGGGGGGAGCGGTCGCGGCGAGGAGCAAAGCGATCGCGCTGAGCGCGAGGAGATAGAGAATGCGCCCCGATCGGGTATGGCGCCCGTGCATGCGGCCCCCCTCAAAGGAACCGGTTGGGTTACCGGAACTCCTTGCTTTATGCAACGCATACTACTCTAGGTTGGCTCCAGCCGTCACGACCCTATGCGGTCGACTCCCGTCCGATGGGGAGAGGCGCGGCCGCTAGGGGGGCGCGAGCTCGAATACCGTGCCGCCTTTGCCGTTGACGCCGCCTGCGGAGGTCGTGCCGAAAAGGTTGCCGGACTTGTCCATCAGGAGGCCGGCGCGCGGCGCCTTGCCGTCGCTGCAGCCGGCGATCGGGCAGAAGCTGTAGAGCACGCTCTCCGTTCCGTCGGCCGCGACTTTGAACACCGTGCCGTGGAAATTGTCGCCGCCGCTTTTGGTGGTGCCGTAGAGATTTCCCAACCCGTCGAGGATGAGGCCCGCCTGCGGGTACTCGCCGTCGGTGCAGGCGGCAACCGAACAGAAACTGTAGAGGACTTTTTCCACGCCGCCGGGGGTGACCTCGAATACCGTGCCCTTGTCGTTGAGGCCGCCGTACAGTGTCGTGCCGAAGAGATTCCCCGATGCGTCCCGGACGAGCCCCGTGCCGGGGTGCGAGCCATTGATGCCGTTGGCACAGCTGACAGCCACGCAGAAGCTATAGAGAACCTTTTCCGTTCCCCCGGCCGTAAGCTCGAAGACGGTGCCCGCCTGAAAGGCCCCGCCGAACAGCGTCGTGCCGTAAAAGTTGCCGGACGGGTCGATTGTCAGCCCGGCCTGGGGACTGGCGCCGTCGCGACAGTTGGCGGCCGAACAAAAGCTGTAGAGGACGGTCTCCTCGCCGTCCGGCGACACCTTGAACACCGTGCCGCAGCAATTGAAGTTCGTGATGAAATTCGTGCCGCCCCCGGAAGTCGTGCCATAGAGGTTGCCCTCGGCGTCCCTGATCAGGGAGCCCATCGGAAGCGCGCCCGTCGGGCAATGCACAGAGCCAAAATTGCAGAGGCTCTTCTCGCCGCCGGACGTCACCTTGAACACCACCCCGCCGGGGTTGCCGCTGTGATGGCGCGAGCCGCTCCCGCGGGCCGTGCCGTAGAGGACGCCTTTCGCGTTCCTGATCAAACCGGCGAAAGGCCGCGAACCGTCATTGCAATCGAAACGCGAGCAGAAGTTGTGAAGGACGGTCTCATTGCCGAAGGGATCGATTTTGAAGACGGTGCCGAGCAGGTTGAACCCGCCACTCGCGGTGGTGCCGTACAGGTCGCCGGCATTGTCCGAGATCAGGGTGCCGCGCGGGTCGCGGCCGTCGATGCACTGCGCCATGGCGCAGAAGCTGTAGAGCGTCGTCAGCGTCCAACTCTGGGCGACGGCCTGGTTCTGAGCCGCCAGGAGGAGAGCGAGCCCTCCGAGGACCAGGCCACGCACAAGAGAGCGCCGCCGAGGAACGTTTTCGCTCATGCCCTTTTATCCTTTGGATGCTAATCGATGATTGCGCGAAATCTTGGCGGACCGCAAGGGAATTTTTTTGAACTGAAATCATACTCTCGCTGGTCGGTTGCCATCACCCCGACGTTTTGGACGGCTTCCCTATCCCGGCTCGGCAATCTAAGCTCGCGGCGGATGAAACCGTGGGCGGGCCGCGGCGAATTCGGGAGAGACAACGATGCGCATCGTCGATTCGCAGGTGCATATCTGGCAAAACGGCAAGATGTCGCCGCAGCACCGGCAGATCCCGACCTATTCGAAGGACGATGTTCTGAAGGAGATGGCCGAGGCCGGGGTCGACGCGGCCGTCATCCATCCGCCGAGCGCATTGGGCGAGCCGGTCAATATCCTCGCCGTCGAGGCGGTAAAGGCGCATCCGGATAAATTCTGCATCCTCGGGCATTTCGACCTGCAGGCGGCGAACCGCCTCGAGATCCTCAAGAATTGGCGCAAGCGGCCCGGCATGGTCGGCTTCCGCTTCACCTTCAATCAGCCGCACCAGCAGAGCTGGTGGGAGGACGGCTCGGTCGACTGGTTCTGGGACGCCGCCGAGAAGGAGGGGCTGCCGGTCGGGCTCCTGGCCGGCGGGCATATCGCCGCCTTCGGCAAGATCGCCGAGCGCCATCCCGGGCTCAAGATGCACATCGACCATCTCGGCCGCCACGGCGGCGGCGGCGCCGGCAAGGACGACGCGGCCTTCGCCGACCTCGCCGACATGCTGGCGCTCGCCAAATTGCCCAATGTCGCGGTCAAGATGTCGGGGGCGCCGAGCTATTCGACCGCACCCTACCCCTACCGCAACATCCACCCGCACCTGCAGCGCATCTTCGACGCCTTCGGGCCAGAGCGCTCTTTCTGGGGCACCGACATCACGCGCATGCCTTGCTCCTACCGTCAGTGCGTCACGATGTTCACCGAAGAGCTGCCCTGGCTCTCGGGCCGCGACAAGGAATTGGTCATGGGCCAGGCGATCTGCGACTGGCTCGGCTGGCGGCCGAAATAGGCGCGGTCATGCCGCCTCGATATGGGAACAATCGAAACTCGGCATTTCCCTTATCGCGGCGGCCGGCATACCTTGGCCCGCGGTCGAACAAGAAAGGGTGAGCGATGCGGTTCGGTCTTTTCGGCAGCGCGCAGGCGCGGCGCGGCGGCCCGGAATTCGATTCGAGCGAGGGTTTCCACGACTTCATCGAATACAATGTCGAGGCCGAAGCGCTCGGTTTCCACGGCACCTTCGTGGTCGAGCATCACTTCACCGGGTTCGGCCAGGTTTCGGCGACGCTCAACCTGTTGACTTGGCTCGGCGCGAGGACGCGGCATCTGCGCCTCGGCACCGCCGTCATCGTGCTCCCCTGGCACAATCCGGTGTTGCTCGCCGAGCAGGCCGCGACGCTCGACCTGCTCTCCGGCGGCCGGCTCGATTTCGGCATCGGCAAAGGCTACCGCTACAACGAATTCGCCGGTTTCTGCGTGCCGATGGAGGAAACGGAGGCGCGCTTCGATGAATGCCTCTCGGTCATCCTCAAATCGTGGACTGCGAACGAGCCGTTCTCGCATCGCGGCAAGTATTGGCAGTTCGACGACATCGTCGTCGAGCCGCCGGCAGCGCAAAAGCCGCATCCGCCGATCTGGATGGGCGCCGGCGGCGACCGCTCGGTGCGCCAATGTGCCGAGCGCGGCTATAATCTGCTGCTCGGCCAATACGCCTCGCCCGAGGATGTCGGCCGCGCCGTCGCCGTCTATCGCGAAGCGAGGGAGGCGATGGGGCGCCACTTCGACCCGATGCAGATCGGCGTGACGCGCGCCTTTTTCGTCGCGAGCAACACCGCCGAAAAGGAGGCCGCGCTCGAGCGGCGGCTCGCCAACCGGATGCGCCAGCTGAAGCTCGCGACGCGGCCCGACGGCACCGTGCACGGCGGCCCCGACCGCGCCACCGGCGACCCCGACGCGGTCAACCGGGGGAGCGCGATGTACGGCAACCCCGGCGAGATCGCCGAGCGCCTCGAAGAGCTGCGCCGCGCCGGGGTCGGCTATGTTCTCGTCAATGGCGGCGGCTCGGGCGGCGGCGCGCGCGGGCGCGAGAGCTTGCGCCGCTTCGCCCGCGAAGTGATGCCGCTCTTCGCCGAGGAGGAACGGCGGATAGCGGTCTGATCCCGTTCAATCGGGCTCGATCGGCATCGTCGCGATGCTCTTCCAGGCGATCGGCGCGCCGCATTTTTCCGCCGCCTCGGCGGGCGGCAAGCGCGCATCCCAATGCACTGCGAGAAAGCGCCGGCCGGTAACTTCAGCGGCGGCTTCGGAGACGAGCCACAAGAGCGGCGGGACCATGATCGCGGGGCGCAACAGCTTGCCGCGGTCGGCGACCGCGGCGTCGGGGACGATGCGGGTGTCGGTCATGCCGCCCGGCACCAGCACATTGGCGGTGACGCCGGTGCCGGCGAGATCGGCCGACATCACCGCCGTCGCCGCCTCGGCCGCCGCCTTGCTCGCGCCATAGAGCACATAGCCGCGGCGCAGCATCGTGCCGAGGCTCGTCGTTACCGTGACGATCCGCCCGCGCTTTCGCCGCAGCATGTGCGGCGCGGCGGCGCGCGCCATCAGCAAGGGCGCCGTCGCGTTGACGGCGAGGAAGCGCCCCCATTGCTCGGGTGTCACTTCCCAAAAGCGCAGCGGGTTGTGGCGCTGGTCGGCGCGGACCGAGCCCTGCCCAATGCCCGCATTGTTGACGAGGATGTCGATTTGGCCGCAGGCGTCGAGCGCCGCGCGCGCGATCCGATCGAAGGATTGCGGCTCGCTCAGATCGGCCACGAGCGGATGCAGCGCCGCCGCTACCTGCCGCGCCGCCGCGGCTTCCTTAAGCTCGTCGAGGTAAGGGGCTTCGCGGTCGACGCCCATGACCTCGATGCCGGCACCGAGCAGCCCGAGCGTCATCGCCCGGCCGATGCCGCTTCCCGCGCCGGTGACAATCGCAACCTGACGAGCTTGCGCCATTGCCTCTCTCCCGTTTCAGCGGCGGCCGGTGCTCCGCCCGATGAAGTCGCGTGTCGCCTTGGCGCAGTCTTCGGCATTGCTCGCCGCGACATGGTAGGAATTGCCCGGCAGCACCAAAAGCTCCGAGCCGGCGATCTGTTCCTGCCAGGCGCGGGTTTCGGCGACCGAGGCGAGCCCGCTCTCCGGCGTCGTGATGACGAGGGTCGGGCAGGCGATCTTCGCGAGGTCGGCGCGGATGTCGGCGACCGCGATCGTCTGCATGAAGCCGATCTGCGTCGAGACGGCGGTGCGGCCCATGAAGCGGATCCACCACTCGACCCCTTCCGGCGGAAACCCGCTGCCAAGGCGGCCCGCCATCGTGCGCCGCGCCCACGGCTCGACGCCGTCCTTCTCGAACCCCGCGACGAGCTCGGGAACGCGCGCCTCGGCGGCGTCGCGGCGCGGCGGCGGCGTGCCGGCGACGGCGAGGCTCTCGACGCGTTGCGGCCGCCGCGCGGCAAAGGCGCGGGCGATCGTGCCGCCGATCTTGGCGCCGACGAGATGAAACCGCGGAACGCCGAAAGCATCCATCAGCGCGGTGAAGTCGTCGATGAGGCCATCGAGCGTCCAGGGATAATCGCGCGGCATCGGCGTCGAGGCGCCGAAGCCGCGCATGTCCGGGCGCACCAGCCGGTAACGGCGGGCGAGATGCGGGACCCACCCATACCAGGCGGCGCCGCTCTCGGCGTTGCCGTGCAGCAGCAGGATCGTCTCGGGCTTGCGCCACGGGTCGGTGAAATCGTCGACCGCGTAATGCATGTCGAGATCGGCCAGCTTCAATACCGGCATGCGCGCCTCCCGGAATTGCCCCTCACCCTGCCGCTGATGCGGGTCCCTCCCTCCCCCCGCCGGCGGGGGGAGGGTCGGGGTGAGGGGCTTAGTGCGAAGCCCGGTAATACGTGTTGCGCAAGACGCGGCCCGGCAATGCGCCGGTGTGCTTGCCGTCTTCGAGCAATACCTCGCCGTTGACGATCGTCGCGGCGATGCCGGCGGCCGGCTCCTTGATGCGCTTGGCGCCGGTCGGGAAATCATGCACGACTTCGAGCGGCAGCGGCCGCACCGTCTCGGGGTCGAAGACCACGATGTCGGCGGCCATACCGGGGCGCAACAGGCCGCGGTCGTAGAGCCCGAACACCGACGCCGAATCGAAGGTCAGGCGCCGCACCGCCTGCTCGAGGCCGATGACCCGCTTTTCGCGCACCCATTCCGAAAGCAGCCGGGTCGAAAAGCCGAAGCCGCTCTGGAACTGCACATGCGCGCCGCCGTCCGATAGCCCGATGACGGCATTGGGATATGTCAAGATCTGCGCCATCGCGGCGTTGTCGACATTGATCTCGCCGTGCAGCCATTCGCTGTCGAGATGCTCTTCGACGGCGAGGTCGAGAAAGGCGTCGATGATGCCCTTGCCCTGCATCTGCGCGATCTGGCCGAGCGTCTTGCCTTCCAGTTCCTGGTTCTTCGGCAATACCGCGCTCTGTAATACCATGTAGTCCCACCAGGTCGTGCAGATGCCGGGCGGGGGCGTGGCGAGCTTGAACTCGATCGCCTCCTCGTGAAGCTTCCTGCGGACCGCCGGGTCGCTATAGGCGCGCAGCATCGCCTCGGGCGAAGAAAGGAGGATCGGGTGCCAGGTCGGCAGCCCGCGGAACTCCTGACAATTGCGCAATGTGAAGTAATCGGTGATGCGGTTGGGCGTGCACATCGGGAAAGCGCGAATGCCGGCCGCGGTCGTCTTGTCGACCTGCGCCATCTCCTTTTTCCATTGATCCGGCCGGCGCATCGACTGCGAGAGATTGTTGTAGACGACGGTGCGGCCGGTGGCTTCCGAAAGCCGGCTCATCAGCCCGTCTTTCATTTCGGCGCCATTGCCGCCGCCCGACTGGATGACGCCGGTGCCGAGCTCGCGAAGCACGTCGCCGAGCGCGAAGATCTCCTGCTCGTCGGCCCACAGGGCCGGGATGTGCACGCCCTGCGGATCGTAGTGGCCCTGATTGCGCGACACCGAGAGCCCTAGCGCCCCGGCCTTCATGCCGTCGCGCACCAACGCCTGCATCTGTTTGATCTCGTCGTCGGTCGCCGTGCGCTTCTGGCAATCATCGCCCATGACGTAATAGCGTACCGCCGAATGGCCGATCAGATTGCCGACGTTGACGCCCAGATGATGATCGAGCTGCTCGATGTATTGCGGCACCGTCTCCCAGCCGAATTCGAGCGTCCGCAGTACTTCCATCGGGATCGCTTCCACATAAGAGAGGAATTCGGCGAGGCGCTCTTCCTGCCCCTTCTTCACCGGCGCCAGCGACAGCGAGCAATTGCCGAAGATGACGGTCGTGGCGCCGTGGTCGCAGGAATAGGAGCACAAGGGGTCCCAGGTGACTTGCGCGTCGTAATGGCAATGATTGTCGATGAAGCCCGGCGCCACCGCCCGGCCCTGCGCGTCGATGACTTTGTCCGCCGGCCCCGAGAGCCTGCCCAATTCGGCGATCTTGCCGTTCTTGACGGCGACATCGCCGCGGAATGCCGGCATGCCCGAGCCGTCGACAATGCGGCCGTCGCGGATCAAGAGGTCATAGGCCATCGCGCT
Source organism: Allostellaceae bacterium (assembly GCA_035934195.1). Classification (GTDB taxonomy): domain Bacteria; phylum Pseudomonadota; class Alphaproteobacteria; order ATCC43930; family CGMCC-115725; genus AP-15. The sequence goes on along the minus strand of DASYYD010000425.1, from coordinate 401 downwards.
TCCTTTCTTGCTTCGCCGCCATGATCCTAGCAGAGGCCCCTCGCGCGCAAGCGTCGCGTGCGGCGCAGCCCTGAAGTGCGTCCTCGACATCCCGGCGGCCGGCTGAGCTCGCCTTGCCGCGCCGGGCGAATTCGGCTTAACATGGCCGGCGGAGCAGCGGAGATCCGTGACAAACGGGGGGATTTCGTGAAGTTCATCAACGCCAAGCGGGCGGGATCGGCGGCGATCGCGTTGACCCTCGCCGCGTGCGCCGCGCCGCCGCCGGGGCCGACCATTCCGGTCGCGCCGGGGCCGGGGAAATCGTTCGATCAATTCGCCGCCGAGCAGGCCGCCTGCGAGCAATACGCGAGCGCGCGGACCGCTCCCGGCGTGGCGGCAGCCAACAACCAGGGTTTCGGCAC